>JABHCP010000012.1 GCA_018673485.1 Candidatus Uhrbacteria bacterium
ATTCAAGCCGTACTTGGAGCAAGAGACTGACGCAAAAGTATTAATCCCACAATTTTGGCAACAATTTGAGTTTTAGAAATTTGAATATTCCAAGCCTATTCGAAAGAGTAGGCTTTTTGTTTTTGTTGCCAATATTCTCCTAAGGTTTGACAAATTCCGTTTTTTCGGGCATAGTGCATTCTTGGAATTCCCAAGTCGCCTATACCCATGCATGGAGGTGCAATCATGGCGAGCGCAAAACTGCCTTACGGCAAGGTCTACGATGAGATCGCTTCCAGGGTCATGTCCGACCTTGGTGCCGGCAAGGACCAGATCCAGATCGCTGTCATTGTGATCGGTATGGTTCGAAAAGCAGGCATCCCTCTTCGCGAGGGCTATGATGAACCACGTGTCGAGCTTGGTGTCCGCAAGAAGTTGGATGAGGAGCCGCGCCACATTCTCAGGATCTACGGGCTTTCGCTCCCAACGAGTGGCACGGGTTGTGTCGAGCTTTGCCTTCACTACTAGCCCCTACGAAGTCCACAAGTCCGCGTTGCGCCGCCCTAACGAAAAGGGGCGGCGTTTGTTGTTGACATGGGTGCATTTTTGCGCTAGTCTACTCACGAATCAGTTACGCATGACAGGAGGTTTCATGCTGAGTTCCAAGTTCGTTACCGATGATGTGGTCGCGGCCCTTTACACCTTGGTAGGTGGTTGGGTGCGTGATGAGATTGATGAGCGCCATCTTTCTTCAAATCTCAGGAGGTGGGTGGAGATTCACAATATCCCCACAATTACAGCAGTCAAGAGTCTTGTGGTGAAGATGGGGCTCGAGATGGACGCTGACGATCTCAAGCCTCGTCGCACCGTGCATATCCATGGCCTTAAGCTCGAACACAAGGCCACAGGCTGTATCGAGTTCAAGTTCTAGTGAAGTTCACACAAGCTTGCGTTGCGCCGCCCTAACGAAAAGGGGCGGCGTTTGTTGTTGTGAAACCAAACACCCAGTCAAAACGACTGGGTGTGGTTGGTCTCAGGGTTCTGGTGGACCTGACCAGATTCGAACTGGCGAAACCCGGTATCAAGACGGGTAGAGTTGCCAATTACTCTCACAGGCCCATTTTCCTGAGATAATACAAAACCCCCATGGATTGCGTCCTTTGGGAGTTTTATTTTTTTGACACCGGAGTAAGAGTAGTCTCTACCCGTCTACATTCATTACCTCATTTTTGAAGTCTCGTGTCAATCATTGTTGTGTAAAACTCGAGACCCATTCGTAGAAATCTGCTTCTGATGAGTTTCCTGCATCTAATTCAATGTATTGAACTATGTAGGGATCGAGGGTTTGTAGGTTTATAGCTTCGTTTTCTAGTTCTAAAGTTTGATCATCGAACTCGATTAACGTTGTGCTATTGATGGTTGCGACCTCGATCTCATCAAGCCAGCTGTAGTGTACGACGCTTGTTTGTCCTGTGGTCGAGATGTCCACTTCACGAATTGAGATGTTCAGATTATCCTCGAGCACGATCCTTCCTTGTATAAGCTGTAAGTCGATTTGACCCTCGCGGCCATCAACAAGTTTAAGTTCTGTGTTTTTTGATAAGTACACGATCGAATCATTAACTTCGAAGGCGCTATGCTCATCAGTCGTGGTCATGATTTCGCCTCGTTCGATTATTTCACCCGTTTCGATGTTCGTGGCAGTCATGTGCGGCTCAGTATCGATTCTATTCCAAACTAAGAGACTGGTTGCGATAACCACAACCAGGCTAATCAATAGTGCGTCGAATGTGATAAACTTGGAGTACTTCATAGATATATGAATTGTATCAGAGCTAATCAATAATACGAATATTATGGCGCTTTTAGAGTTTTATGGTGAGGGTTGCCCGCACTGCACATTAATGAAACCACTTGTGGAACGTTTGGTGAAGGAAGAGGGGGTTGAAGTTGAGCAATTCGAGGTTTGGGAGAATGCAGAAAACGCAACAAAAAAGGAAGAATACGATACAGGTGCATGCGGAGGAGTTCCATTTTTCATCAATACAGAAACAAAGGAGACAATTTGCGGTTCGACTGATTATGAAGCATTGAAAAAATGGGCAGGTAAGTAGGGAAATATAAAGTTTAAAGTTGAAAGTGGAAAGTTTAAAATAAAACACCCCGCACTTATGTACGGGGTGTTTTTTCAAGGTCTAGCCTTGGGAGGTCAGACCTTGAAGAGGGGGCCTTGGTTTTAGTTAAATCTGTTTACCCAGTGTGAGTCGACTTTGACTTCCATGTCTAGGAATATTTTTTTACCAGTTACATTTTCAAGTTCATTGCGAGTTGATTGTGAAATTTCTTTTATACCGCGGGCACCTTTTCCAATGATCATGCGCTTGTATCTATCTTCTGTTGTTAGGACGTCCGCGCGTATGTACATGATTCCGTTTTTTCGCTCTTCGATCTCATGAACATCAACGTGCACTGAGTACGGAACTTCCTCACGCAGGCGGAGGAATAATTTTTCACGAATCAATTCCGCGATTCGTTCTTTGTTTCCGATATTTGAAATTTGAGATTTTTCGTAATATGCATCTCCTTCTGGAAGGTGCTCAAAAATCCAGTCCTTTAGAATATCCATGTTCGTTCCCTTGAGCGCTGAAAGCTCAATTGCACCATCAAAGTGATCTTCTAAAAGATCGCGGTAGAAGTCGATGTTTCTTTGCGCTGACCGTTCGTCCACTTTATTGATTACCAATAGTTTTGGCTTATCAACACCCTCGATCATTTTCAATGTCTGCTTCTCCTCATTACCAATTTGACGAGTAGGGTCAACGACGTAGATCAAAACATCAATGTCATGCAATGACTGTCTTACAGAGTCTAGTAGCTTTTTAGTAAGCTCATCTTTTGCCTTTTGCATCACACCAGGAGTGTCTACAAAAACTATTTGTCCACGATCATCGTGCACAACACCCTGAATAGGGAATCTTGTGGTCTGTGGTTTTGGGGTAGTGATTGCCACCTTAGTTCCGACCAATGTATTCAAAAGCGTAGACTTACCGACGTTTGATCGTCCAATAAGCACAGCAAAACCTGATTTAAATGGTTGTTTGTTCATAAGTATTTGTATTATAGGGATAAACGCTAAAAGTACAAGCGCCCCGCGGGTGCGGGGCGAAGATTCAATTGCGAGAGATGCTAGCCTTCGACGGACTCCGCAGCCTTTGTGACATCATCCTTGGCCTTGCTTTCCGCTCGCGACCGCCGCAGTCTCTTGATGAGGTGTGTGATCGCAAAGATGATTGCCAAGCCGATGACCACGATCAGGACATGTCCCAAGATGTTGCTCGGGTGACTCGTGATCGCGATGGCGAGGAGACTGGTGGCCCACAGGGTGGAAGTCATTCCCACCAAGAAGGGCCTGAGTTGTTCCGGCCGACGAAGGCTGTGCAACAACACCCAGATCATCACGGTCATCGTGGCAGAGAAGCTCGAGATCGTGCGAAGGAAGCCGAGGCGCTGGTCGACGATCACGCCTGATCCCAGGGCGATGAAGACGAGGGCCAAGGCAGGGACTGAGATGATCGCAGAACCTTGCATGAAGCGAAGCCAGAAGTGCTTCTTCGTATGCATGACGCTGAGCTGCCAGAGATCGTCTTCGATGGTTCGTTCGGACATTGTATGGCCTCCTCGATGCAGTAGTGCGACAGTGTCGCGTGGAAAGGACGCTTTAAATTAGCATTTTCTCAAAGTTTCGTCAAGAATATGTGGTCATCCACCGAGAGGGTTTTCATAAATTAAATTCTGATATATACTTCCGCGCAAAAGTAACTATTAATGTTATTCAAACAGTCATATGACAAGAAAAATCCGTTCATGGATCTACAGTCTTTCATTCGTCGGTGTTGTGGCCGCTGGTGTGGTTACGGCCTCAGGTGCAGCAGGTGATAGCGCTCATGGCAGCCTTGCACTTACATTTTTGTGGATCGCAGTGATTTTGCTCGCTGCAAAGCTTGGTGGTTTGGTTGAGAAGTTTGGTCAACCCGCAGTATTGGGTGAATTGGTTATTGGTGTGATCTTAGGAAACTTGGTACTTCTAGGTATCCACACATTCGAACCGATCTTGGAGGATGGAATAATCAAGTTCTTGGCAGAGCTTGGTGTAGTGATTCTATTGTTCCAAATTGGTCTTGAGTCTAATGTAAGGCAAATGAAAGAAGTAGGAATGTCGGCATTTTTGGTGGCGATCATCGGAGTTGTCTTGCCATTTGTTTTAGGAACATATGTTGTAGGTCCTTGGTTTATGCCTGGTCTGGAGCCAGCGGCGTATCTTTTCTTGGGAGCAGCGCTCACCGCGACATCAGTTGGAATTACAGCGCGTGTATTTAAAGATTTGAAAAAGTTGCATATTCCAGAAGCTCAGATTGTCTTGGGAGCGGCAGTGATTGATGATGTTCTTGGTTTAGTTATCTTGGCAGTAGTCTCTGCAATCGTTACAGTCGGAGCGGTTAGCTTGGGGATGATTGGTTGGATTCTGGCAAAAGCAATCTTATTCTTGGTCGGCTCGATTGTGCTTGGGCAGTTGTTGGCACCTTGGCTTGGAAAGATGTTTGCGAAGATTCAGACAGGAATTGGGATGAAGTTCACCCTCGCAGTTATTGTCTGTTTAGTGTTTGCATACCTGGCACAAGTTATTGGATTGGCTGCAATTGTGGGAGCATTTGCCGCTGGACTAATTCTTGACCCTGTTCATTTCCGATACTTTAAGGATCCGCATGTTGTTAGGGATATCAAAAAGGCAATGAAGGACGCGCATGCAAAAAATATCACAATCAAAGAAGTCGAAGACGCGATCGAGCATCATTCAGAACGACACATCGAGGATTTGATCGAGCCACTCGCATATTTCTTAGTACCAATTTTCTTTGTGCTAACCGGAATGGAGGTAAGTTTGGCAGCACTATTTGATGGTCGCGTTATATTAGTGGCGCTTGCAATTTCTGTTGTAGCGATTCTAGGAAAACTTGTTGCCGGAGCGGTTGCTGGAAAGGGAGTAAACAAGTGGATGATCGGAATTGGAATGGTGCCACGAGGTGAGGTTGGATTGATATTTGCATCAATCGGAAAGGGGCTTGGAGTGATATCAGATGAGTTGTTCTCAGTGATCGTTATCATGGTTATTGTGACAACGCTCGTAACCCCACCGATTCTTAACGTGATGCTTAAAAAGCACAAGGTGTAAGTAGAGTATAGAGTTTGGGTAGATATATAAAGTAATCGATTACGGTCCGATCGGACCATAATCGATTACAATGTAAAAAACCAGCGGGGAACTGCTGGTTTTTTGGATGCGCGAAACCGCCTGTAAGAGGCGGTCTGAGAGTTTACGAGCAGGATCTTAGAGGCGGTAGCGTTCTTGCTCAGCCATGATGCGTGAGCAGTTTGGTGCCTCTGGAAAGACTCTGCGGATGATCTTGAACGAAATGCCTGCTTGGATGCATTGCAGTTTTGCGCCATAGATCAATCGGTATCGGTTGTCGTCCCTGTGTCCAAGGATGCCTAGGGTACAGATCCGAGTTGCGATCCGTCCCATGTTGAGCAGGCGGAATGCGCTGGGTCTGCGGCGAAGTGACACCAAGTGCCTAATAGCCGCTCGGGCCTCATCGGTGTCCGGAATGCGACCAAACATCAGGAAGCATTGCATTCGTCCGCGCATCGGGCTGTGGGGCAGTGTTGGGTTCACGTTGTCCTCCTTGTGAATTCACTGGGCTGAATTTTTGTATCACGCACAAAGCACGCTGTCAATGAGGTGCACGAAACCGCCCTAGTGGAGGGCGGTTGAGAGGGCGGGTTTAGATTTGGGGGCCTAGACACCGTCCTAGTGGATGTTTTCGCCGTGGGCTTTGGCGAGCGAGCGCTGGCGCTTGAGAGCCCTCCAGCGGTGCCAGCGTTCGATCAGGCTTTGATTGGGCTCCCGTCCGAAGCCCCTCTTGATACGCGCCGAGGGTTCGGTGTCAGCATCCTCCAAGATGTCCTTGATGCGCTCATCGACCTCTGCTGGGCTCGGGGTGATGAGGTTGCGGTAGTGCTCGAGCTCGGGGACGGGTCCGTCATTGAGGTCTTCGAGCGGGCGGCGCTTTTTGGCGATCTGAAGCGCGGTCGGACTTTCGGGGAGGAAGTCGTCGATCACCTCAGCCGTGATTTCGGCGTCGAGGCATTCGAGTTTGGTCGCCTCGACGTTGCGACGGCGCCTCTCGATCTTCTCGCTGGGATGCTGGTTGAACATGACGTCATCCCACACGAGGATAGAGTCGATCCACCTGCGTGGGCCAGGACGACGAAGCTTGAACAGGCTGCGAACAGCGTCTTCTGCCTCTGGTGTGTCTGGGATCTTGCCATCAACCATGAGCTGGTTGATGTAGCGGGTCATCTGGCTCGCTTGCGGCCAGAACATGAGACGCAATTGCGTATACATGGAGTGTCTCCAGGCTAGGGGAATGTCCACTTGTGTGGAGATCTTTATATCAAAAAATTGGAGTTTTGTCAATTGTCCACAGGTACTTTTTCGCGAATATCACACAAAACGCTATACTCCTATATAGAAAGCTTAAGGGCCAAAGTTGAAAGTTGAAAGTATAAGAGTGATAACATTTTATACTTTTTACTTTATACTTTTAACTTTTAATTTATATCTATGGTTGATGTTATGAAGCCGAGTCCAAAGGCAAAAAAGCGCAATATTGGACTTACGGTGTGGTTGGTTATTATGATTATCTTTGCTGCTTGGGCGGCGCTGGCGAACTTTGGAATGTTGTTTAGCGACGTTTATTTCTCCATGCCAAATTGGATTGTATTTACAATGGGGTTATTAGCTGTCGCGAATTTGATTTTTGTTTTATATATTTGGCAGTGGAAAATGTGGGCTTTTCAAGGCTTCGTTGCTACTACGGTGATTGCATTCATTCTAAACTTGATTGGAGGCGTGTCATTCATTTCTGCCGGATTTGGATTTATCGGAGTTATAATTTTGTACCTATTCATGCGACCACAATGGAAGTGGTTTGAGTAAAACATCCAGAATCGGCGCATTGCGGTTCTTGAATTGATATTAAAAATACTGCCATTTAATTGAATGGCAGTATTTTTATGCTTCTCATTCGTCATTCTGAGCGAGCGAAGTGAGTCGAAGAATCTGTTGAGTAGATCCTTCGACTCGGTCCTCGGCCTCGCTCAGGATGACAAAAAATGATGGTAAATTATTTCAGTTCTAATTTCGTCACGAGCTCGACATGTGGTGTGTGGGGGAACATGTCGATTGCGCGCATTTTACTGACCCGGTAATACTTTTGAAGTTCGACTAACTCGCGGGCAAAGTTTTTGTAATTGCACGATACATAGACGATTACTTTGGGGCGAGCGTCAATTACATCTTTTAGCGCCTTGTCGTGCATCCCACTTCGCGGTGGGTCCAAAATCACAACATCTGGATTTAATTCTTTCCAGTCAAACTCCTCGGTCTTAGCGTCGTGGTACTCAACTTTAACATCATTAATCTCGGCGTTGACCTTTGCGTCTTTGATCGCCTCGGGTACAAGTTCAACTCCTATGATGTTTTTCGCACTCTTTGCAAGCGCGATAGAAAAGAATCCAGAGCCACAGTACAGATCGAGCACAGTTTTATCTGACACGTCACCAACATATTTTTGCACCATTTTAAGTAGTATCGGAGCGGTGTGAAGATTTGTTTGAAAAAATGCGTTTGGTGAGATTCGATATTTGATCTCATCGAATTCTTCCTCGATATATCCAGGGCCGGATATTGTTCTTAGCTCGTCGCCATATGACACATCAGAGATCGTGTGATTGATTGACCAGATAAGTGTGGTTGGGTTGGCAGACTGTGCAAGGCTCTCAAGCGCTGATTTGATCGTGTTTTCCTCGATCTCATCAGCTGGCGCGCTAGTGACAATGTTGATCATTGTCTGTCCAATCGAACTGGATCGGATTACAGCGTATCGAAGGATACCAGTGTGGGCTTTTCGATCGAAAAAGCTCAGCTCAGCGGTTTTTGTCCAGTCGCGAACATGCTTAAAGTGAGTTTCGATTTTTTCGTCAGAAATAAAGCATGTGTGGTCGTCGATGACTTTCCACCATTTTCCTTTTTGTCGCAGTCCAACTCGACCCTCAAAGTCGATCACAAAATCCATGCGATTACGATAATGCTCAGTTTCAGCTGCTGGAATAATATCTTCACAGCGAATATCAAGATTTTTTAACTTAAAACTCCCATTAATATCAGACAGTTTTTGAGTGAGCTGCTTGTCATACGAGATGTGTGACCATCCGCAAGACCCACAAGCTTCTTTGTCAGGGCAGGGTGAATTCATAGTGACGCGAGTATACATAAGTGATAGTTCTTTGTCATCCCCGACTCCGATCGGGGATCCACCAATTATCGAATTTGATCGAATTCACCGTAACGATGGGCTCCTGCTATCTCAAGAATGACTATGAAAGCAAGATCCGCCCTCGGGGGAGGGCGGATGCGTAGAGAGGCGTTGAACCGCTTACGGAGATTGAGGGCCAGGTTTGCTGTGGTGGCCATGAGGATCGGACGTACCCTTGAAGCGTGAGTTCAGGTAGTCCTCGAGACCTCTGTAGGTGGTGAGGCCCTTACTGACAGGCTGGGATATGCCGTATTCGACAACGATTACGTAGTTGTGCTGGCCGTTGCCTTCGCGAAGCACCACGTCGTAACCCATGAATCCGCCGATGACACCGAAGTTGAGCATGTCGCCCTCTCTTGCAACGCGAGGCTTGATCCTACTTGGGTGTTGTGCGCTGAGGTTCTCTTTGTGTTTTGCAATTCGATCTTCTTCGCGATCGAACCAGGCCACATAGTGGGTGATGGCATGGGCGCGTTCTGCATCAGTGAGTACGAGTTCTGTTTCAGAAAGAGGTACGAAGTAGTCTCCGGAAGTCGAGAAGTAGATCATTTCGATGGGCTCGGGCATGTGGCTCCTCAAGGGGCGTGGGTTTGACCTATTGGGACATAGGTCGGTGGGAAGGCTTCATTGAGATTATCAGAACAGACCAAAAAAGCAAGATCCGCCCTCGGGGGAGGGCGGACGTATCGAGAGCTGCCCTTGGGGCTAGTCCTCGATGAGATGGCCGAAGTGTGCGCGGTGGAGTCTGAAGAGATCATCTGCCTCAATGTCCGGGAACGGTGCACCCATGTTTGCGGCAGCCTCGAGAATGCGCTCGGGATCGGCAAAGCGTAGGTCATCGTGCGACCATAGTCGCCATGCGAGTTCGCGCCAGGTCATGAACGGGTGGAACTTCAGAGTGATCCGTCCGATGATCGGACTGATGAGAGCGCAACGGGTGTTGTCGGCGCCAACAGCCAGCATCACGTCAACATGCCTATAAGTTCCACTAATTACGATCTTGCCAATCCACCAGCTGAAATTGCCTAGCTTGGCGTTTTGTTCGAATCGAGGAAAGCGTTCAAGTACAGCGCTGTCAAGTCTATGGGCGCCATCAGACATCTCCAGGCCCAATTGGTAGTCAACCGTCAGCGCTTTGAGCGCACCAACGTCGTGATGCTCGCCGCCATTAGAGTCATCGGCAGTGCGAAGCGTGTAGGGCATCGGTCGTTCGATGGGTGGCAGGGGTACGATCGGTTCTTGTTTATGCTGCTCATCAGACATCATGGCTCCGAGTAGGCTTAAGGGGCTGAAATCCGCCCATAGATTATCGCGAATATTGAGAAAAATCAAGATTCCTGACATAATCACAATGTTGTCCACAGGAAGCTACCCCTCTGGGAGTCCAGCTCCTAGAGCTACTTCCGAAATTGGAGTCAAGATGTGAATGGCGAATTTAGATTCTTTTAATAGGGATTCTTCACTCCAGCTTCGTCAGCAGAGAATTTAAAGCTTATTAAGAACAAATATATCCACAGGAAGCTACTCCTCTGGGAGTCCAACTCCCGGAAGTCCAACTCTGAAAATTTATGATTATTATTGCTCACGACATAAGAAGTCTACATAACGTTGGTGCGATTTTTCGAAATTGCGCAGCGTTTGGTGTGGAGAAATTGTATTTAACTGGATATACAGCTGTGCCTCCGCGCAAGGAGATCGCGAAGGTGGCGCTTGGCGCTGAGCAATTGGTTAGTTGGGAGCAGGGTGATATTGATCAGATTATCGATGAGCTTCGATCGGATGGGTATCAAATCCTCGGGCTTGAGACAGGTGAAGGTGCGAAGGATATTAATTCGATTAATGAAGATAAGATCGCGCTTGTGCTTGGAAGTGAGGTTGAGGGGATCGATCAGGAGACTATTGATAAGCTTGATGGGATTGTGGAAATTCCAATGAATAAAAAGAGGTCGTTGAATGTTTCAGTAGCTTCTGGTGTAGCGATGTATTCAGTCTTGAAAAAATAAATAACAAATAACGGCAACCCCCTCCAGCTCCCCCCCCTGCCCATTCGACAGGCTCAGGGCACCCTGAGGCACTTGAAGGGTGGGAAGGGGGAGGGTTAAGAAATATGCAACCATTTTCAATCGTTATAATCACGTACAATGAGCAGGATCATCTTCCGCGTCTTTTGAATTCGATCAAATCTCAAACTTTGCAACCGACAGAGACCATTGTCGCAGATGCAAATTCTACTGACCGTACTGTCGAGATTGCGATGAGTGCTGGAGCGAAGGTTGTTGGGGGTGGTCTGCCGTCTCGTGGAAGAAATTTGGGTGCGGCTGCGGCTAGTACTGACCATCTATTATTTTTTGACTCGGATGTTGAACTTACCGACAAAAGATTTTTAGAAAAAGCTTGGAGTGATTTCCATGCGCAGAATTATGATTTGGCAACTGCGGATGTGTTTCCAATTGAGGGGAATTGGTGGGATAAGTTTTCTCACGAGTTTTACAATAAGTATGTTCGAGTTTGTGGGGCTAAACGACCGCATTTGCCTGGGTTCTGTGTTTTTGCAAAAAAGTCACTGCATGAAAAGATAAACGGCTTTGATGAAACGATTCATTTTGCTGAAGACCATGAGTACGCTCATCGGGCAGTAAAGAGTGGCGCTAAGTTCGGATTTTTGAAAGATGTTCAGGTTCCGGTCTCAGTTCGTAGAATGGAGCGTGACGGAAGGCTATCAATTGCGGTAAAATACATATTAGGAGAATTACATTTTTTATTCATCGGACCGATAAAAGGCAAGAAGTTTAATTACACATTTGGATATGAAAAGCATAAAAGAAAATAGAATATTTAATCCACAGATCGTTGATCAACCAAAGGTCATTAAAAAACTAGTTGAAGAAAGTTCGCCAAGAAGGATATTCTTGGTTTTGATTTTTATTTCAAGTGTAATGGCAACGCTGGGACTTTTAAACGATAGTTCGGCGGTGGTGATCGGTGCGATGTTGGTAGCACCTCTCTTGTGGCCGATTTTAGGGTTAAGTATGGGTACGCTTGTTTTCGATTTTAGAATGATACGCATGTCACTGATCAGTTTTTTCTTTTCAGTAGCAATAGCAGTCGTTACAGCGATGGTGATTACGCTGTTCTATGTTCCGTTGGGAGCTTCACGTGAGATCATTCAAATTACAAACCTAGGATTCATGTTTCCGGTAGCGCTCGCCGCCGGTGCCGCAGCTGCGTTTGCGATTTCCTACGAGGGCGTTAAAGAGATAGTTACAGGAATTGCGATATCTGTTGCGTTGCTTCCACCGCTTGTGACTATCGGGATCGGGCTTGGTGGAACAGATTGGGAGCTGATGCGAGTGGCTATGCAGTTGTTCTTGATTAACCTTGTTGGGATTTTGGTAATTTCGTTTATCATTTTTGCATTGCTTGGATTTAGAAAATACAGAAAGTTAATGGATGCGGAGGTTAAAAAGGAGGAGAAGGTGTTGAATGATAAGTAGAGTATGAATCATATATACAAGACGCTTCTAGCTGCATCGTTGTTAACTAACTTTGGAGCTAATTTGATCGGACCTTTTTACGCTGTCTTTGTGGCAGAGATCGGTGGGAGCATTTTGGACATGGGGTATTCAGTAACGGTATTTAGCATTGCCACTGGAATATTAATGATCGTAGTTGGAAAAATATCAGACAAGATTAATAAGGAATTGATAACGACAATCGGATACACATTTTATGCATTTGGAAGTCTTTTCTATCTTCTAATATCTAGTCCTTGGCAGTTATTTGTTTTGCAGATTATATTTGCAATAGGAACTGCATGCTTGGCGGCACCACTAATCGCACTGTTTTCAAAGTATATTCAAAAGGGAAAAGAGGGATTGCAGTGGGGGCTCGAAGGCGGCGGATCTTATATCGTCGTCGGCTTGGCAGTTTTAATCGGTACATTCATCGTTCACAAATTCGGATTTAAAGTTTTGTTCATATCAATGTTCGTAGTACAAATGATGTCAGTTATAATTCAAAGCAGACTGTATCTTGCTACTAGAAAAGCTAAAAAATAAATAAGTCACGTAAAAAAAATATGAGAAATATAATAAGGTTTGTTCCGTTGGTGTGTGTGATGGTTCTTGTAGGGTTCGGGTGTTCATCACCAGCTCAGGAGGTTGATGTTATTGATGGGGAAGACCAGGTCGTAAGTGATGATGTTCAAATGTACGCGGTTGGAGGTCTTGAGATGACATTGCCTGTTGATTTTGAAACAAGCAATGCTGACGCGGGTAGAGGCAGTGTTCACATGTTTGAGGACAGCGAAGGAATGCAGAAGATTACCATTTCATATTTAAGCTCCGTTAGTGAAAGTGGAACAAGCTTACTTTATACAGAATGGCTCGAACAAGATGGCTATAGCTTAGGAGAGAATAAACTGATCATTGACGGATATACATTCGAGAATGTTGTATTTGATGAAGGGTCAGAGCAGTTAGAAAGCTTGGAGGGCGCCTATCAAAATCCTGTGGTATATACTGCATATGCTGAATATAATGAAGTTCCATTGGCGTTGCATATTACAATGAACAGTCCAGTCACTGATCAAATGCAGGCAATTTTGGATAGTATCATCTTCTTTGCAGAATAAATTAAAACTTAAAAAACCACCCGCCGCGTACGGGTGGTTTTGTTTTTCAAGGTCTAGCCTTGGAAGGTTAGACCTTGAACGAGAGACCCTGATCTTTTGTAGTGTGATATAATTTGTGCATAAGTATTAAGGGGGAGTCATGGCAAGGAGAACACTCAAAGGTAAAAAGTTTACTTGGCACCACGTGTCTGAATTTTCAGATCATGATTTGGAATCTTTGCAGAAAGATTTTAAATTTCATCCATTGGATTTTGATGATGTTCGCGAAATGGCTGAATTGCCGAAGCTGGATATTTACAAGAATTATTTGTTTGGAATTTTTTCGATTCCATATTTTGACGTCGAAGCTGATCGGATTAAAAAGGCCGATGTTGCAATTTTTTGGAGCTCTAAAGAAGTGGTGATGGTAACGAAGGAGAAAATTGATGTAATCAATCGATACTTCGCGCGTGCAAGTAAGAGTACTGGTTTAAGAAATGATGCACTGGGTAAGAATACGGGGTACTTCATTTACAAGTTGCTAGACTACGTTTTTCGTGATGCAAAAACAGTATTAAAGATCTTGTCACGAGAAACTCAGGCGCTTGAAGAGTCATTAAGCTCAAAGCACGCAAAGCAGACAACTCGTCGACTTGGACTTTTGCGCCGCAACTTGTTGTTCTTGCGACACATCATCGATCCGCAGCGCATTATGATTTCCCAGATTTCGAACACTAAAAAAGGTTTTATCCCGTCTGAGCTTGATGTTTATTTTGACGATCTTAAGGATACGCTCGATGGCATGTGGGTCATTGCTGATAATTTGAAAAACATAGTGGACGGACTATTCGATGTTAATGAGGCGTTGCTGTCACATCGAACAAACGAGATTATCCGAGTGCTTACCGTGATCTCTGTTGTGCTGATGCCGCCAACATTAATTGCTAGTTATTATGGAATGAACGTGCAGGGACTGCCATTTTCTAATGACATAAAAACTGTATCGTTGATAATCATTGCTTCGTTGATTAGTTTCTGGATGTTTGTTTGGTTTATAGATAAGCGAAAATAATTACTGTATCTATGCGTCCGATCCCGGTTGATTTAATTCCGTCACATGTGTATTTGTCCCAAAAGGATCAAATAGCACTTTTCGGTTCCGGGTACGCTATGACGGTTGCTGGAAATCTGTCGCAGACTGGTCAGTATGTCTGCGCAGAGTCAGTAGAGGTGTCGGGAAGATTGAAGCGAAAGTTAAAGCTTAGAGCGCTTGGTCCGCATTGGGAGCAAAGTCATGTCGAGGTTAGTCCAGTTGAAGCCGCATTCCTGGGTTATGATTTGGAAGAGGTAAGGTCTGGTAATTTAGCCGAGGCCAAACCTTGCAAGCTTTTTGGTCCTGAGGGTGAAGTTGAGCTAAGCGCTGGCCTCATCGTTACTAAACCGCATTTACTTTGTTCAGCGCAAGATGCTCAAATGTTCTCGATTACCAATGGTCAGGAAGTTTCAGTTGAGATTTTAACGCAAATGCCTCAAGTACTGGAGGGGGTGACCGTGCGTGTTCACCCTACCTATCAATTAAGAATTGAGATACCATTGAGTTATGCTCGTGATCTTTGGATTGCGCGGTCAGTTCACGCTAGACTTTTAGATTAAAAATATATGAAAAAGTTAATAATCATTTCGTTGCTTGCTCTGGTTCTGCCGATCAGTGCGCTGGCATCAGGCCCAGATATGTCGATCAGTTCCTCCGACATTCGTTTCTCAACGGACACTTTTGTAGCTGGTGAGACTGTGCGTATTTACATAAAAGTAAAAAATACAGGCGATACAGATATCAGCGGTTACATAACATTTTATGATTCAAGTGACATCATTGATTCAAGTCAAGTAGTTACGCTGGTTGCTGATGGGGCAAACGAGGAGGCATGGGTTGACTACGTGGTTCCATATAAGAACAATTTCAACATTCGAGCTTTGATCAAAGGCACAGAACCGCAAGACACAAATAGCTCAAACGATGAAATTTTGACAGCGCTATTTTCAATAATCACCGATAATGACGGTGATGGAATTGATGACGATATAGATAATTGTCCAAACACATCCAATGTTTTACAGGAAGATACTGATGGTGATGGAGTGGGTAATGCATGTGACGATGACGATGATAACGATGGGCTTGATGACGACGTAGAAGATGAGATGGGAACTGACCCAGAAGATTCTGATTCTGACAACGACGGATACGATGATTCTGAGGATTATTATCCGCTTGATGAAACAGCCTTTGAACTCATCGCTCAAGAAGTTGTTGTTGAGTTGTTTGAGGAAGATGAGCTTGATGAAATATTAGAATTGATAGATGAAAGTGCTCAGAGCCAAGAGATTATAGAAGATGATGACGATGAGATGGATGATGTTCAAGAGGAGACTGTGATTGAGCGTTCATCGGGGGCGATGTTACATGTTTCACCTAATGCATCGTTTGTTTATGTTCGTGAGGGCTGGAAAACATATTCTTTTCAGTCATTGGCACAGGGCTCAACCTATGAGTCGATAAGTTGGGACTTTGGAGACGGATCGTCTTCTGCTCAAGATAGTGTCTCACATGAGTATCAGCAACATGGTGTGTATCAAGTCAAGTTGCAATTAGTTGATAGCAACGGTGTTGTTCATGAAGATATTCAACAGATCACAATATCGTTCTTTCATTTAGCGAATCCGTTTGTTCAGATCATTGTCGGATTATTGGTCATACTTTTACTTTTGTCAGTAGCGACTATTGCTAAGAAGCCGAAGGGTAATAGGAAAGAGGTTGTAGAAATTAAGGATGTTGTAGAGGTGAAAGAGGTTAAGAAAGTAGTGGCTAAGAAAAAGCCAGTTGCGAAAAAGCCAGTTGCAAAAAAGAAAACAGTTAAAAAGAAGACAGCCCCTAAGAAAAAGGCATGATTAAGTGGTTAAACGGAAAATCAGAAACAATAACGAGCGCGGCAGCTATTGTCGCCTCGTTTTCGGTTATCTCACGCTTGGTTGGATTTGTGCGCGACCGTATTTTAGCGGGCGCTTTTGGAGCAGGCGATACTCTAGATGTTTATTTTGCCGCGTTTAGAATTCCAGACTTGCTATTTCAATTAATGGTGGTTGGTGCACTGAGTGCTAGCTTTATTCCACTTTTTACAAAATATTTTCGACAGACAAAAAATGAAAAGGAGTGGGAACTGACAAATAAGATATTGAATTTATTAGTCGTAGGATTTGGACTTTTCATTTTATTGGGAATCATTTTCATAGATCCACTTTCAGGAATTATCGCACCAGGGTTTGATGCTGGAAAACAAGAGGCGCTTGCGAGCATGGCCAGAGTCATGTTCGGAGCTCAGTTTTTATTGTGCATATCGATGGTATTTGGATCTGTACTCCAAGGTGCAAAGAATTTCTTTTTATATTCTCTGGCGCCAATTTTTTACAACCTAGGAATCATTACTGGTGTTGTGTTCTTTGTTCCAGTTTTGGGAGAGATGGGATTGGCATGGGGGGTTGTGCTCGGTGCATTTTTGCATTTAGTATTGCAATACGTTGGAGTAAACGTTCTTGGATATAAATATAGAATATTGTTCAAGTTTAAGGATAAAGACGTTATATATACGCTCAAGCATATGCTGCCACGCGTTTTAGGCCTCGCTGTGAATCAGGTGAATTTTTTATTGATGACAATTATTGCCTCGACTTTGGCAGTTGGTTCAGTTACGATTTTGCAGTTTGCATATAATTTAAACTTTTTTGCAGTTGGCGTGATCGGGGTTTCTTATGCTGTGGCAGCTTTTCCAACATTGTGCGAACTTTACAACAAAGGAAAGAAGAAGGAGTTGGTTGATACTTTCTCAAAGACCGCCCGGCAGATGCTTTTGTTCTTGGTTCCCGCAACGATTCTATTTATTCTTTTGCGTGCTCAGGTTGTGCGGCTTGTCGTTGGTGCTGGGCAGTTTGATTGGGAAGCGACGATCCTTACAGCAAACACGCTAGGCTTCTTTGTCATCACTTTAATAATTCAGTCTTTGATTTATTTGCTGGTGCGCATGTATTTTGCGCAAGGCAATACTAAGGCACCGTTTATTTATGGGCTGATAGCCGCCATTATTTTTGTGCTCTCTGCGGTTATGCTAACAGAGAAGTTTGGAGTGCTTGGTTTGGGTGCTGCGTATTCTATTGCTGTGACAGTTCAGTTTATTCTTCTGTGGGTATCACTACGTGTGAAAATGGGAAGCTTGCAGGAGTCGGTTATTTTGAAGTCTCTGTGGAGGATGAGTTTAGCAGGAATTGTTTGTGCTTTTTGTGCTCAAGGAATGAAGTATTTAGTCGTGGATTGGATCGAGCTTGATACGTTCTTGGCTGTGTTTGCGCAGCTAATGATCGCCGGAGGGGTCGGGATGTTGGCCTATGTTCTTAGCGCATATGCTCTTAGAAGTAAGGAAATGGTAGACTTTGTAGCTGGTTTTAAAAAGAGATTATTGAAGCGAAATAAGCCCCAAGAGACTATCGTCACCCAGATTTAATAATAGCTAACCTTAGGCAAAATAACAACATTTGGGCTTGACAAGAGTCCTTTTTTGTGATATATTTATAACGTTAACATGACTTCCGCCAATTACGGCGACCCGAAAGGGGAAAGGAACGTCATATGACATATTGTTGAGGGGATGGTAGGTGTTTCGTCCACACTTTACCTACCTGGTGTCCCCAATAGAGAGTGGACCGTGCAGGAGCGAACGACCTGCACGGAAAAGTGTAGCGCCTTCGGTGTTGCATTCTCAGGCTCAAACCTAGTTCTACCGTTACGGCGGCCACATCTTCTTCACGTGGTCGCCGTTTGGCTATTTACAAAAAGTATAATTAGTGGTTTAATTGGGGCTGATAAGTGTCCTCTGCTGTAGCGCTACAACACACTCGCGAGCACATACTTGGCAACTCTCTCGCTAAATACGTGTTCATTGTCGAATGTTGTTGTAGTGCTACACTGGAGGATTTTTTGTCCCATTTCACAAGGTGAGGTTATCATGTCAAAAGTTTCCAGTATCGAATGTATGCGTGCTATTCGTCGTATGGCTGAAGGTCAGGAGACCGCTGAGCAGGTCGCGCAGCGGCTGGGTGTTGATCTGAAGCGCGTTGAGTGCTGGTGTCAGACTAGTCATTTCAAGCGATTTCGTATTTTGCATCTGAATGGCAGGAAGAAGTACACGAAGCCTGAGCCAGTCGCTGAACCTTT
Source organism: Candidatus Uhrbacteria bacterium (assembly GCA_018673485.1). Lineage (GTDB taxonomy): Bacteria > Patescibacteriota > Patescibacteriia > UBA9934 > UBA9934 > UBA9934. The sequence continues at coordinate 18,290 of JABHCP010000012.1, forward strand.
ATTGAGTGCGTCGGTTCTAGTTGGTGAAAAAGAGTCTAAACCTAAGTCGGTAGGTGTGAAGAAGAAGCCTAGATCGCAAGATTCTCGACCCCAACGCTCAAATAAAGCGAAAAAGGTTGTAAGCCGAACAAAGCCTTTTGCTGACTGTAAGGTTTTGGCCTGTAGTAGTCCAGTGTCGTACACAGACATAGAGCGTGTAGATATTCTGCGCTATTGCATATCGTCAAACCCAGAGCACTTCAACTGCATTTGTAAAAGCTACAACGTTTCAAGGCCCACGGTTAAGAGATGGGTGAGCCGATTGCTCGAGGGTGAAGATCGCAAAGCTTGGCGGGAGTTTGCATCTGCGCTTGCACGATTTAATCGTCAATGTGCAATTGACATCTCGAGAAAAAAAGCAGAAGAAAAGAGCGCTCGGTGTGCAGCACAGTCTGAGAGATGGCTCGAGTCAAGCAAAGGGCAACGAAAGCTTGATATCATCGCAAAGTGTGTTCGATTTGGCATGTCTACTGCTGAAATCGCGAACTTCATCGAAGAAGATACAGTTCGAGTTGTTCTTGCGTGTTCTCGGCTGGGCCTGAATCTTAAGTGTAAGCCAGGTGATCCTATGAATCTCCATTATGCAACAGCTATGTTGCGAGTGGTTGAAGATGGGGTTCATCCTGACGAAGCAGTTATAAATCTGGAGGGCACAGATTCTACTAGACTTAAGAAGTATTTACGCAAGGCAGGAATTGCCTATCAGAAGAAACAGGCCGGAGGGAGAAAGGGGTCAAAGATTAAAGGCCATCCTAATAAGGCATACGCTTTGGAATTGGCAAAGACGACGACGAAGACCGGTGTAGAGATCGCGGCTATTGTTGGCGCGGCGTCTGGTACAGTTCGTTTATGGATTCGAACAAGTGGTGTTCGGTCGGGTGATTGGCGAGCTCAGATCGATGGTGGTCTCAAGGCTACTAACGAGATTCATAAGTTAACACCATTGCCTGGTGAAGATGATCGAACAGAGCGTGAGCAGAGGTGTGAGCAACTTCTTTTGTCGGGGCTTAGCATCAAGTGTGCTGTTGCGGAATCTGGTGTTTCATCTAGGCGCTGTCGACAGCTTCGTAGGAAGTTGCAGATCTCACAAAGAGCTAAGCCAAACATCAAGCCTAGAAGTACAGCGTTGGATAGCGTGACACCTAGTCAAGAACGTGTTTATTTGTCCGCTGTTGCAATGGGTGAAAGTAATAAAGAGGCTTGCGCCAAGGCTGAGATTACACTTTGGGCGGGCAAGCTTTTGCGTAAAAAGCACAAGATTACTCGGCATTCATCTCGTGGAAGGCGTCCGAGTGAAGATCTTGTTGTAGGGGCGATTGAAGTTTGGCGTGGTGAGGACTTGCATCGAGTCGCGTTACGACGCGGCCTGAATGTAGAGTCGCTCCGCAAGCGTTACCACAAGGATTTTGGCGAGTGGCCTTTAAGCCATGCAAGAGAGAAGGCCAAGAAGCTGGCGCGTCCTGAAAAATCTGTCGCATTGAGATATTTTCGGTCCACATTACTTTCAGACTCTGAGATTGCCAGTATGCTCGGCATTAAAAACTATCGAACGGTTGCCAACTGGCGTCGTTGGTGGAGAAGGGGGCAGGATGTGCCCGCCTAATAATGTATTCTTAATTGACCGTCTGCGGTAGCTGCCCAGGCGGTTTTGTGCTTTGTGTTGACTTAACGTTAAGATTTTGCTAATTCTAGAGTAGATCTTTCACACGAGGTACGCATGTCTACTTTGACAGAACTTACTAAGCAAATGGCCATTCAGTCGATTGCGTCAGGAATCGAAGAGCCAGAAGAAGTTGCGAAACGCCTAGGCGCTCCACTAGGGTTGATCCACAACTGGTGTTCAACAAGGGGGTTTCGTTTTATGGCCAAGCGTTATGGTCAAAAATTCCCGGAGTTTCAGTTTGATCCACAGTTCGAGTTTTTTGAACCCTTAGAGCCCGAACCTGAGCCTGAGCCTGAACTTAAGCCCAGGATGACTTCAAGGTCTCGATCTAGGTCTAGAACAGGGCGTAAACGCAAAGCAAGGTCGAAGCCTAAGGTTAAGCCGAGATTGAAATGGGCATCTACGTTTGAGCCAAAATCACAGCCGAAACCTCAATTAGAATCCAAACCTCAGCCAAAAAGGCGTCGCCATGCTGGTGACCCAAGGCGGAAGATTCAGTATGAGCCATGCTGGAAACGAGTTTTGGTGATTGCGCAAGTGGCGGCAGGTGCTTCCAAGAGTGCGATGCATCGAGAGCACGGTGTAGACCGCAGAACGGTAGATAGGTGGTGTGAGGCTGCTGATGTGAAGTCTCGGTTCAAGCAGGGCCGTTCATCTGATATTGGTGAGAAGAAGGCTCGAGCCGTAGTGCTGGTCAAGAATGAAGGTTTGTCTTATGACGCCGCAGGTGCGCGTGAGGGGATCGAGGGGGAGACAGTTCGCGTTGAATGTCTAAGGCTTGGCATCGTTTCGCGCTTTGCGCAACAAAAAACCCGTGGCCGAGGCAAGATGGCATCGCATCCTCAAAGGGAGCGTTTAGTGAAGATGGTCCATGAAGAGGGTTTGACAATTGCTCACGTTGCAAGGACCGAAGGTGTTCCCGAGAGTACCCTCAGAGGTTGGTGCAAGAAGGACAAGGTTTCCTCACCACTTGCCTGGAAGCGTAGCCGTAAAAAATCGTAGCCGTTTCTGGTTCTCCAGAGCGGCTTTTGTGCTTTTATTGAAAAGTACGCGTCACTGCGATAGACTGTGTCTGTATGAAAGCAAATGAACTTCGTCAAAAGTATATAGAATTTTTCGTGAGCCATGGACATAAGCAGATCCCTTCGGCTTCTTTGATCCCAGAAAATGATCCTTCTGTTTTATTTAATACTGCCGGTATGCAGCCACTCGTGCCTTATTTGATGGGTGAAGAACATCCGCAGGGTGATAAGTTGGTTAACTATCAAAAGTGTGTTCGGACAGGGGATATTGATGAAGTCGGGGATAACACCCACCTTACATTTTTTGAAATGCTTGGAAACTGGTCGCTAGGGAATTACTTTAAGAAAGAGTCAATCGAGATGAGTTGGGAGTTCTTGACTGCAGACGAGTGGTTGGGGATTGATAAGGGTCGATTGGCGGTTTCTGTGTTTGCAGGAGATGATACGTCTGAGTTCGATCAAGAGTCGTTTGATAAGTGGATTGAATTGGGAGTTTCGGAGTCACGAATCGCAAAACTTGGAAAAGAAGATAACTGGTGGCCAGCTGGTGGAAAGAATGTAGGTCCACAAGGACCTGATGCTGAGATTTTCTATTGGACCGGTGAGAGTGATGCTCCTGAGAAGTTCGATGCTCAGGACGATCAGTGGGTTGAGATTTGGAATAATGTATTCATGGAGTTCTATCGTGATAAAGATGGGAATGTGGCCGAACTTGAAAAGAAGAATGTTGATACCGGAATGGGGCTCGAGCGAACAGTGGCGGTTTTGCAGGGGAAGAAGAGTGTTTATGAGACTGAGATTTTTACAGGCATATTAAATAAGATCGAAGAGCTATCAAATAAGAAGTACGAGTTCGTTGCGGGTGAATTAGGTCTCGATGAGAAGCCTGCTTGTTGGGAAGAAGATGCTTGTTCGATGACGATAATTGCTGACCACGTTCGTTCTGCAGTGATGATTATGTCAGATGGTGTGGTGCCATCGAATAAAGATCAGGGTTATGTTCTGCGGCGGTTGATCAGGCGCGCTGTTCGATTTGGAAAGAAAATAGGAATTGAAGATGCGTTTACAGATGAGGTCGCGGAAGTATTTATTGATGAGTATAAGAATATTTATGTTGAATTGGGTCAAAAGCACAATTCGATTATTGATGAGCTCAGGAAAGAAGAGGAGAAGTTTGGTAAGACGCTAGAGAAAGGTGAGCGAACATTTAATAAGATTTTTGAGAAGAAGGGGAAGATTGAGGGCGAAGATGCATTTTTGCTTTACACAACGTACGGATTCCCACTGGAATTAACAGAAGAGATGGCGCAGGAGAAGGGTCAAGATATTGATCGTAAAGTTTTCGAATGTGAGTTTATAAAACATAAGGATCTCTCAAGAGCTGGGTCTGAGCAAAAGTTTAAGGGTGGATTGGCGGAAGACTCAGATGAAACCAAGAAACTTCACACCGCAACGCACTTAATGCATCAGGCACTTCGAAACGTACTTGGTGATCACGTTGAGCAGCGGGGAAGTAATATCACAGCTGAGCGTTTACGATTTGATTTTTCGCATTCTGAGAAGGTAACCATCGAACAAAGAGAAGAGGTTGAGCGAATCGTGAATGAACAGGTCGAGAAGGCCTTACCCATTACTTGTGAATCAATGTCAGTGGATGAAGCTCAGAAATTGGGAGCTATTGGTATATTTGGCGATAAATATAAAGGTCTTGATAGCGTGAAGGTCTATACAGTTGGAAATGATGAGGTAGGTGTATTTTCACGAGAGATCTGCGGGGGTCCACATGCACAAAATACGCAAGAGTTAGGTAAATTTAAGATAAAGAAAGAGGAGGCCTCAAGCGCCGGAATTCGTCGAATTAAGGCAGTTTTACTTAATGAGTAACAATCCACAAGGTAAAAGTTGACAAAGGGCGGCGTAAGTATTACACTTGCGCCGTTCTCTTTCTTGCCATTTAAGTAAGGAGTTGGTATTATTCTCACGCCTATGGTAGAAAAGCAATTTATAGAGATGCGCGGAACTGTGGAGGAGTCACTCCCTGCAGGACATTTCCGCATTAAGCTCGAAAATGAACAAGAAATCATCGGACACTTATCCGGTAAGTTACGAAAGTTTCGTATCAGGATAATGCCTGGCGATGATGTCAAAGTCGAGATCAGCCCGTATGATCTGACGAAAGGACGAATAACGTATCGATTTTAGATACGGCATCTCGTTACCTTAACAATGTCACCTCACGATTTTTGGGTGATATTGACGTATCTAAAGAAAGATTATGAAAGTTAGAGCATCAGCAAAAAAAATGTGTCGCGATTGCCAAGTGATTCGTCGCAAGGGTCGTGTTCGCGTTATTTGTAAAAATCCTAAGCATAAACAGCGACAAGGCTAAATATATATGGCACGAATCTCAGGAGTAAATATTCCATCTAACAAGCGAGTAGTAATTGCCCTTACCTACATTTTTGGTATTGGCAGTACTAGCTCTCAAAAGATCTTGAAAGCAGCACAGATCGATGAAAGTGTGCGAGTTAAGGATTTGACAGATGATCAGGTAAACGCAATTCGAGCGATTGTTGACAAGACACTTACAGTGGAAGGTGAGCTAAGACGTGAGGTTTTGCAAAATATTAAACGATTAAAGGACATCGGGTGTTACCGAGGTTTGCGACACGCTAAGAATCTTCCAGCACGTGGACAGCGAACAAAGACTAACTCACGTACTGTTCGTGGAAACAAGCGATCAACTGCAGGAAGCGGTCGACGAGTTCTTACCAAGACCTAAAGAATTGAGTTATGAGTGAAGAAAAAACACAAGAAAAAGAGGTTAAAGAGCAAGCGCAGCCAAAAAAGCAGCAAAAGTATTACAGAACTGCAAAGGGGAAGCGACGAGTACATGCCACTGTTCCACGTGGACGTGCTTACATCCATGCATCTTTAAACAACACGATTGTTTCTATTACTGATCAAAACGGTAATGTACTTGCATGGGCTAGTGCTGGAAACTGCGGATTCCGTGGTCCAAAAAAAGCTACTCCATACGCAGCTGGAAAAGTTGTAGAGAAGGTTTTAGAACAGATCGAAAGACTTGGGATGAAAGAGCTTTGCGTGTTTGCGACAGGAATTGGTAACGGACGAGACTCAGCATTGCGATCACTTAATACAAAGGGATTAAATATCACATCTATTAAAGAAACGACACCAGTTCCACATAATGGATGTCGTTCACGTCGACCTAGACGAGTATAGTTTGAAATATGGGAAAGACACTGAAAAAACTGGGAAAGATGAGTCGACGCGAAGGTGTTGCTTTGTCGCCTTCAAATAAAGTAATGAAGGTGATGGCGAAGCGACCATACGCGCCTGGAGTACATGGATCCCCACAAGGAACAAAAGGAAGACGAACTAGAGTTTCAGTTTACGGAACTCAGCTTCGTGAAAAACAAAAAGCAAAACGACTTTACGGAATAATGGAAAAGCAATTCCGAAACTATTTTGAGAAGTCTACTAGAATGGAAGGTAATACATCAGAAAACCTAGCTCGATTGCTTGAAACTCGACTGGACAATACAGTTTATCGTTTAGGGTTTGCAAAAACTCGACCACAAGCGCGACAGATGGTTAGCCACGCAATATTCCAAGTAAACGGACAAAAGGTGGATATTCCTTCATATAAGGTACGAATAGATGATGTCGTTTCAGTTAGAGAGAACAAGAAACAAAAAAGACTTTTTGAAGACCTGGAGAAAAGGCTTTCAAACCAGACTATCCCTGCGTGGTTGCATACAGATGCAGGCACTATGAGTGGAAAAGTGGTTGGAATGCCTGAGGGGGAAGATCTGAAGGAAGTTTATGATCCAAAACTAATCGTTGAGTTCTACTCACGATAACTAACCACTTTTTTATATGGAGAACATTCTTCTACCATCGAAGATGACTTTCGCTCCAGGAAGTCAGGATCACGAGGAAATCCTCACAATCGAACCGCTGCATCATGGGTACGGAACTACTATTGGAAATGCATTGCGACGAGTTATGCTCTCATCACTAGAGGGAGCTGCGGTAACTGGAGTAAAGATCAAGGGCGCGCAACATGAGTTCTCAACTGTTGAAGGAGTTAAAGAGGACATGTTAGAAATTATCTTGAATCTAAAACAGTTGAGCCTTAAGGTTCATTCAGACGAGCCTATTACACTTACACTTTCTGTTGAAGGAAGGGACGGTGTGGTAACCGCAGCGGACATTGAAAAGAATGCTGATGTTGAAGTTCCTAACCCGGAAATGGTTATCGCGAACATGACATCGAAAGAGAAGAAGTTTCACATGGAGATCATTGTAGAACGCGGACGAGGATTTGCTCCAATAGAAGAACGAGATACTACTGGAAACGAGATCGGAATAATTGCAGTTGATTCAATCTTTAGCCCAGTACTTAACGTAGGTCTAAAAGTTGAAAACACTCGAGTTGGTGAAATTACTAACTACGACAAGATTATAATGAATATCTTGACTGACGGGACTATCACAGCGCAAGAAGCTGTTGAGCAGGCAACAAAAGTTATATTGAATCACTTTAATTGGTTAGAAAATCAGTTCAAGCACTCAGACCTTATGGATGCGTCAATCGATGCACAGGAGCAAAAAGAAGCAGAGGCTTTAGAGGTCGAAGAGGTAAAGGAGAAGACTGAGGAATAATAGAAATTATGCGTCACAGAAATACTACAAAAACACTTGGGCGATCGATGACAGCCCGAAAAGCATTGCTACGAGATTTGGCGACAAGTGTTATTGTATACGAAAAGATTAAAACAACAGAAACAAAGGCTAAGTCAGTACGACCAGTCGTTGAGCGGTTGATAACACGGGCAAAAAAAGGAGATTTGGCAACGCGTCGATACCTTTTGAGCTACTTTCCAACCGAAGAGCCAGTAAATAAGTTATTGGAAGTGCTCGGGCCACGCTACAAAGATCGAAAGGGTGGATACACACGAATTACTAAGCTTGGAGTACGAAAGGGCGATGGCGCTCCTGTGGCACAAATTGAACTTGTATAAATATGGAAGAGCAAAAGCGAGACATTTATAAACTAGACGCAACTGACCAGATTTTGGGACGGTTCGCTGTTGACATTGCTAACCATCTTATTGGAAAGCATAAGCCAGACTATCAGCCGCATATTGACTCAGGTGATATTGTTGAAGTTATCAATGTTGAAAAGTTTAAGGTAACTGGAAAGAAGATGGAGCAAAAGAAGTACTACCATCACAGTGGATACCCTGGAGGGATTAAAGAGAAGACAATGGAAGTTATGTTTGATGAGAATCCAGCAAAGGTCCTTGAGGCCGCTGTTTCAAGAATGCTTCCTAAGACTAAGCACCGCACGGAACGATTGAAGCGGTTAAAGATTTCGTAATATGAGTGAAAAGTACTATCAGTCGATTGGACGACGAAAAACAGCAATAGCACAAGTTAGATTATTCCCAGCAGGTTCTGGAAAGTTCACTGTTAATAACTTGGATCTTGCAGATTATTTAGATACTCCTCAGCACAGAGATATTGCAGTATCACCTTTGAAAGAAGTTGGTAAGGCAGATGGAATGGACGTAACTGTTCGAGTTGTAGGTGGTGGAAAGAGTGGTCAAGCAGACGCTATAAAGCTTGGTGTTGCCCGCGCTTTGGTGAAGTATGATGAGACATTTAGGTCAACAATTAAGGCACATTCAATGCTGACACGAGATGCGCGAAAGAAAGAGCGAAAGAAGTTCGGACTCCGCGGAGCTCGTCGAGCTACTCAGTGGAGAAAGCGTTAATCAAAATTCAAATACAAAAAAAACCAGTCGATTCGTCGACTGGGTTTTTGGTTTGACCACCCTGTAATCCTGAGCGACCGAAGACCCGTCAGATGGTCGAAGGAAGTCGAAGGGTCTCTTGGATTGACGAGGCGGAAAGTTCGTGATAAATTAATTCTCCGTTATTAGTTCAATATTGAGAGTCCAGGGGGCCAAATGGGTTGTGATAAGCTGAGTGACCAGGAGCTAGCAGCGCGTGCTTGTCGAGGGGATAAGGTTGCATTTCGGTATATCTACATCCGCTATGTTGATCTTGTACATAGACGAGTAAGAATTCATATCTGGGACAGTACGCTTGTAGACGATGTTGTTCAGGAAGTATTCTTGAAGGTTTACCGTTGGATTGGGCGGTATGATCCTGGTCAGTCCATGGCCGCGTGGATCAGTAGGATAGCCAGGAATACCGCTATCGATCATTTGCGCGTTCATCGGCGCATAACAGACGCGATAGTTTCTGTTGACTGCATTGAATCTACTACTACTTGTCCAAATCAGTCTCCAGAGAAAAGGGCACAGGTCCGCGAGGAGTTGGCGAAAGTGCTCCGCGCCATTGGACAGCTCACGATTACTCGTAGAGAGATATTACTTCTTCACGTCGTAGAAGGTCTAAATCATCGCGAGGTGGCTGAATTGAGGGGCGTGTCGTTGGGGCATGCTCTGTCTACGACGTGCAGGGCTCGCCAGCAGCTTCGTGTACTCCTTGCTGATGAGCTTGAGTAGTTTGATTAGTGTCCACGTGTCCGTACGCGTCCGCATCCCTCGAGGTGCGGATGCTTTTGCTTTATACAAAAAAACCAGCCGATTTGTCGACTAGGTTTTTTGAATAAATATAATTTCAATTATTAAATGAGGGCTTCCAAAATTCTTTTGAAGCTTACTCTGTCAGCTATACTGTGACTGTCACTAAACGCCTCTGTTAAATATATATAATCATCATTCGCTTCTTTGTTTTCAAGTTCAACTCCAGCTAGTTTCCAAAAATTTTCCATTTCTGTTGCTTTATTGTTGATAGCGTCGTATGCGGCTTTTAATAGTTCAGGAGTTGCTCCTTTAAGAGTGCTGGTGATTTTTTCCATTGCATCGAGTAGTTCTTTCTCACTGTCTGCTGTCATTTCACTGATGTCACCGCTTGCCTTTAGTTTTTCAACAATGATTTTTGCAGCCTCGTTATTTTCTATTGTCTCTCTAGCTTTTCGTGCAAATTGTTCTAACCTAGCTATTATACGTTCAGGATCATCAGCATGTTCAGTGCAGAATCTTGTAGCTTCTTCTAAGCTTGTACCCATAACCAAAAGCTCAGCTTCATTTATATGTTCCAGGGGGTTAATCGATTCATTTTCGATAACTGTCTCCTGATCCTCGGTAGAGCTTTGCACTTGCTTTATTATTTCTGGTCCCTTATGTGTTTCCTCATTGGTCATATGTGGTATTTAAGTGAATATTACTCTAATGTTACAGTAAGAAGTTTGTATGTTGAAGAGTACTGTGTATAAGTTTATGTAATTGCATATTACCCCAATTTTCGCTATTATAGCTTTACTTTATGAGTTCAGGAACGCGTTTAGCGCAGAATACATTGTATTTGACTTTAGCTTCGGTTGGGCAGAAAACCGTTGCTTTTTTGTACTTTACAATGATTGCACGGTTCATCGGTGTGGAAGACACCGGTGCGTATTTTTTAGCACTTGCAATAGTGATGATAATCTTAGTGCTCGATGATATTGGAATGACATCGGTATTGATTCGAGAGGTAGCGCGTAAGAATGACGATGCTCAGCTTTGGTCGCGTACCATTCTTGGAGTGAAGGTTATCACAATTCCAATTACAGTAGCGATTGCATTTATATTGCCAGAAGTTTTGAACTACAGCGATACAGTTGTAACGCTTGTAAGAATCGCGACGATTATCTTAGTCGCTGACACAATCTCACTTTCTTTTTACGGAGTGCTGCGCGGATTGCATAAGCTTAAGTATGAAGCGCTTGGATTATTTGCTGGCCAGATTATTACAGCCGTTGTAGGAGTTACATTATTGTTAAGTGGTGTCGCAACTTTGCCACTCTTGGTTTTTGCACTCGCTACCGGAAGCATTTGGAATATGTTGTTCTCAGCATCAAGAGTCATTAAACACACAGGCTGGCGAGCGATGGTCCCAACTTGGCAGATGGGTTGGAAGCCGATCAAGATGGCGTCAGCTTTCTTTATGGCAGCGGCATTTGTGAAAGTCTATTCTTATGCTGATAGCGTTCTTCTTGAAAGAATTATGGACGAGTCCGCAGTCGGACTTTATGCGGTTGCTTACAAAATGACCTACGCATTTCAGTTTATTCCATTGGCTTTTGTCGCGGCACTTTATCCAACAATGAGCGCACACTCAAAGAACCCAGCTGAGCTCAAGCGAATTTTGCTTAATGCATTTTGGTACGTTAGTTTAATCGGTGCTCCGATTGTGTTTGGAATTTGGGCGGTAGCTCCAGAGGTTATTGAATTATTCTACGGTGCTGAGTTTGCAGGGTCAGCCTTACCGCTTCAAGTTTTGATATTTGTATTGATATTTATTTTCTTAGATTTCCCAATTGGATCGTTGCTCAACGCGACAGATAAGCAGGTGACAAAGATGGGGATTATGGGAGTGACGATGGTTATTAATGTTGTAGCAAATATATTCTTGATCCCACTTTATGGAATCGTAGGAGCCTGCATTGCAGCACTCATAAGCTTTACGTTTATGTTTGTCGCCGGTTGGATATTTGCATGTCCAGCGGTCAAGGTTAGAGTTTCGGATCTGGTAAAATCGACGTATAAGATTTATCTTTCAGCGATTGTTATGGCTGTAGTTGTGGTGCTGGTTAAGCCGATTGGTTCAATATTGGTTTCTATTCCTTTAGGTGGGATTGTGTATGTTGCATTGATCTTTGCATCTGGAGCGATTCGTAAAGATCATATCAGTGCAGGTTGGAGTATGTTAACAAAGAGAGGATAGTATGAAATGGACACTCATTACACATGATTACCCGCCAAAACGAGGAGGTGTGGCGCGGTACTTAGAAGCACTGGTGAAAACCTGTGAATGTATCGAATTAGAATATTTGAAGAAGTTGCCTAATAGAATCTCGTTACTTTGGTTCGTTTATAATCGAATGAAACGATCTGAAGGCATCATAACGAGTCATGTTTTACCGATTGGAACAATGTGTTGGTTAGCCTCGAAGATAGCTAAAAAACCATACGTTGTTATATTGCATGGAATGGATTTTGATCTTGCTTGTCGAAGCGTATGGAAGAGATGGTTGCTTCGTCAGATATTGAAGCGTGCAAAAACTATAGTGACAAATACCAAGGCGCTTGATTTGGAAGTTTCTACATTCACACACCGAATGGATATTGAATTTGTATATCCGACTGTCACCGATGGGTTTATCGAATCAGCAAACTTTATTCAGGCTAAGCATGACGGGTCTGATAACATTCGCTTGCTTACAGTAGCCAGGCTTGTTGAGCGCAAAGGGCATATGAAGGTTCTAGAGTTGGTGAAGGGTGATGAGAATTTGAGTTATACAATCGTGGGTGATGGAATGATGAAGCCTGCGATTCTTAATTTTATCAAAGAACATAGCTTGGAAGATCGAGTCGAGCTTTTATCAGCTGTACCTGATCGCAAGTTGCCGGACCTGTATTCAAAGTCAGATATTTTTGTAATGCCAACTACTAAGTCAGAAGGGGACAGGGAGGGATTTGGAATAGTGTACATTGAGGCTCAGCTTTTTGGTATTCCAGTTATCGCAACCAGTCATCCTGGAGTTGATGAGGCGATAAGAGATAGGGAGACGGGATATCTTATTGATGGCTCACAAGATGAGCTTAAGATGGCGATTGAAAATCTGAAGAATTCTGAAGTTCGAAAGAGGATGGGTGCGGCTGGATCAGAATTTATTAAGTCTAGCTTTATGCGAGAAAAACAATTCAAGAAATTTTATAAGATTTTAGATTGTGAATAAGCCACTCATTTCAGTCGTAATCCCAACGTACCAGCATGCAAGTACTCTGACGGAGTGTTTGGATTCGGTTTTAGCGCAAACCTATAAAAATATTGAGATTATTGTCGTTGACGACGGGTCAACTGATAATACGCAGGAAGTACTGGCAAAGTTTAAAGATCGAGTTTCGATAATTAAACAGGAGAATCAGGGGTCAAACCTAGCGCGAAATCGAGGATGGAAAGAAGCAAAGGGTGAGTATTTAATTTTTTGTGACGCTGACGTGATTATGGACTCAAGGATGTTGGAGAAGCTTCACGGTGCATTGCAGTCAAACGTAAATGCTAGCTTTGCATATTCTTCATTTAAGTTTGGGTGGAAATCATTTAAAGGTGTTGAGTTTGATTCTGAGTTTTTAAAGAAGCGAAATTTTATTCACACATCAGCTTTAGTGCGGGCAAAGGACTTTCCGGGATTTGATCCAGAGATTAAACGTCTGCAAGATTGGGATGTATGGCTTACGATGTCGCAGCGTGGATTGAGTGGTGTGTTAGTTGATGAGGTTTTATTTTCTGTGCAGATTAGTGGCGAGTCAAGAATTGGCTCATCGTGGTTGCCGTCGTTTCTATATAAAATTCCATGGCCTATTTTGGGGTGGACACCAAGGAGGATTAGAAAGTATGAAGATGCTCAAAGAATTATTTGCAAAAAACACATGATATGCGAGAAATAGATGTATCAATTGTTGTAGTGACTTATAAAGAGAATTTGGATGTTCTCAAGGCTTGTTTTGATTCTGTTAAAAAGTCAGAAGGGGTAAGCTACGAATTGATAGCGGTCGACAACGGGCAAAGCGATGCGACGCGTGGACTTTTGCAATCATATGAACATGCCACATACCTGCGCAACAAAGGGAACTTAGGATTCGCTGCTGCAGTGAATAGAGGTATGTCGATTGCGCGTGGTAGATATGTTTTGCTTTTGAATCCCGATGCGCGATTCAAGCCAGACGTTTTAATTAAGATGTTGGAAAGACTCGATAAAGATACAGGTGTTGGAGTAGGAAGTTGCGTGATTAAATATCCAGACGGAACGTTGCAAGAGAGTATTCGCAGGTTTCCAAAATTTTTGGATCAGCTTTTAGTGATGCTCAAGGTTCCACATTTTGTGAAAAAGTGCCGCCCCATTGATAAATACATGATGCGTGATAAGGATCCGTATGAAACTCAAGATGTCGACTCAATTATGGGTGCTTTCATGTTTATTCGGCGTGAGGTTATTAACCAAATTGGATATCTTGATGAACGCTTTTTTATTTGGTTTGAAGAGGTCGATTATTGCAAAATGGTGCACGACAAAGGTTGGAAGATCAGGCATTATGCTGATCTAGAGATCGAGCATCACAAGGGGCACATGTTCGATAAGCTCGCCACGATTCAAAAGCAAAAGTGGATTCGCCAGAGCATGCGAAAGTATATCAGGAAGCACGAAGGATGGTTCGCGTGGTTCGTGCTTTGGACTCTGGCACCTGTATTTATCAGCCTTGGATACCTGGCCGCGTTTATTAAGAGAAAATAATTTTTCACATTTGTCCCGATCGGGACAAATGTGAAAAATGAATAATATGAATATTAAAAAACAATTCGTAGGTGACGCAATGTGGATTGCATTGAGTTTAATGGGCATCATGCACGCACTTGCATTTTTTGTGCGTGATACTGGATTCGAGTTGCCGATATTTATTATATTCGGCATTTTTGTTTTGATAGTTTCCTGGCGATCGCAGTTGAATGGATTACTGATCGCGTTTGCTGAGATCTTTGTAGGTGGTCACGGACATTTGTTAGACATCGAGGTCCTCGGATTTTCATTATCGATTCGAATGTTAATCTTCGCGATCGTGATGACTGTGTGGTTGATTAAATACGCTCGGATCCCCCTACTTTTCAAGGAGGGGCCAGGGGTGGTTATTTCTCGTATGATTTTTGTCCGTGATTTACCTTGGCTGGTGCTGATCGTGGCTGTAGCTGTCGGAACACTGATCGGTTTTCTACAAAATGATCCATCTGCGGCATTCGACGATATGAATGGATATGTGGTGATCGGATATTTATTACCCATACTGACTATCAAGTGGGGTCAAGAAAACAAGAGAAAGTTACTCCAAGTTTTATTTGCGTCGGTTGTATGGATTATGGGATTCACGGTTGCACTCGCATATGCATTTACTCACATCGACGGTGACAACCTGCACAATCTTTACACATTCGTTCGCGATTCAAGATTGGCCGAGGTCACGTTGCAGGTTATTGGATCGGACGTTCCATTTTTGAATCGATTTGAGGGTGATTATTGGTATCGAATTTTCATGCCAACGCAGACCATTGTCATGTTCGGAATGTTGTTGATGTATGCCTCGGCAATGTATCTCTGGCGAAAAAGCAAAAGCCCGTGGTTCATGTGGGTTATGTTTGGACTTTCAATTTTGACCATCATATTAAGTTTGTCGCGTAGTTTTATTTTGGGTGCAGTCGCTGGCGGTTTGATTATATTTATAACAGCTTGGATGTTTGGAAAGGGGAAGTGGTCGATTGTTGTCAGGACTCTTGGTTCTGTTGTGGTTTCGATCTTCGCGGTCTTGTCGATCATTGCGATTGTGCAAGTTCCAATACCGCAAAGACCCGACTTGAGTGATGCTGCGTTTTTTGAAACGTCATCAGACACAGGGCGATCCGAGGCGGTAGTAAGTCGCTGGAATCTCCTTGATCCGATGATGGATGAGATAATTGAAAGCCCGATTATTGGATCGGGGTTTGGTAAAGAGGTAACGTATACATCAGAAGATCCTAGGATAATATCTGAGCTTGGAAATCAGGGATATACAACTTATAGATTCGAATGGGGATGGCATGATATTTGGCTTAAAATGGGTCTATTAGGGCTTGCGGGCTTCATTTGGTACATTGTGTCGATTGTGCGTGTTGGGTGGTTTACAATGCAGTCCAAGGGCCACAAATGGCTAGTTATTGGATTGGTCGCCGGGATTGTTGGGCTTTTCGTAACGCACACGTTCTCACCATATCTAAATCACCCAATCGGACTAAGTCTGATGCTATTTATCATTCCGTTTATTGATTGGGATGGGTTCGCAAAGAAGCGTAAGGAGGCGTATATAGAGGTTAGAAAAAAGAAACTGATGAAACGACCAGCGACAGTAGTTGCATCAAATATTAAATAAATAAAAAGCCAGCTGTTAATGCTGGTTTTTGCAAAAAGAAACACCCCAACTAGGTGGGGCGTAACGAATGATGTGTGGGCCGCTAGTGGCCACGACTGCTACCGATTCAACGAATTGATATCAGCGCTAGTTCACATCGGTCCAAATTTCAGTCTAGGTGACAGGCAGGCCGCTAGTGGCCACAGTTCCCATCTGAACCCCGATGTTGTTGGGGTCCACAGCGGTAGTTTCCGCTGCTTTCTTGGATTTCTTCAGTCGGATCCGGTTGGACCGACGTGACTTCAAATCCGTAGTGGCTTACCTCTACCAACCTCTTGCCGCGCCGTTTTTGCCATACGTGCCAGCGGTGAAAGTGGTGCAGGTCTTCTGGATTGTTCATCCAGATGGTGAAGTACCGAATTACCTCTTCGAGGATTTGTTCCTCATCGAGCTTTTTCGGACTCCAGAACACTAGCAGTAGTTCTCTGCCGGGCGTTCCATTGATCTCGAATGGTCCGAGATCCAGGGTCTCGAGAATTCCATTCTTCTCTGCTTGGGCGAGGACTGATATTCTCCCATCAGGTCCGCATGTGTAGAGGTAGACCCAACGCTCACTCCTCTTCGAGGACGACACGTGCAAGGTGAGATCATCTCCCATGACGAGTTGTTCATCGAAATGGAAAGTCAGCCGTTGCTCACCTCGAGTGATTGTACCGGAGACACCAGCAGCGTTTGCTGGTCTCAAGGGCAGGGCCAGGGTGAGTAGGGCGACGAGCAGGGCGAGGGTGCGCTTCATGGGGTCCTTTCTTGCTCTGTTGGACAGGATTGTCCCGACTGCATTCCAAATAATTGAATTATTTTGCATTTGAAACACAGGCGGGCAGTCGAAGGCGAATCCTTCGACCACGGAGTGGTCCGTTGGGACCTGATAGAGAAGACGGCTACATCAGGGGTTGATCTTGTAGACTAGTCCCCAGAAGCCGTTGGTGCGCACCATACCATTGAGGTGATGCGTCAGTCCGATGTGGCTCGGGTTTGCGACGTGACAGGTGTTGCTCCTGTACGTCTTGTTTCCTTCGTTGCGCAGGGCGGAGACGTTTGATGTCCCTCGCGCCCAGACCACGTGATCCCAGGTCAGGTCGTAGGTCTCAGGGACTTCGAACATCGGCTGGGCGGTGTAGAACGGGTACCTTTCCAGCCGTTCACCCTTGACGAGCATCGCTCCACGGATGACGTCTCGGAAGTTGACCGTTTCGTACACTTCTTCGCTGCCAACGAAGAAGGTGGCCTCTGGGTTTTCTGCGTCGAAGCTCAGCACCATGAAGATGCTGTTGGGAGCCTCGACTTCTTCCTGCGTGCAGGCCAAGGGGCCGCCGGCGTAGGCCGGGTTGGGGTTGGACACCGCGAATGCGGCCATGATGGCCAAGATCGCGAGGACGACAGCGTTGGTGCGCTTCATCGTAACGCCTTCCGACGGAGGGGTCCGTCTTTGCGGGAATTAATCATCCCACCTGTATTTCAAAATAAATTGTTAAAGAAAGAGAACGAAAAAGAATAGCATAAAAATGCAATTCTGTCAATAGTAATGCGCTAGTTTTAGCCTAATATAGTGTTGTTGAGATCCTTATGACCCTGAATGAACGCTGTAGCTGACATCTTTGAACTATTTTGTGGTTGAAGTTCAAGCACTTCAATTACCTTTGTTTTAGTCCCAATGAATAATCGGTTTTCTTCGATTTGTGCAAGTCCTGGTGCTAAGCTCTTGTCTGAGATTTGCAGGTCATGAATCTTGATAGTTGTTTTGGTCTCATTGCGCTTCCAGATTGTGAAAACCCCTGGCCATTCGATTAAAGCTCGGAATTGTGCGTAGATGGCGTCAGCTGGTTGGTTCCAGTTGATCTTGCCATCAGCCTTAGTTAGCATTTTGCAAAATGTTGCTTGTTCGTGATCTTGTTCTTGCGGCTTAACTTTATCGGCTACATATTTCTTTATCGTATCGATAAGTAGCGGCGCTCCTGTCTTTGCAGCTTTTGCACGCAGGCTTGTTGATGTTTCATCGTTGCCGATTTTCATTTTTTGTTGCGACAGAATAGGTCCATGGTCCATCTTGTCATCAACTAGCATGATCGAGACCGCTGTCTCGGATTCTTCGTTTAGTATTGTAGATTGAATTGGTGATGGTCCACGATATTTTGGAAGTAGGGAAGGGTGAACATTTACTGTGCCAAGTTTTGGAATATCTAAAACTTCTTGTGGAATGATTTTCCCGTAAGCGATAATTACAAATAGATCAGCTTCGAGCTTCTTGAGTTCTTCAGCGATATTGGATGTTCGAAGATTGTCAGGTTGAAAAACTGCAATGTCATTCTCTTGAGAGAAAATTTTTGTCTCAGGTGCTGTCAAAATCTTTTTTCGCCCAACAGGTTTGTCTGGTTGGCAAACTACTCCTTTAATCGAAAATACCTCATCAGCATGTAATGTAGCGAGGAATTCTTTTGCAAATTCAGGCGTTCCAAAAAAGACTGTTTTGATCATATTAATTTCGATATTAGCAGATTTTTTGATAAGATTCAATGGTTAAGATCGATATTAAACATTTATATAAAGGTGTATGGAGATCATTGTCTGCACAGAGAACAGGGCAAAAGTTCAAGCTATAACGGAAGTTTTTAGCAACTTGCACCCTGAGGCGAATATTATCAGTAAAAGCTTTTCGTCAGATATTTCCGATCAACCAATGAGTGAAGAGGAAGGGCTCGACGGTGCTATAAATCGTGCGAATAATGCCAGACGGGAATATTTAGAAGCACATTATTGCATTGGCATGGAAGGGTTTGTTGATGTTAATAAATTCGGTATGTTCCTCGCTGGCGCTGTGGCGATTATTGATCAGCAGGGTATAATTGGCTTAGGGACGAGCGCTAAAGTTCTGTTGCCTAAGTTTATTGCAAAAGAAATTGAGGCTGGTGTCGAGTTGGGCCCACTTGTAAAAGACTTAATGGATGATGTAAAAGGTGAAATTCGTCATAGTGCAGGTACGACAGGTGTTTTAACAAAGGGTCTTTATAATCGTGTTGATGAATTTAAGGATGCAACAAAGTGCGCATTGGCAAGATTTCAGTCACCTAAACTTTTTGAGATTCAATAATTCTGAAATTATTGTTTTGATCCTTGCTGAGGTTAGCGCTAACTTATATCAGGGTATGTAAGTATTTGACTTACTCAATATATCTGCTAGACTTATTTTAGATAGATAAATATGTTTATAAATATAGCAAATAGTCAGGGATGGCGATGGAATTGCAAAGAAACTGCATGACCATTGTTTTGTTTGTAAATTTTTAATAAAAAAATTAAAACTCCACCTGGTCAGCAGGTGGAGTTTTTGTTTTGACGCTTGTTTCTTGTGACGTAATAATCGCCAGCACAAAACTTCTATCATATTTGTAAATGAGGTGCGCTGGACTCATTTATAAAAACAAAAGGAGACTCGTCATGAGTAATTCTTGTACCCATAAGTGGGAATATGTTGGAAGAATACCTGGATATTGGTGTTCTCGTGATCTGTATTGCTGCATTCATTGTGGCCATACCTGCAGAGGATCAGAATTCGATGCATTTGGATATGCATGCGGCACTGCAGGAAAACCTGAAGCTGGTGAGGGTGGCAATGAAGCTGCAACCTCTGATAAAGAGAGCAGAGATTAGATATACGTCTTTACGTTAGGCGTATCTCAAAACCCCGTGTCAATTGAATTGACACGGGGCTATTTTTTTCAAAATTGAATTATTCTATCGGCATTATTTTCTGCGCACGGTCAGTGAATAGGATTCCGTCGAGGTGATCGATTTCGTGTTGGAAGATGATTGCGTCGAATGTGTCGGTTTCGATAGTCATATCTTCTCCGTTTCGATCGAGTGCTTTTAGTGTGATCGCCCTAGGTCTTTGCACGATTCCAGTCAAAGTTGGGACAGAGAGGCAACCTTCTTCATTCTTTACTTTTCTAAGTGATCGCTTGGTAATCTCGGGATTTGCAAAAATCTCGGGGACCCCATCTCTTGTTACAGCAATTATTCGCCAGTGCTTACCTATTTGAGGTGCAGCTAGACCGATACCACATTCTACCTGCATGGTTTCAATCATGGTATCGCAAAATTCCTGAATCTCTTTGGATTGCAGTTGTTCTTTTGTGATTTCTTTTGATCGTTCCTTTAGAAACGGATCAGGAGTTGTTATAACTGGAAGTATCATAGTGATTGGTAGGAAGTTCAAAGTGGCTTAGAAGATCTCTCGTGGGACTCGAGATGGGGGCGGAGGTATGGTCGAGATGGTGATTGACATTATCCATTTCGATGCATCAGAGAAATCTTCTAATAATATTTAGAATACTTGCTTAATATTGTAACATTGTCTGGAAGTTCTTTTAATCTTTTCAGGATTTCTTTTCTTTGTTTATTGTCTGTTGTTAGTAGAAATGAGCCTTCTTGTTCAATACATTCATCGCGAATGTCACTTGGAACTAAGTCCAATTTCCCTGACATGATGAATTGATCAGCGTATGGAGGAAGTTTATATTGTTCTCTTAGTTCATTTTCTTGTTCAAGAAACGATTCCGAATCCAGCATCGGTTTGATAACTTTCGGCATCCAGGTTTGAATGATGCATTGCGCTTTATGGTGATGTGCCATGTGCATAATTCGATGCAATCGATACGCAGTTGTGATGGAAGATTCGTAATTGTCACCTAGTGATTTCTCCGCCATCAGTTCAACTATTAACTCGAATCTATTTTCCGGAAATGGTTTGTAGATACTTTGAAAGTAGTGCTCGGTGACGATTGAAACATCGGCGTTCGAATCAGTTGAGTGCTCTTTGTCAATTACTTGAATTTTCGCATTCGTAAATTTCTTTTGCAGATTGTCAGCGATTTTTTTGTTGCCAATCCCTCGTGTGCTTAGTGTTTTTTTGTTGCATGCCGGGCATGCCTTTGGTATCCACATTTCCGTTGCGCAAACCGGGCATACGAGATCATCCAAACGGACATGAGGTTTTGAGCCGCAACTACCGCACATTGGAATGTGGTGACAGGATCGACACTGTAGATGCTTGGCAACACCCTTGCAGTTGTAGGAAATTAGCACTTTTTTGCCATTTTGTAAAGCATTAGATATGGCATCGAGTGAAGTTTCAGAAATCAGAGGGATGCCAGTTTTTTCCCTTGAGTCAGCTAGGTTGATGATTTGAGCCTCGGCTCTCGGAGTTATGTGTATCGGATCATTTGCTTGTTCTAGTCTTGAAAGCGACCCCACGGTAATGATTTGTGCTTTGTGTTGGTCGGCGAGCAACTCTGCGGCAAGTCGGGCATTGTAACGAGGGTTACGGCTGTAGCTGACATGATCGTCACTTTGCGGGTCGAATACTATGACCGTATCGATTTTTTTAGCAGGGATGAGTGAACTTTGTTTTGTACCGATTAGAATCTTTAGGTCTCCGCTTTGCCAATTTTCCATTATCCATCTGCGCCTTGCTATTGAAGTATGACCGTGTAGCTTTGCGTGAGGTTTAGATAAAAATTGTGAAATAGTTTCAGCGTCATATTCTCGCGGGCATAAAACAAGAACCTGATTCTTGGCTTTTTTTACAGCCAAGCTCATTGCCACTATTGAACCCTCAAAGCTTGTCTCGATCGAGCCGCGATTGTCGTTAAGGGATGTTCCAATTATCTTTGCAGTTTCTTTATCCATCGATCCTGACTTTGAACCTGACCCGTGTTGTGGCGTTGATTTGGAATGCGTGAGGCCTTGCAAGGCACTTGTAAGTACCGTACTAGGGGACTGCAGTATTTGCTCTGCGATGAGCTCGAGTCGCTTGATGTCACCTGACGTCATGAACTTTGTGTATCGAATGGATTCGATTGTTTGCAATCGCTTAAACTCAGATGTATCGGTAATCCCACGAACAATGCCCGCCACCGATCGACCTTTGAGGGGCATATAGACAAGATCGCCGATTTGCACGTTGAGCTCTTCTGAAATTTTGTAATCAAAAAACGCAAATCTCCTTGGCAATCGCCTTAATGGAATGATTTGCGCGTACATATATTAATAAAAAGTTAAAGGCAGAAAGTTTAAAGTTATTTCAAAACGAAGTTGGCGACCATGAATCCAACACCAAACGGTGCTTCATAACTTAAAATACTTGGTTTGACTGATACTCGTTCTAAAAGTCCAAAAAGAATCAATAGTTGTTGGTAGGCGGTTTGTTGCGCATTTTCTACAAGATCACTGTCTATACTGATCAATGCGGCTGTATTTTTCTGCGATACTAATTCCTTTATTTTTTCGTCAAATAACAGCCCATCTTTGTGAAATCCAGCTGGGGATTTACTCTCGAGCGCATGTGACAGGTCACCTGATGCGATCACTGCAATGCGTTTGTCTGCATTGAATACGATGTCCTTAAGCGCTTGTCCAAACTGAAAGTGAGCTTTGGCGTCCAAACTTGAATATGTGATGGGAATGAGTTTAACGTCCGGTAGCTTTTCGGTGAGCAATCCAATCGCGACAGCCGACCCGTGGTCGAGTGCTTCGTCTGTGGTGAGCGTTACAGGCTGATCTTGATTGCGGAGATTTCGTTGTAGCCGGTCGATTGTTTCTATATCGGGGTGGAGTTTGCGATCAAACCCTAGGTCTCCAAACGCAGACATGTCAAAGGTATACGGATTGCTGATATTAATTGAAAACGCATCCTGATAAGTTGTTGGGTGCTCACTCAAAAGCAAGATAACGTCAGGATGTGACGCATATAGTTCTTCGGCTAGCTCTTCCATCGCATCGAGTGTTTTTTGAAGTTTCACACCTTTTTCCTTGTGGATCGAGGGAAGGAGTAGGGGGGAACTTGGAGTAAGTGCTGCAAATACTAACATAGTAGAAGATTTATTCGATTGCGTCACCGAGTCGGTGCAATGCGAGCGTTTCGTCTGATACGTCAATTATGTCGTTCCATTGCCAACCAAATGAGTTAAATATGCTTTCTGATCCAATCGGTAGTCTCTCACCCTCGGCAATAACGTATACGGTTGGATCGGTTGTTGTCTTAATAAGATATCCGTCAGGGATTAGTAGGTGAGCGGCCTCAGCGTATTGCTCGACCTCCACTGGTTCGATAATTCTAGATGATAATCCAAAGCGAGCGAGCGCTATATCTTGAGTTAAAACTGCGTGTCGAAGCCCACCTTGGAGATAGTAATATGCATCATTTGTAGAGAGCTGAACTAGTTCACCGGTAACGCTTGCGGTGGACGCTGTGATTGTTGCACCTTGCTCGTAAAGCTCCACGTCGTCACTGTCTATTTCATTTAATTCATCATCTTTAAATCCAAGTGTGTAAAATGAATCAACAGAATCAAACGGCCTTAGTGAATCATCAACTAGTAAATAGATGTTCTCATCGTCATCATGGAGAAGGGAATAGTTCGGGAAATCAATTGCCCGCCCGTCGGAATAATTATCAAGTGTTTCAGGATTAACCTCTATGATTAGATCGGAGTTAAAGCGTGATAATAGGGCGGACCAACTATTAATCGGTCGCTTGAATCCATATTCAATGTAGTAAACTCCGCTTTCGCCTGCAGCCTGCAATAGCGAGCCGGTGGGGTAGTTAGTGCTAAACCATCTGTCCCAAATCGTGACAAAGTTTTCATTTCCATGCAGGTGCGGCGTGTAGGCATAGAGTGCTGCCGTCGCTGCATTGATTGGTGTAACGGTGGTGTCATCGATCTCTACATCAACACCTGGACCGTACACACCTTGGGTGGTTCCGTAATTATCTATGTCTTCTAAGTATCCTTCCGAGAGTTGCATTGCAGCCGAGTTGACTTGTTTTCCAAATCCTTTCCAGCGCTGTATTGCCTCGTCCTGCTTGGAGCAGTCATCGCAAACCGCATAACCCATAGCCCAGTCCAACTGACTATCAGACGGGTCATCATCCTCAACTAGTGATTGTTCTTTTTGCAACATCACCAAAAGTACTTTTGGACTGATGCCTCTAGTCTGTGCAGTTTCCCAAATTATATTGGTTGCATAGGTATCGTCACCTTCCCAGTCTTCAGTTAAATAATCACCAAGAAACCCTCTGTTTAAGTAATGCTGAATTTGATTGAAGTCCAGAGCAAAAGGATCAGTAAAGTCCCAGTCAGAAATCAGGTAATTTGGGTCAAAAGCAAATACCTGAGCAGGGAACAGTAAAGACAGGAATATAAACATGACAAGCTTTCTCATAGTGGAGTTATTATAGCAGTTATCAGGGCTCAATGCACAGCGCTCAGTGTATGATTTTGGTGCCTATTAGTGCTCTAAAACTGTGAACTGAGTACTGTAAACTGTGTACTTTTATTGCCTAAAATTAGCCCCAAATCCACGGTTAGCTATTGACAAACTTGTCATTTTGTGCTATAGTACTTCTTGTAAGATCAAGCAATTGATCCCTTGCAAACAACTTGAGAGAGCCCTAACTTCTGGGTAAAAGAAGTATCCATCAACATCGCTATTGTGGCGTGTTGGTAGAAAGCCGGTTATCTCTCTTAATTAAGAAAGGTAGCCGGTTTTCTTTATAGGTGAGGTAGTCAGACCTGAATAGACAATGTCTAAGTAGATCTGACCACCTCGACCACCACCACAAGCCCACCCGGGCTGGAGCCACCATGAACACCATCCTCTCCCTGATCGCCGCCTTCACTTGCACCGCCGGCCCCGTCGCGCTGATCGCCAGCGTGATGATGTAGTCCTCGTGCTACATCGGCCATCTTCTCACCTGATTCGTCAGGTGAGCTACCCCCAACCTTTGATCAAGTATCGAAGTTTGAGAGTAGCTCATAGCACTCCTCGAGCATAGGAAAGAGCGCACCTTACATATCTCTCACTCCACTTTTTCCTTTGCTCAAGGAGCGTATGCGAGTCGAATTTCTCGACCAACACGCAAGAATGACCCCCATCGCCTTCGGGCGAGAGTGAGAACATCATGAACATGACCAACATCCTGCGCGTCGCCCTGTACTCCCTGATCGCCGCCCTGAGCCTGACCACCACCGGTTGCTTCGACCTGTCGAACGCTGGTGTGGACTGCTACTGGGACAGTGAGTCCGGCGCCCCCATCTGCGATGTGGGTGTGGGTACCGGCTACGGCAGTGGCAGCGGCAGCTACGAAGACACCGTCTGGGTGATGTGGGAGTCCTCCAAGCCAGAGCGTTTGACGGACTTCACCATGACGTGCACGTTCGATGACCGTGAGAACGAGAAGTTCTCCATCATCGCTGACGTCTATATCACCGACAGTTACTACGTGGATGCCTATTTTCCGGGCGTGCCCAGCCACTTCGATGCAGTGTGCAGTGGTATGGCATACTTCAACGGAGTGGAGATCCCGTTGTTCTCCGGTGAGGTCCCGACCGGCGACGTCCTAGTCGTTCAGTGGGAAGATGAGCAAGTTGACAATTTCTGGGCTCGTAACAACGAGCTGGATATTGACTACAACTAGCCTCACCATCCAACCCCTCCTTCTCGACCCCCGCATGCCTAGCATCGCGGGGGTTCGACACGTCTAGGAAATGTTTAAGTTGTTGAAAATGTTTAAAGTGTTTACTTTGAGATAAAAAATTATCCATGATATGAGCGATCGCTCACATCATGGATAATTTGTATGCATAACTATTTTGCAAAACAGGATGGCTGCGCCAGCCGAAGCCAACATCTGTATAGCTGTGAATCTATCTCCGCAGAACAATCTTTGATATACCACGGTGATAGTAAAACAGCGAAGGCTGGTGGACCCTACCGGGCTCGAACCGGTGACCTCTTGCCTGCCAGGCAAGCGCTCTAGCCAACTGAGCTAAGGGCCCATGAACACGATTATATCAGGCTTAGCCATTTAGGCTAAGCCTGATTGACTAGGTCTGTGAATCTCAGTTTTGTATTTATATGATATAGCAAAGAGCCGCCTGGCAGAGATTGCGAGGAGGCTCAAGGGTGCTCACACCGGCCGAGTAGGTCATGGCGCACGGCGATCGGTTTGGTGACCGATGTGGGCAGGGCGAACGTGTAGAATATGACCCGTACCAGGCCTTTTCGAAGTCCCACTCCCGGTTGGGTGTGATTTTTCAAGGCACAGGTCATAAGAGGGTGGCTGCGGAGCGGGTCATGGCCCTCGCTCACACACCTCCACGGCACTTGCAGTACGTCGCATCGTTCGATTGCTCCCGGCCCGCACTAATGTTATGGGCTTTGGCGTCGATCGCGTCGTTTGGTAGCGTGGCCTGTTGAGGTGCTTAGGCTGGAGCTCACCGCTCCGCAGCCTGGTTTGAAAGAGGGGGTTCTCACGCGACGCGCTTCCTCCCTAGTGACTGCTCAGCGTGATTGCTGTGGTGGTACGACAGTTGCCGGATCGTCGATCACCCGCCCCGAAAGCCCGGGACTTGCATTTGGACTCTTTCTAACCAAGATTGGTGGCCGTGAAAAGCAGCGTCGACCTGGCAGTCGATACAGTCCGAATTGCTCGAACCACACTGCGGACGGTCTGTCGCCCTCACGGCCATAGAATGAACTTGAGATAATTAAAGCATTGCGCCAGTGAATTGTCAAGAATAAGCAAAAACCCACATTGTGGGTTTTTGTTGATGGATTCCTGCTTTCGCAGGAATGACAAGTTTTATCGAACAGTGATTTTTACTGCGTCTTGTATGACGTCGATTGTTACGGTGCTTTCTTCTGGGACTTCGCCTTGCACTATCTTCATGGCTAGTGGGTCCAGGATTTTGTGTTGGATGATTCTCTTGAGCGGACGAGCGCCGTATTGAGGATCATAGCCTTCCTTTGCTAGATACTTTTTGGCACGCTCAGTAACCTTCACTATAATCTGTTTTTGACTGCTTAGGCGCTGTGCCACTAAGTCAACTTGGAGTTGAACAATGTCGGCGATGTGACTTTCTGAAAGTGCGTGGAAGAAGATTATTTCATCCACTCGGTTTAGGAACTCTGGTTTGAATTGTTCGCGCATCATTTCCATCACGCGGTCTTTAACTCCGTTGGATTCATTGTGCTCGCGGACAGAGTCATCATCAAAACCAATGTTTCCAGCTTTTTCGGAATTGAGTATAAACTCAGAGCCGATATTGGATGTCATTATAATGATTGTGTTTTTGAAGTTCACACGTCGACCCTTGGCGTCAGTTAGGTGGCCGTCATCCAAAACCTGCAAAAGCATGTTGAAAATGTCTGGGTGTGCTTTTTCGATTTCATCAAAGAGAATGACAGAGTAGGGGCGTCGTCTCACTTTTTCTGTAAGTTGTCCGGCCTCATCGTGGCCGATGTATCCAGGAGGGGATCCGATCATTTTGCTTACACTATGCTTTTCCATATACTCTGACATGTCCACGCGGATGAGTGCTTCCTCGTCGTCAAACATGAAGTCTGCCAATACCTTTGCCAGCTCTGTTTTACCAACTCCAGTTGGACCCAAGAATATAAATGATCCGATCGGTTGCTTTTCCTCACTGATTCCAGCGCGTGATCGTCGCAGGGCATTGCTCACCGCAGTAATCGCTTCGTCTTGCCCGATAACTTGAGATTTCAAATCATCTTCCATGGTGGCAAGTTTTTCCATTTCACCCTGGAGCATCTTGCTCATTGGAATGTGTGTCCAGCGCGAAACGATTGATGCGATTTCTTCTGGCCCGATTTCTTCTTTTAATAGCCCACGTTCTTCTTGGAAGTTTTTAAGTTCAGTCTGAGCATCCTCCAGGTTTTCTCGTTTTTCAGGAATTACGCTGTAACGGATCTCTGCAACTTTTTGCAAATCACCTTTACGCTCTTCAATGTCTGATTCGTTCGTAAGTTTGTCGATTTCATCCTTTAGATTTCTAATCTTCTGGATAATTGCTTTTTCGTTTTTCCAACGCAGCTCAAGCTCTGAGGATTGCTCTTTTGAGTCACCAATTGATTTTTCGATTTGCTTCAGTCTTTGCTTTGACTGCTTGTCTTTTTCTTTGAGTAGTGATTGCTTTTCAATCTCCAAGCGCATTTCTTCACGCTTGAGCCGATCAAGCTCCTCAGGCATTGAGTCGATTTGCATTCTAAGTGCTGCCGCTGACTCATCCATCAAGTCGATCGCCTTGTCTGGCAAGAATCGCTCAGTAATGTAGCGACTTGAAAGCTCAGCTGCTGCAACAAGTGCTGCGTCACTAATCCGCACTCCGTGGTGAATCTCGTATTTTTCCTTAATACCACGCAGGATCGCAATGGTATCAGGCACAGATGGTTCCTCAACTATCACGGGTTGGAATCTACGTTCAAGCGCTGCGTCTTTCTCAATGTACTTTTGATATTCTTTAAGTGTTGTTGCACCAATCACACGCATCTCACCACGAGCAAGAGCAGGCTTTAGCATGTTACTCGCATCCATGGGGCTTTCTTCACCTTTACCAGCACCAACTAAGTTATGTAGCTCATCGATGAATAAAATCATCTTACCGTCTGACTGTTCAATTTCCTTTACCACCGCTTTTAGACGTTCTTCAAACTCACCGCGGAATTTTGTTCCAGCAACGAGTGCTCCTAGGTCAAGTGAGATAATCTCGCGGTTCTTTAGCATTTCAGGAACATCTTCGGCAACAATTCTCTGGGCTAGTCCTTCAGCTATTGCAGTCTTACCAACTCCAGCTTCTCCAATGAGCACTGGGTTGTTCTTTTTGCGGCGAACTAATACTTGCATCAGCCGTCGAATTTCTTCGTCTCGTCCAATGACTGGGTCGAGTTTTCCAAGGCGTGCATATTCAGTTAGGTTTATGCTGTATTTTTCCAGCGCCTGGAACTTTGCTTCCGGATCAGCCGAATCCACCTTTTGATTTCCACGCACATCTTTGAGCGCTTCAAGGGTTGGTTTTACTTCAATTCCTTGACCAGTTAAGAACTGAGCGACTTGTTTATTTTGCAAGAGCGCTAAAAACAAATGTTCTGTTGAGATAAAATCATCACCAAATTGTTTAGCTTGGTTTGCGCTGTTTTGCATTGTCTTAGCTAGGGCAGGGGAGAGAAGAACCTGTCCCATTCCACTTTGATTAAAACCAAAGTTTTTTGGAAGAGATTGCAGTATTTGATCGACCTGCGAAATAAGTCGATTCACGTTGATCTTCATTTTTTGCAAGAGTGACGGAATAATTCCAGCGTCTTGATTTATAAGACTAGCAAGAAGATGAATCGGGTCAACCGCCTGCTGACCATTTTCATTAGCCAGCATCTGAGCCAC
Organism: Candidatus Uhrbacteria bacterium; assembly: GCA_018673485.1. Lineage (GTDB taxonomy): Bacteria > Patescibacteriota > Patescibacteriia > UBA9934 > UBA9934 > UBA9934. The sequence goes on from JABHCP010000012.1 coordinate 47,351, forward strand.
CTGAATGGCTTCCTGAGATTTAGAAGTAAAGTTATTGGGTATCATAATGATTGTTGAAAGTGATGAAGATGTTTGAAATATTTACTTCGAAATAAACACTTTAAACAAGTGAGGCCAGAGGCCAAACGATTGGACATTTTAAACATTATTAGCACTCCCAAGTATAGAGTGCTAATTCGAATTCGTCAAACTGTGGACAGAGGTTCAACCTCTGTCCACAGGTAGGAGTCGAACTCTCAGAGGATAAGCTTCCTGTGGATAACAGTTAAACTGCTGTCCACAGCGGATGCGAGAAACCCACCGGCGCGAGGCGGCGGTGGGTAGAAGGCTAGCAGTCCGACTCTCGGGAGCCGGACTCTCAGATGGGGAACTTCCTGTGGATAAGTGGCAGAACATTGTGAATAAGGGGGATTTATCGTAGGATATAGTCATTATGACTTTAAAGAAAGCTTTTTTAATCATTGCGATTGTATTGGTTTTTCATTTTGTTGGTTTGGCCTTTGATGCCTATGGAGTGTTTGAGTGGTACGACATTCCAATGCACATTGGTGGTGGATTCGCTATGGCCGCATTAGGGCTGGCGATTTGGATTGAGGGTGTTGAAGATGTAACTTTCAAAGGTTGGTTTCAAAAGCACTTGAAATGGTGGCTTGTTCCTGGAATAGTTCTCGGATTCGTTTCATTGATCGGGATACTTTGGGAATTGCATGAGTTCATTCTTGATGAGATTTTTCCACGTGCACTGGAGTTGAAGCATCAGCCAGGTTTGGCAGACACCATGATGGATTTTGTAATGGATTTACTTGGCGGTGTTATCGCCTTGATCGTATTTTGGCGACGTTAGTATGAAACATGAACTATTTAAAATTTCGATAGATGATTTAAACGACGCGGAGCTTGAGACTGAGCTTGTTTCTTTTTTATATTCAAATTCAACAAAACTCATTGCGACACCAAATGCCGAGATGCTTGTTGATGCAATTCAGGATAATGGCAACCCCCCTGAATCCCCCCTTGCCCATTCGACAGGCTCAGGGCACCCTGAGGAATCGAAGGGTGGGAAGAGGGGAGGCGCATTTCGTGATGCGCTTTCGAATACAGATCTGAACTTGCCCGACACAGTCTCGATTCGGTTTGCGGTATCTGCTTTGACTGATAATAGACTTAAGAATCGACACACGGGCGTTGATACACTGCAGAGCTTGATAGAACTTTGTGCAAGGGAAGGGAAGAGTGTTTTATTCTTTGGAGGAAATGTCGAGACTCTAAAGCTTGCAAAAAAGAAAGTTGAAGGTAGTCTTCCGCAGACCCTCCTTCGTGAGGAGATGGGGCCAGTGATTACATCTACTCAGTATCAAGGAAGAGATAGAGACGGTTTTAGTATTTCGATTCTGGATCCTGGCGCTGTTGAGCTAGTTGACGATGGGGTTGTCATCGAAAGCTCGATGATGAATAGAATCAACAAAATCAAGCCAGACGTCATTGCGATCGCTTTGCCTCATAAAAAGCAGTTGGCATTCATGCGTCAATTTAAGGATGAGTTTCCAAGCGTAAAGATTATGATCGGTGTAGGGGGTGCGCTTGATATGATCAGTGGCAGATTAAAAAGGGCGCCAAAATGGATGCGTAGGACTGGCTTGGAATGGCTGTGGCGTGTGTTGATAGAACCAAGCAGGATTGGTAGGATTCTAAAGGCGAGCGTTGCCTTTCCCGCACTGGTCACGATTGAAACAATCAAGCGCGGCAGGTTCATTAAGGCAGTTAAGAACACAGCTCCTGAGATCATTCGGCAGTTGAGTGGAAAGTAGTCAACGGCAACCCCCTGTCGTCCCCCTTTGCCCATTCGACAGGCTCAGGGCACCCTGAGTTATATCGAGGGGTGGGAAGGGGGATATGAGAGAAAACATTTTAAATAACTTCAACATCTTAAACATCATATGACTCCAGCACGAACGCGTTTGGCACCTAGTCCGACAGGTTTTATTCACATCGGAACATTGCGTACGGCACTCTTTGATTATTTTTTAGCAAAGCAAACTGGCGGTCAGTTTGTTTTAAGAATCGAGGACACTGATCAGAGTAGGCTTGTGGAAGGTTCTTTGGAAAATTTACTCGAGACATTCAAGTCAGTCGGAATTGAGCCTGACGAGGGTCCGGTTTTGCAAGACGACGGATCAACTATCGAGAAAGGTGAATACGGTCCTTATGTTCAGTCAAAGCGATTGGATATTTACAAGCCATACGTTGAGAAGCTAATTGAGCAAGGCGACGCGTACCAGTGTTTTTGTACAAAGGAACGACTTGATGAAATGAGAGAAAAGCAGCGAGCTACGAAGCAGACTCCAAAGTATGACCGAAAGTGTTGCGCACTAACTGCGGAAGAAGTGAAGGCAAAGATTGATGCAGGAGAATCATATGTAGTACGAATGAAGGTGCCAGAAGGTGAAACTATTTTTGAAGATATTGTTCGAAATTCGGTTAAGTTTCAAAATTTAGATGTAGACGATCAGGTAATTCTGAAGTCTGACGGTTTTCCGACTTATCATTTGGCCGTCGTTGTTGACGATGCGCTCATGAAAATCTCGCACATCGTGCGTGGTGAGGAGTGGCTTTCATCAACTCCAAAGCATATTATGCTCTACAAGATGTTGGGGTTTGAAATGCCGACTTTTGCTCACGTTCCGTTGCTTTTGAATCCAGACAAGACAAAGCTTTCTAAACGTCAGGGTGACGTTGCGGTTGAGGATTATCTTAAGAAGGGCTACCTCGTAGAAGCGCTGCTCAACTTTATCGGCACACTCGGATTTAATCCAACTGGAGACCGAGAGATTTATTCTTTCGATGAGTTGGTGGAGATGTTTGATTTATCAAAGGTAAAAAAGAGTGGCGCGGTAATGAACATCGAAAAGCTCGACTGGATGAATAATCAGTATTTGAAAAAAATGGAGGCCAAAGACCTAATTGAGGTTGCAAAGCCATTTGTGAGTATCGATCTTGAAAATGAAACGGTCGGCCGTGCTTTGATAATTGAACGCGATCGAATCAATCGACTAGACGAGTTGCAAGAAAAACTCGAGCCTTATGTAGCTGAGTTTGCATACGACTCTGAACTCTTGATCTGGAAAAAGGCAGACGCAGCTGACGCTAAGGCACAACTCGAAGGCGTTAAGAAGTTCGTTGAAACGTTAGAAGACGCAGCCTTTGTGAATGTTGAAGCGCTCGAGAGGGAAGTGCGCGCATACATCGAATCCAACGATCTGCAAAACGGAAACGTACTCTGGCCACTACGCGTAGCACTATCAGGTGCCGCAAAATCAGCCTCACCATTTGAGTTATTGTGGGTGTTTGGAAAAGAGAAGGGGATTGAGAAGATCGATAAAGCGATTGGGTTGCTCGCATAACTGACTTGAAAATAAAAAAAAGACAAGGCCGCCTTCACGGGCGGTCTTTGGGTTGACAGGTATTGATTTATACGCTATATTCCGAGGCTAATTTCCCTGGCATGTTGCCAGAAAGGAGGAAAATTGGCTCAGTATCAAGAGATCAGAACCGTGGCTGGAACTACCCTCCGCATTGGTGGGGTCGGCGGCAGTTACCTGTCTTTCGTTGAGACCGTGACAGAAGGGAATCTCAACGGACTCATTACCAAGGGCTGGGAGCTCATCAAGGTCATCACACATTGCTCGGTCGAACACGACATGACTGCGGTTGCCTACGTCGTCGGCCGACCCCCCGGCGTTGACCCTGACGGGGACAAAGCTCAAGGGGTCGAAGAATAAGGGGTACCCCAACCCCGATCACTGGACGCTCGCGCGTAACGCGGCGTCCTTTTTGCTTTGATACTACATTCTACTTTCTACATTCTACCTTCTGCGATATAATAAACTAAGACTTATTATAAAAAGCTACTTCAATGGCAACCCTCTCCAGCTCCCCCCTGGGAAGGGGGAGGGTAGAACTATGAATTTATATAAACGCATCACATCTGCGATGTTGGTTTTAACTACCGTGCTGAGCTTGTCGGGTGCGGGTTTTGTTTTTGCGCAGACGGAAGACCTAAACGAGTTGCAAGATCAGATCAGTGTTAGGAAGACGCAGATTGATCAAATTAATGACAAGATCGATGGATATCGTGAAAAGGTGAATCAGTATGCTTCGGAGGCGGCTAGTTTAGAGACTGACATTGCGATGATCGAGAACCAGGTTGCACTGACTGAGCTTGATATTGAGGCAACGCAGATCGAGATTGAGGCGCAGGAACTTCAAGTTCAATTGTTGGATCAACAAATCAAGGAACAAGAGGTAGAGATCGCGGTTCAGAAAGAAATTTTGAAGGAAATGGTATTTGAGTTGAATAAGAATGATGAGGTTGGATTTATTGAGGTGCTGTTTAGCTCGAGTGACTTTAATGAGCTTTTCGCTGAAGTTGAAAATTTGGAAACAATAAATGCGGATCTTCAGGATGCATTGGATCAAACCAAGGCTACAAAGGACCGTTTAGAGAATAATAAAGCAGATCAGGAAGATAGGCTGGAAGACCTTGTGTTACTTGAGGGCGAGCTTGAGTCACAGATGGCTACATACGAGCAACAAGCAAATGCCAAGGATGTTTTACTTGCCTACACAGAAGAGTCAGAGGCGCAGTATAAGGTTCTGTTAAGCGAGATGCGACAAGAGCAACAGTATATCTCAACACAGATTGCAGCATTGCAGTCTGAGATGGATAGCGCTATAACGTCGAGTGATGAATATGGAGGCGAGACAATTTTCACTTGGCCAATGGATGGTGTGATAACCGCGACTTTCCATGACCCGACATATCCGTTTCGACATCTGTGGGAGCACAGTGGGCTTGATATTGCGACGACTGCTGGCACACCGATAGTTGCAGCGGCGCCAGGTTACGTGGCATGGAGCAGATACGGCTCTTCATACGGAAATTACGTTATGATCATTCACACTAATGGCTACGCAACACTTTACGCACACATGAGTAGTGCTGCGGTCAGTGCTGATCAGTATGTGAGTAGGGGAGACGTCATTGGTTACGAGGGAACAACTGGATTTTCAACTGGACCTCACCTGCACTTTGAGATTCGAGAGAATGGAATCCCAGTCGATCCACAATTGTATTTAGTTAATTAATGAAATGCAGAAGGTAGAAAGTAGAAGGTAGAATGTAGATTTTACGCCGTCATCCTGCCTGTCCTTCCTAAACTCCATGTGGAGCGAAGGCGGGAGCAACATTGTATTGTCGCCATGCGAAGCCTGGCCCGGCTTCGCCGGGAAGGATCTATTGATTGGTGGGGAAGATCGATAGGTGAGAATAGAAGATTTCTCCCGTGGGTCGAAATGGCAACCTTGAGGTTTAAGTGGGATTTATAGATTAGATATTTGAAAAGGCAAGATAGAGTTATTTCGTTTTACGACACAAGAGAGAGGGGGAGTGACACCACCGGAGAAGGGGGTGTTTTTGGTCTCATGAGACCCCTATATGATTAGTGTAATTCACACAATGACACGATGAATTTACAATTTCTAATAAAATTTTATATAGACAGAAATTTTTTAATTATATTTGTACTATAGTAGATAATCACCATAAATCTGCTAAAGTTAGTTACCTTTTTAAACTATACCTGTACCCTGCATCACGTGAAATATACGGTGGTGTCGTATAAGATATATTGTGCGACACATAGTATTTAACAAAATGCGCTAGCGCCTTTATGCCCTGTTGTGTGAAGTTTAAGTTGTTGAAGATGTTTGAAATGTTTATATCGAAAGGGTGGTTTCCCCTGTGTCATCCTGAGTGGAGCGAAGGATCTACTCATTGAACTCAACTCGACTCGAGTGGATTCTTCGCAAAGCCTCAGAATAACAATTATTTGAGTTCGATCGAAGTGGGTTAATATGCAATTATTTACTCCAACAAAAAAGCGTCGCATTCTAATTTTACGACACTCCCCTTTCTCCTTCGATACGCTCAGGATCTTCGGCTACTTTACGTAAACTCGATTACCAAATCTCAAATCGATATATTCAAGTTCATGTACTGTCTCACCATACTCGTCGATTATGAGCTGTAAGTTATCAAATTGTTCTTGTGAGTCCCCTACCCCGTTGATATAGATGTCAACACCAAGGGTCGATCTAACTGTAAGCCAGACTTCATCCTTGTGATCAATGATATAAGAAATAGGTGTGATAGATGTTTGGCGCAGCATCAGATCGAATTCCTCGATGGTTGATAGTAGTATCGGAGTTACGATTTGCGTTTCTAGCTCGATAGCATGGTTCTCAAGGTCCCAGATTGTGAAAACAGTAGACTGTAAGCTTTGAGATGGTGCAACCTGAGTGTTGATTTGTTGCTCAACTTCAGCGTGCTCTAGCTCGGATAACTCACGGATTGCAATTCCATCAGAGTCTAGGAAGAACATTCTATTGTTCGTGACCCATACAGCGCGCGTGATGCGCTCAGAGGCTTGTATGCTGAGCGTTCTACCACTACGCGATACATCTATCATCTTGAGCTGGAAGTCATCTTTGAGAGCCTCTTGGAGCTTTTCGGTACGCACAAACCATATGTGTTTACCGGGCAGTACACCTAGGACTGGATTGCTGACAAACTGCCAAGTTGATTGCTCTATAGCATCGGGATAAATAGTAACCAAGCCTTCAATCTCAATCGTTTTGATCTGCAGCCAAGGAATCACCATTAGCCCCCAAGTGATGAGAATTAAAATAAATATCGCCACCGGAGCAATCAAATACTTTTTCCACGAAGACTTATTTTTTTTATGCGCAAACAGCGGATTCTCATATTGAGATCTTTTGTATCTGGTAGCCTGATGAGATTTAAGAAAGTTACGCTTTTTCATAGTTCGGTCCCCCTCCTTCCCAAGGAGGGGTTAGGGGTGGTTGCCGTTTGATCTAATTCGATCGAATTCAGTTCACCGGCAACCCCCTCCAGCTCCCCCTTGGGAAGTGGGAGGGTTTAGATGATAATTCTTGGTAACAGCGGGTTGATACGCGTTGTTACTTCGTAGTTGATTGTGTTTGACCAGCGGGCATGGTCTTCGGCTGTGATTTCGTGCATGCCATCGCGGCCGATTAATGTGACTGTGTCACCTGGTTTTACTTGTGGTAGCACAGAAATGTCCACAATGAACATATTCATGCAGATGTTGCCCAAGATTCGACATTTTTGTCCTTTAACGATCACATGCGCTTTATCGGAGAGTGATCTGACTAATCCGTCGTAGTATCCAACTGGTAATACCGCAATACGCATCGGCCGGTCGCTGATAAATGTTTGATCATATCCAACCGGTGTTCCACTTGCAATGTCTTTAACTTGAGCGACACGTGTTTTCCAGGTAATTATCGATCTTAGTTTGAAAGATGGCTGCTTGTTTGATTTTTGAGTTTTAATTCCGTCTGACGGCCACATGCCATATTGAGACAGTCCAACACGCACCATTGAGTGGTGAGTTTCAGGATAGATAAGAGTTGAGGCTGAGCACGAGATGTGTGTAAGGCTCGGCTTGAGTCCGAATGTTTTGCAGACTTCGATCAGCTCGTTGAATTTTTGGTTTTGCTCTAGTGTTATGTGTGGCTTTGTTACTTCCTCTGAGGATGAAAAGTGAGATGCCAGACTAACTAACTCGACACTTCCCTTTTGTTTTTCGATTGATGCCAACAAGTGCTTGAAGTCGCGTTCCAAAACTCCTTGCCGTTGCGTTCCGGTTTCGATCTTTACATTTACATACGCTTGTCGCTGTTGCTTTAAAGCTTCGGCGCCGAGCAATCCCACAGTTCGTTCGTCATAAACTGTTTGTACGCAACCAAGCGCTACAACGTCCGTAATGCGATCCTCGACTGTATATCCAAGTATGAAGATTGTTGCATCAGGCGCAAGCGCGCGAAGTTCTTGAGCTTCATCGATTGAATCAACTGCAAAGTGCTCTACATTGTTTTGTAGGGCAATCTTTGTGATTTGCTCAAGACCGTGGCCGTAGGCATTGGCTTTTACAACAGAGCAAAAGGCCACTTCAGGATCTAGAAGTGACCGAATTGCTTGAATGTTATTTTTATATGACTCTGCGTTTATCTCAACCCAGGTTTTTGCTCGCATTGAGCTCATACTATTTTAGGGTTGTGAGTCGTTCTTTGCCGCCCATGTATCCGCGCAACGCTTCTGGAATGATTACAGACCCATCTTCTTGCTGGAAGTTCTCCAAGATAGAAATCATTGTTCGTCCAATTGCAAATGCTGTTCCGTTTAATGTATGAACGAACTGCGGCTTCCCTTCTTCATCTTTGAATCTTGTGTTTAGTCGTCTTGCTTGGAAATCAGTACATGTTGAGCATGAATGAGTCTCTCTGTATTTTTCCTGTGAAGGAAGCCAAGCTTCAATATCGTATTTGCGTGCCGCTGGAAGCCCAAGATCACCAGTTACCATCTTTAGCACTTGATATGGAACGCCGAGCCCGTTCATAAGCTTTTCTTCAATCTCCAAGATCATGTTGTGTTCAGCGTCTGAGTCCTCTGGCTTGCAGAAGCTAAACATCTCAATTTTATCAAATTGATGAACACGTAGAATTCCTTTTGTATCTTTTCCGTACGTTCCAGCTTCGCGACGGTAGCAAGGTGAGAAACCAGCGTAACGCATTGCTCCTTTGCCTAGGTCGAGAATTTCGTCCATGTGCATTGGTCCAACAGATTGCTCTGAAGTTCCGATGAGGTACATGTTATCTTTTGGTAGGTAGTAGATTTCATCGTGTCCGCCGTGCTCTAAATATCCCATGGCTCGCATTGATCGTGCGTTTACCATGTGTGGCGTTGTGACTGGAGTGAAGCCGTATTTCATCACCGTATCGAGTGCGTACTGGATTAGTGCGAACTCAAGCATCACACCATCACCTTTAAGATAAGAGAATCTTGCCCCGGATACTTTCGCAGCGCGCTCAGTGTCGATGATTCCAAGCGCTTGACCGATTTCCATGTGATCCTTGGGAGTAAAGCTAAACTCTGGAATTTCACCAACAGTTCTAAGTACTTCGTTTTCACTTTCGTTTGATGCTACTTTAACGTCGCTCAGTGCTGGGTTTGGAATTTTGTGTAGAAGGTCGTCAAGCTCTTGCTCTAATGGTTGAAGTTCAGCCTTGAGTTCATCTCCTTTTCTGTCCACTTGTTTCATCTCAGTCAGTATCGCTTCTTTTTCAGCTTCATCTGCTTGTGGGATTCTTTTTGAAGCCTCATTTTTTTGAGTGGCAATTTGTTGAATGTCTTGTTGCAAAGCTCGAACTAGTTTGTCTAGCTCCAAGACTCGCGTAAAGTCTATCTCAACGTTCTTGGCTTTTGCTGCCTCGCGAATTATGCTTGTATTTTCACGTAGTTTTTTTAAGTCGATCATATTTATTTCGAGAAGATCTCTCCCCTTCGACAAGCTCAGGATCTGTGACTGGGCGTCGAGATGGTGAAAATTCCATTTCGAACGAAGTGAGAAATCTGCTAGTTATTTTCTTAACAGTGATGATTTGTATGTGTCTGGTTTAAAAGGCCTGAGTTGGATTACTGGAATATCACCGTTGTATTTATCCAGCCATACCGTGATTGCTTTTTCTAGTTCATCTTGGTCATAGCCAATTGCAATGATGTCTGGTTGGACGATGCTTATTGCTCTAAATGCTCCGATGTCCAAATCACCTGGGATGATTTGAGATATTTGAGACTGCTTTTTAAGAGCTTCCTTTCTTTGCTCGAACGGTTCAATCGGATCTTTACCCTTGAGCTCACGGACAACCTTGTCTTGAGTTAGGCAGACAACTATGTTGTCACCGAGCTCTTTCACTTGATCAAAGAAGTCGTCGTGTCCTGGGTGAAGTCCATCAAATGTACCAAAGACAAGTACGGTTTTCATATTTATCGCTTTTAAGTTAGAAGATCTCTCCTGGGCGTCGAGATGGAATTTATTTCCATTTCGACCCATGGGAGAAATCTTCTAACGTCGAAGATTTGATTTATCCCTGTTTATCCTCAGGCTGCGTAGAAGGTGCGCTCGACTCGGACGAGTCTGACGAATCGTGTCTTGGTTTTAGCGCTGGGAACAATATTACATCCTTGATAGTTTTCGATGCTGTTAGAAGCATAACCAGTCTATCGATCCCAATTCCATATCCGGCCGTCGGTGGCATTCCGTGTTTTAGAGCGGTCAGATAGTCATCATCGATTCGTTGAGCTTCCTCACTTCCCTGCTCTCGCAAAGTTTCTTGTTCACGGAAGCGATCTTCTTGCTCGAGTGGGTCGTTTAACTCGTTAAATGCGTTACACATTTCCATTCCAAGCACTACTAGTTGCGCACTGGCACTATAATGTGGGTTGTTCTCCCGACGCTTTGCAAGTGGCTTCATAGCCGCTGGGTAGTCTGTTACAAAAGTTGGTTGAATCACTTTAGGTCGGGCGCCATGCTTGTACAGAGCGTCAACAAGTTCTCCATAGCCATAAACTCCTTCGGTCTTAACACCAGTCTCGTCCATTACATTGCGTAGTCCAGATTCATCAGTGTAAGCGTCAAGGTCGATTTGAGTGTGCTCAATAATTACCTCGCGGAATGTTTTACGCGGAATGTTTTTAAATGACAGTACTGTATCGTCAATCACGACTTCATCCTTTCCATCTGTGATTGCGTGCAGTGCAGCGAGCACTAGACCTTCAAGATGATCGATGAGCTCTTCGATTGTGGCATATGCCCAGTAAGCTTCGATTTGAGTGAATTCAGGATTGTGTTGTGGGCTGATGCCTTCGTTGCGGAAGCAGCGTGCAAATTCATAAACCTTTTCCATTCCACCAACAACTAATCGCTTAAGATAAAGCTCTGGCGCGATTCTTAAGTACAAGTCTGTATGAAGTGTATTGTGATGAGTTGTGAATGGTTTTGCGTTTGCTCCTCCTGGAATTGGCTGAAGTATTGGGGTCTCGACTTCCATGAATCCATTGCCTTCCAAGAATTCTCGCATTGCACGAACCATTTTTGCGCGAGAGAGCGCAAGTTTCATTGAATCCTCGTTTGCAATTAGGTCCAAGTATCGCTGACGGTATCGAGTTTCTAAATCAGTGAGTCCATGAAATTTTTCCGGAAGTGGTAGCAGACTTTTAGTAAGTATGCGAATGGTTTCAGCTTTGAGTGATTCCTCTCCCTTCTTAGTTGTAAACACAGCTCCAAAAAATTCAAAGAAGTCTCCGACGTCTGATGTTTCAAAAAAGTTATTATAATCATTTTCACCCAAGGTCTGCTTGTGAAGAACAACCTGCATTTTTCCTGAGCTGTCTTGCAGTACTACAAATGCAATTCCGCCGTGTTTTCGAATAGCACGAATTCGACCACAGACTGTGATCTTTTCCTGTGACGATTCTAACTCTTCAAAGTTTTCAAAAAAATCTTTGGCAGTGTGCGATCGGTGAGCACGAGCAGGATATGGATTTGTCCCACCATCTTGCAATGCTTTAAGTCGATCACGTCGAATTTGTTCTTCTTCAATCATAGAAATAGGTAGTAGTAAGTACGAAGTAGCTAGTAGAAAATAGCCTTTTTACAGACGTATTCTACTCTGTGCGCTTTACCGTGTCAAAATTTTCTAAATAGGTCCTATGGGTCCAATAGGACTTATACGACCCATTCTAAAAGCCGGTCGATCGACCGGCTTTTCTGTTTTTTTACACTGCGAACTGAGTACTGCGTACTGCGCACTGTTATTCTATCGAAATTACTTTGTACTCTGCTTCACCGGCTGGGGTTTGGAGTTTTGCTGACTCTCCGACGCTAAGGCCGAGGAATGCGTTTCCTAGTGGTGATTCGTTGCTAATTTTTCCGGCCATTGGGTCTGACTCAGATGCGCCAACGATTTCGAAATCTTTTTTATTTCCGTTAATTTCAGCTCCAAAACGTACTCCAAGGCTGATGCTAGATTCGCCTGACTTCGAGTCAACTATTACGGCATTGCGAATCATGTCCTCGATTTCGATGATCCGGGACTCGTTTTGTCCTTGGCGATCCTTTGCATCGTGATACTCAAAATTCTCAGAGAGATCTCCAAGTTCCTTAGCTGATCCGATTTGCTCGGATAATTCCTTACGGTTTACGGTCTTTCGCGTACGAAGCTCTTCTTTGATTGATTCAAGAGCATCTTGCGATAAATACTGTGGTCCTGACATATTAAGATATGAAACACCGCCCTTTGGGCGGTTTATTGATTACTGTAATGCTAATAGTAGCCCAATTTTGCAAATATGTCAATGTGGCTGTGGATTTAAATCCATCCCATATTTTTATACCGTTCTTCTTGTTTATCTGGGTCCCATGATATCCAACCATCGATTATCTTTTTTGTGTGTGACTTTTTGATGAGAGGTATGGCCATTGTGCCAAATTCAGTAATAGCGCAATGTTCAACCTCTTCAGGCAGAAGGCCGTTTGGTGACATGAAGAATGTAAAAAGATATTCTCCAATAAGGAAATAATAGATAGTACCATCTCTTCTTGATTTATGCTTTTGTGGTTGCATTATGACATCATCGAGGTGTTTATATCCATTTAATTTATATATTACGCATGGAAAATCGTCACTTTTCAGTTCAATCTCACCATTTAAATATCCCCTGAATTTTTTTTCGTGCAGTCCGAGTTCTATGTCTTTGTATTCATTTTTTATGGATATATTCATTTTCCATAAAATGGAAATCAAAAAACTTTTGAATTTATTGTAATCAACTTTTATATTTCTAATGTTTTCGAACTTGAAATTTTCATATTGATTCATAAGTTCATAGTTGCCGGTCAAATCTTCTTTAGCTGGGTATAGCAATTTTTTTGCATAAGCTTCGAATTTTCCTATCCGACCCTCACATGTATCGCAGAGAATATGATTATCAAAAATACCAGTTTGTACTGTGCGTAGTCTATTTCTGGTTCTTGCGTTGAAGTGTAGCATTTTGTAATTTTCATCCAGCGCATGAATTTTATACAAAAAATTTGGAATGATATGCGATTTATATACAAGCATCTTGGTCACAAGACAAAGTTTGCATTCCCCCATTTTCATCTTCATAAGCTTTCATTAGAAAACCAGTAATTCAAAATATCGAGCGTAATTGGAACGGCGATGTAGTAGTCCCCTCCTCCTTCTTCGATTAGTACTGTTATTACAATCTCGGCGTTATCATATGGGGCGAAGCCGGTGAACCAGGAGTGCGGGACGCCAGCTGTGGACCATTGGGCGGTTCCGGTTTTTCCAGCGACTGTAACTGGTGCGGATTGCAGTGCAGTGGCACTTCCGTCTGTTACAGTTTGGCGCATTGCGTCTTGGATGATTGTTGCGGTGCTTTCGTCGATAATTACTTTTGATTCAACTTCAAGTTCCGAATTTATATGTGGAGTTACTAGCGATCCGCCATTTGCAAAAACTGCGGTTGATTGAGCAATCTGCAGTGGAGTTGTGAGTAAGTCACCCTGCCCTATTGCTACGTGGTAGGTGTCTCCGATGTACCATTGCTCGCCCTTCACCTCCTCTTTCCATTCCATACTAGGTAAAAATCCATCAGCCTCGCCAGGCAAGTCGATCCCTGTTGTATCACCAAACCCAAACAACGAAGCGTATTGCATCATTCTGTCGAGCCCAAGTCCTTCAAAGGTCTCGCTTCCACCACCGATGTAGTAGAAAAATGTGTTAACAGAGTCGGCTATCGCGTGATAGACGTTTGTAAGACCGTGCCCTCCTGCGCGCCAATCTGGGAAAAACCAAATACTTACCCATATACCACCGGTTGACGTGAATGTTGTGTATGGTGTGATGACTTCTTCGATGAGAGCGGCGGCGGCAAATACTGGTTTAATGGTTGACCCTGACGGGAATTCTCCCGAAGTAGCACGCGGGTACAGTGGCTGGTCTTCATCATTTACGAGTTCGATATAGCTTTCTTCATCTATCCCCGAGGCGAATAGATTTGCGTCATATGCGGGCCACGAGACAAGCGAGAGTATTGATCCGTCTTGCGCATCCATCACGATCACAGAACCGCGTGAGGCTCCGGTGCCCTCCATCCTCGCCGTTAAGGTGTCTTCAATATAGCTCTGCAGATTTGCGTCGAGCGTGGTGTAAAGATTGGTGCCGTTTTCAGGTTCGACTTTTGATATGATTCTTTCGATATTTCCTCGAGCATCAACTTCAAGCAGTTCTTCGCCGTAGGATCCTCGTAATTGTTTTTCATATTCCTTTTCAAGCCCTTGTTTTCCAATGTGATCGAATTGTCTGTAGCCAGTTCCTTTTACAAGATCGTATTCTTGTTCACTGATACCAGATGTGTAACCTAGAATGTGAGAGAGCGTTGGAATCTCATCGGTTATGTATTGCCGCAGTGCGTTTGTCTCGACAGAAAGCCATGGGTATTGCGATTCATATGACATGCAAAACAGCGCTTGATCGTACGATATATATTCAGCCAATAGAATGTCGGTATCAGGATCTTCGTCGTATTGAGTGGTAATTTCGTTAACATCAATCTTTAGATGGTTTGCGATGGTGTAAATATCATCATGATATTCAGTATCAAAAAGCGTATATGACGGTACGATGATGTTGAATGTAGGTATATTTTCAGCAAGAACAATTCCATTGCGGTCATATATCACACCGCGTTGTGCAGGTAGTGTTTTGTGTAGAATTCTGTTCTCCTCAGCCAGCATTCTGTACTCTTCCCCATTCACGATTTGTAAATACGCAGTCTTTACGACAAAGATTGAAAACACTAAGCACACCATTAATATAGCGCTTGTGAATCTAGCCTTGGGGACTATCGAGCCCATGAATGATCGATTCGGATCGCTATTTGATGTTGATCTATTTGAAAAAGCTTCTTCAAAGAAAACATTGTCATCGTACTCTCCACCCAAATTCAAATCCCCACCATCAAATGATGGGAATGGATTGTGTTTTGGTTGATTTGATTGAGGGCTCATGTTTTGCGCGGAATTTTAAATAGTGAGCCAACAGGCCTAAATCTTTGGATAAGTATAAAGCCAATAATGAGCAAGATCGTCATTTCAAAAATTATATAGCCTAATGATTTGAGATATGGGTGGCCTGAGAATATATCTATTCCAAGGATTCCGCTCGTAAATGTAAAGGTTGATATGAGGATTATCCCAAGCCCGATAAGCGCGTATACTGACCTTCTTGTAAATACTCGCATCGTTAAAGCAGTACCAACGATGACAACGAGAATGTATGGAATGATATTCATCGATTCCGCTCCAAGCATTGAGAGTAGCATTGGGGACAGAAGCAACCACATTATTCCAAATGTTATTGGGAGCATGTGGAGCATTAGTACGCCAATGGAAAGCGTTAATGGAAAAAGAAAGATTGGATATCCAAACGTGTTAATGATGCTGAGCTCTACCACTGTCGAGACGATGAGAAGGATTGTAAATACAATGCTATTCCTCATATATCCGTACGCTGGTTGTGTCGATGATCAGAACGTTTGAGTAGCTTGTAGACTGGTATATTGGCTCGATCATTGCCTGCTGGAACGATGCGGTTTCTTCTTTAATGATCTCGTAGATCGTACCAATCACAAGGCCGTCAGGAATTCTTTCATGTAAGTTTGAGGTTATGATCGCGTCGCCGATGTTTAGCTCTCTATCTTGAGGGATGTATTCCATTGAAAGTAAGAATCCACTTTCACCTACGAGCAACCCACTGGTGTCAGATTGTCCTAAAATACTGACTGGGATTCTGGTGCTGTTGTCTTCGAGTAGTCTTATTGTTGAAGTGTATTCAGACACTGAGTCAACTACTCCTATCAAGTGCCCATCACCGACCACTGCTGGTAGACCAGTTTTTATTCCGTCGTGTGACCCTTGGTCGATCAGTAACGTATATGATTGTGAAGGTGAGCGGGACAGGATTCTGGCGGCGATTGTTTTGTAGTCGACTGATTGGGAGTACCCGATGAGCTTCTCGAGGTCATAAACTCTCTTTTCGAGTTCATCAAGATATGATGACTCAACTAAGTATTCAGAACTGAGATTTTTATAGGTCTCGAGCTGGCTTTTTAGGGATTCAGAAGATGAGAATGTTTGAACAATATAAGTGTTCAACCCTGAACTAATTTTGTAAAACTGTGCTTGTGTGTTGTGCAAGATTGTTGATGCTGGTGTCCATTTCGCAATTCCAATAAAAACTAAAATGGCTACAAAAATAATTGCAGCCGTTTTAAATGGGTGCAGAATTGCAGACCCAGATTTTCGTTTTATTATTGACATGTGTTATGCGTATGGTTCATCTGACGTTGATGGTAGAGCGATTTCTCCAAGCAACTTTTGATCTTCAAGCAACGATCCAGTTCCTCGAGCTACGGTAGTTAACGGGTCCTCAGCAATGTGCACAGGCACCTCGGTTTCCTTAGCAATAATTTGATCAAGTCCGGTGAGCAATGCCCCACCACCACAGAGTGTGATGCCGCGTTCGTAAATGTCGGCAACAAGCTCAGGGGGAGTCGACTCAAGTGTTGTTTTAATATTTTCAATTATGACCTTGATGGACTTTTGCAGAGCCTCTCTAATCTGACCATCGTTTACAATTACTTCTTTTGGAAGACCAGTCATAAGGTCTCGTCCACGCATTTCGATGTCCATTGGTTCCATTCGCGAGACCGCACTTCCAATGCGACACTTCGCCTGCTCGGAAACCTTATCACCTACTAAAAGGTTGAATACGTCCCGTGTATATTGGGTTATATTCTTTGTCATCTCCTCACCCGCAACCGTTAGTGACTTCCAAGTTACAATTCCGTTTAGTGATATGACGGCAATCTCAGTTGTACCTCCACCAATATCTACAACCATATTCCCTACCGATTCCGAGATTGGCAACCGTGCTCCGATTGCAGCGGCCATAGGTTCCTCGATGAGTATTACTTCACGAGCTCCGGCATTGATTACCGCATCCTCTACAGCCTTGCGCTCGACCTCTGTGATCTCCAGTGGCACTCCGATAATTATTCGTGGTCGAGGGACAAGAGTAAATGTTTCATCGTGAATTTTATCGATGAAGTACTTGAGCATTTTCTCTGTTACTTCAAAGTCAGATACCACACCTTTGGTAAGTGGTTTTGATGTACGAATGTGTGGAGGAGTTTTCCCAAGCATGTCTTTAGCGGAATGGCCGACAGCAACTATCTGGTTTGTTCGATCATTGATGGCAACGATCGATGGCTCATTAATAACAACACCCTTTCCTTTAACAAAAAGAAGGGTATTTTCTGTTCCCAAATCAATACCAATATCCTCCGAAAATCGACCAAAAAATTTGTTCAACATAAGGGCTTACTGAGTCTTTATCTTACTCGATGCCTCATAGTCCTTCAAGGGATCCTGTGGAATTATTATTCCCCGTGTCTGTGCGCGCTACCCTCAATGGATAGAAAGATGAATTCTAGAATAGAAATCGCTAATATAAATATCAAAAGTGTCACAGTTGTTAGGTATCCAAGTGCTAGGAGTATGAGCGCCCCTTCAACCAATATTGAAAGAAAAACACCCTGCCTTAGCGAAACCTTGATCACAGACTCAACAGTTGAGTGCTTTTTTCGCTTCATTCGCACCAAAGTCGCAAGGGATGCAAATATTCCGATCAAAGCCACGAATAGTGTGATGTAGAAAGCTAAGAAGCCAAAAAGTCCGGCGGTGACTGGATTTATACTAATTAGCACAATTAACCATGCGCATACCGCAATCGCAGTTCCTGAGCAAAGAAATAGTAGATATTGTTTTACTGACATAAAATGGTTCACTTATTTTCACGACCCCATCGTTTCAATTATTGAATTATAATCAATTTTATCGAAGTCACTGGTCTCGATTTTAATTACAGAACCTGGTAGTTCTAGTGGAGAGAATGATGCCTCACCCGAATAGTCGTTTGATTTTAAGCTTTGTTTGGCTTTTTCAAGATACTGTTCATCACCATGACCAGAGTGGCGTTCACCTGATTCCAAGCGTTGGATGAATCGTTCGGCCAGAACTTTTGGTTCAGCGTGAAGATATATTTGGATCAGATCGGCTCTGTTATGCTGAGATATCTTAATCAAACGTTGAACTTGCTGATCATCGATAAAGTCACTCTCGACGATGCAAGATTGGTCTTCATTTAAAGCTTCCTTAAGATTCTCAAATAGGTCATCGTAACTTTCTTGAATAAGTGAACCTCTTTCATCCTGATCAAATCGTTTTTCCTTATAGTGATCCAAAGAAAAAATCTGCCAATCTAATAGCTCTGATAATTTCTTAGCCACGCCAGTTTTTCCAGTGCACCAGGCCCCGGATATCACAATTATTTTCATACACCTTTATCATATAAGTGTACCTTGAACAAAATTCCTATTATAGATTCTATATTCAATATTCAATTCCATTATACCAACGTATCGGCAGAATGATCGAGTGCGTGTGGATCAATCCGAACGTATACCTTTTCAATTATTGCGTCAGGTATGCTTTCCTCGATCAATTTTTGAAGTTCTAACCGCATTGAATTGGCTAAGTGCGCCGCGGCTGAGTGTCTGCAAACTATATTCAAAGTCCTGTGAACACACGAAAGTACTCTGAGGTCTTTACGAAATTTAGCCTCGATTATTTGATCTAAAATAAGGTTTCCTTCGCGAACAACCATAGCAGCCTTAACTTGTGACCCAATCCCATGTCTTTTCAAAGTAGCAGAAACAAGCGTTCCCATCGGAATCGCATGCTTACGAAACGCCCGATTAGCACGCTGCGGCCGCCGATACTTATATGTGGATTTGTCCCAGGTCATAATTAGATATGGATTGAATTAAAACGAGCTGTCTTCGCAGATGTCTTTGAAGTCGCAGTATTGGCAGTGGAATCCGGGGGTTGGGCTGAAGTCACTGGCTTGCATCTTCTCTACTGCTTTAATTACTTCATCGATTAGTTTTTGCTTTTCTTTATCTGTTGGTTCAAAACTCACTGAAGAGTTGTCTTCCAGATAGTGGTAGGTTGCTTTCGTGATCTTGAGTGGTGGATCGAAACACCGTTCACACGCTAGCGCATAAAGCACGAGTTGCTTGCGTTCAGGCCAGCTGAGCTTATCCTTTGGTTTTCCAGTTTTATAGTCTACGATCTCATATCCATCATCTAGCTTATCGATCCGATCGATTCTTCCCTTGGTGGAGATGTCACCAATTTTGAGGGTGAAGTCCTTTTCGATGAATGCGATCTTTGGTTTTGTTTCGGTAAGAATATGGTAGTACTCAGACATCGTGTCCTTACCCTTTTGATGATACTCAACACGTGTCTCAGCGTCAGGATACCACTCATCAATCCAAGCGCTTTCATAAAGCTCAAGTAATCGACTCTCTGGCGGAATCTCATCTAATCCTCCCTCCTTCCCACCCTTCGATTCCTCAGGGTGCCCTGAGCTTGTCGAATGGGCAAGGGGGGATAGAGGGGGGTTGCCTTCCACATACTCACGGGCGAATTGTTCGAGTGCGTTGTGCATTGTCTTACCAAAACTCATTTGATAGCGACCAAACACAGGTACGCGCAAGATGTGGGCATATTTGTATTGTAATGGACAGCTTGAGAATGCAGCAATCTGCGTGAAGCTGATGTTGCTCGGTAGCTGATGGTCTACTGTAGCTTTCTCATCGATTGGATCGGCCTGAGGCTCAAGCGATTTGTTTTGACCAGAATCTTGCGCTTCAATCTCAAGTTCTTTAACAAACCGTGATGGTTTGCGTTTGCGGGTACCACCATAGTCGTCAGCTGAGAAAAGATAGAGATGTTCTTTGGCTCGAGTCATGGCAACATAGAGCAGTCGTCGTTCTTCCTCGATATGTTCATCACGATCTGCGTCGATTTGAGTGTTGATGAGTCCCTCTGGAATTCCGATTGGACTACTGCGACGTTGTGTTGGGAATCGTTGCTCAACCATGTTTACTAAAAAGACGAATCGAAATTCTAATCCCTTTGATGCGTGAATAGTCATTATCTGAACCACGTCAGGGCCAGCGGTTGGATCCCCTGAGAGCGCACCGGATTCGCCACTTGATCGCTCATGTTCGAATTCTTCTAAAAAGTGATGAAGAGTTTTGTCGTCATTTGAATATTCAAAGCGCTTAACGCGTTCAAAGAACTTTTGCAAAAGTCCGTTCTCTTCAATTTGTTGTGGTTCTGGCAGTTGCTGTGCCGTGGCGATGATCCCAGTTTGTTTTACGATCTCTACAAATAATTCACTACTTGGTTTTCGTTTTGATAGAGCCCGCAGTTCTGTCAGCGCTTCGATTATCTCGGTGATTCTTTCGCGACTTGCATCAGATATATCATCGGTTTGCTCTAAAACTTCAAAAAGCGAGAGGCCCTTCTTTTTACTGTGCATTGAAAGCTTGGCAATGTCGATTTCTGAAATTCCAAGCTCTGGATGGCTTAGAATTCTGTAAATCGAAGGACTGTCATACGGGAGGTCAATTACGCGCATCCAAGCCAAGCAATCAAGTATTACCGGCTTTGTGTATAGCCCTGAGAGGGCCAGGAAGCGGTATGGCATGCGAATCTGGTCCATGATCTCTACAAATGGCTCAGCATGCGAATTTGCGCGAACTAGAATGGCAAAGTCACTCCAATTGCACTCGTGTTCTTTTTGCAGATCAACAATTCTTGAGATTACTCCATGAAGCTCACTTTGCAGATCATCGGCATGGATATGGTCGACTTTCCCCTCTATTCCAAGGTTTGGCAACAGCTCCTTATTGATTTGCTCGCGATGTTCAAGTCTGTGTGGATTATTGTTCTGGATTACGTTATACGCGTGGTGCAATACTTTTTCTGAGCTTCTGTAGTTTTGATTGAGAACAATCTGCTTTGCGTCTGAAAAGTCTTTTGAGAAATTCAAGATATTGGAAAGTGATGCTCCGCGGAATTTGTAAATTGATTGATCGTCGTCCCCCACTACCGTGATATTGAAAGGTTCTTTAAGCAAGAGTTTGATGAGTTCGTATTGTGCAGAGTTAGTATCCTGAAATTCATCAACAAGCACGAACTTAAATTGTTCCTGATACTGCCTAGCAATCCGAGGACGCGATCGAAGAAGCTCAATCGTATAACTAACAAGATCTGCAAAATCAAGCGCACTATTTTCAAGCAAGATTTGTTGGTAGGTGTGATACGCATTAGCGAGCTCATTGATACGCGCATTTTCCTGCTCTTGTTCTTCCGGACTAATCTCATCTCCCTCCTTCCCAAGGGGGGATTCAGGGGGGTTGCCGTCATTCAAATCAAGATCCTCAGCAAATTTCAAATACTGCTCTGGCGTGATCATCTCATCTTTAATTCGTGAGAAGTGCTGCAAGAGCGCGCGGATAAACTTAGTTGGATTTGATTTTGGTTTGTAGTAATCAAGTTCAAAACGATCAAAGTTTTTCCTGATCAATAAGTAGGTATCAATCTCATCGAGAAGCGTAAATTCATGCGGCACGCCAATATCAAGCGCATGCTGGCGCAAAATCCGCTCACAAAATGCATGAAAGGTTGAGATCCACATGTCCACGTAGCCGATTGGGAGTAATTGATCGACTCGCTCTTCCATCTCCGTTGCCGCTTTCTCTGTAAAAGTGAGTGCCAAAATCTCCTCAGGCTTCGCCTTCCCCTGCTCAATCAACCAGGCAATCCGCTGCGTTATAGCAGTAGTCTTCCCAGTCCCCGCCCCCGCAATAATCATAAGCGGCCCCCGATCATGCGTAACAGCCTCCAACTGCGCCTCATTTAGATTTTCGAGTAGGTTTTGATTCATATGCTTATATCCTCCCCCTTCCCACCCATCGATATAACTCAGGGTGCCCTGAGCGGAGTCGAATGGGCAAGGGGGAGTTAGAGGGGGTTGCCTTTAATCTCATTCGATCGAATTATTGGTCTCATTTTACCATAATTGACAAAAGGCCTTTTTAATGATAGATTTAATCGTCTTCCAGATACCAACTCGCCCGCAAGGGCATGGGCTTAAAGCCCGAAGGAGGCGTAAGATGCCTCAGTGTACCCCCGAAGGTGCGATCGATCTCGTGGACTTTATTGGCCACACTCACAAGATGCTCGGTCTCATCGACCCAGTCGGGTTGCCCGAGACCGCCTCGCGTATCGATGACGTTGCACATATCCTGGCTGAGAACGGCTGGGAGAATGTGACAGAGATGTTCGAGCGTGCTGTCTTGGATCCAAGTGTGCGTCCGATCGCGCATAATATCGAGATGATGAATACGCACATCGGCCACAATGGCTACAGTGGCACCTACATGCGGTTGACCAGCGGTGATGGCCGATTCCGTGTGGTGATCGCTCCAAGTGACGTATGTGGTATCGAGACCGGACAATGGTGGCTCGCTACTGTGACCATGTACGATGTGTCGGGTCCCTCCAGGTCGGCTGCCGCGTACGCTCACTGTTTCGGCGCCCACTACTGGTACGGCCCTACACCGCATCAGGTCCGTTGCGAAGCCAATCCTGGTTGCATGGCGATGAAGCTTGAGATCTCGCCGTGGCATACCGATGTGGTCATAGGTAGTGAGGGGCTCTTCGACCGATTGCGCTCCGACAACTATGGCCGCGAGATTCGCATCATGGCCCGCTGTCTCGGCCGCAACCACTTCGCTCGCAACGGGCCGAATTTCGACTTCCTCAGGAATATCGAGTTCGAGTAGTGATCGCGACTCGCCCCCCCCCGTACGTCTCGAACCCCCACCTCGTGGGGGTTCTTCGTTTTCAGCAAAAACATTGCTAATTCTGGCCAAAAGCCTTGACAAAAGGGCTTTTTTCTGCTATTGTTAGCAGTTCAAAAAGAACACCTGTGTGTGAAACTTCGCCCGTAAGGGTATGGGCCTAAAGCCCAAAGGAGGCTGTAATGCCTCAGACCGAAGAAAGTCAGGAGTGCATGGGCGTGAGCGAGTTCGTCAACGCTGTTCACATCATGCTCGCTCTCCCCAAGCTCGATCTGCCTGAGGACGCCAAGAGCGTCGGTGAGATCCAGGAGGTCCTGCTGGAGAACGGCTGGATGGATATCGCGAAACGCCTCCGACTCACCGTACGTAAGCACGGTGAGTCGGAGCCCGACTACCGGGGTCCGTACCTGCGTATCGACAGCGCCGATGGGCGTATCCGCGTCACGATCAGTGACCGGTGCCCTCGCCCGGAAACCAATGACTGGCAGAGGTGGTACGGTGATGTGATGCTGTTCGATATCTCCGACAGCCACCCGTGGCGCCATGATGACCAGATCCGCAAGTTCGGTTGTCACATGTGGCAGGACGGCCAGCACCCTCACCAGGTCCACTGCGAGCCCAACCCGGGCCAGCGGATCATGTACCTGAGCTTCTGGCCCAGTAACGTCGTGGCCGTGCCCGACCATGATGTGCAGGATCACTTCAAGTGGGCCCGCTTCCGCAGTCAGTGGGGGCTCTACATGGACCGAATTGTGAACGTTGTGGGTGAGTACTTCAACGAAGGTGACTCCTACACCGAGGCGTTCCTGAAGTGCACCTCGGTCGAGTAGCTTGCCTCTGACCGATCTTATCTTGAACCCCCACCTCGTGGGGGTTCTGTGCATCCAAAAGAAAACAACCGCCTTGCGACGGTTGTTTTTTGTATCAATTAGTGAGCGTTACTCGCTTAGTTGGAATCTGGTTTTCATCATTGCTTTGTCAACGAAATCAGATGTTGCCATATTGTTTCCAATTGAGAATCTGGCAAAGGTTGAAGCGTCTAGGTCGATCACATAATCTGCCCAACTAAGTCCGTAGACATTATTGGCTGTGTCCTCGTCTGGTACCCATCGTAAAACATTTCCTTCATCAATTGCGTATACCTTTGGATCTGACTGAATTTTCACTAAGACTGATCCTGGCTGTGGAAGCATTGGGTCACCCATTTCGAGCGTAGAGAGTGTTGCATCAGTTACCCAGCTTACCTCGTCAAATGAATCAGCGTAGGAGAAAAATGCATTCGTGTCCCAGAAAGGTCGTCGTTTTCCGTCTTCATCAACAAAGTAGATTGAGTTGAATGAGCTTGATCGGATGAATTGACCTTTAGTGATAGTTGAGATATCTTCCTCTTCCCCTGTGACTGGGGAGAACCCTTTATCACCCGTGTATTCTGCAAAGTTTGGCCCCGATGCCGAATCTTCACTTGTTGATTCTTCCGCACCGTCAGGAGAAAATACTCCCTCAAGACAATTGTCCGTTTCATCACTTTCGGTAACGGTTTCATTTGCATCAACGCAAACCTTGATTGTAGAAGTCTCTGTGAGTCGCTGTGGTGTGATTACGAATTCGCCACCCGCGATTGTAGCTCCAGCAGTTGGTAATGTAGCTGTAGAGTAGTGCCATTCGCGTATGCCATTTATCCAAAAAGTGATATCAAATTCAGATACATTTGCACTTCCCGTGTTTGTAACCGTTGCTTTAATAAGGTCTGTATAAGGATTGTTTCCTGGATCATCGCCAATTTCCAAGCTACTCAAGGTGAGGTTCGTGTCAGATTCTGAGCCTGTCGTTGTTTCTTCAGCTTCTGTTGCAGTTCCCTCTGTGTATTTATAAAGCCCCATGTAGCCAATTTCACCTTCTCGACATACCGCGTAAAGCTCGTCATCTGCAAATATAATAGAATAATACATTGAGCTTGGCTCTGTGAATTCTGAAGATCCTACAGTGTTCCAGTCTGATCCGTCATACATTTCGACCGTTGAGCTATATTCTGAACCCGTTCCTGTGTCTCCGTAGATTAAGAAAAGCTCATTGTCAGAATTTCTTGCAAATTGCGTGCCTGTATTTCCAGAGGTGTAGTGATTTTCAATGGAACCATTTCCAAGAGTTTCCCATGTATCTGTTGATCTTGTGTACCGATATAGTTCCATTCCATACGCGTAAAGATCAAATCCATCCTGATTTGCCGACATGTAATAGTCGTTGAGCGTTGACTCAAATGGCCCATAAAGTAGTGAGCTCCATCCGCTTTCACCTAGAACATATGCGCTGGTGTTGTATTCCACCGTGCAGCTGCCAGTTGTGCACTCCCCGTCTCCTGCGATATTCATGATTAGATATATTTCACCATTATCATCGATATCAAACTGCATCTCTCCAATGCTTGAGTAATACGGCCAAAGTGCATATTCCCAGCCGTCATTTTCGTTTCCATCAACATCTGTTGAGGTGTTGCCTGTATAGGCATGAATCATCGTGGACGGAGTGTCTGAGGTATGTCCTCCGTTTGCATCGTCAATATAGACAAGATAAACCGTATCATCTGGCGCTATCGCGAATTGTAGGTTTACGGGGTATTCGTCTTCTATTGCAACACCATAGCTTCCAAGGTTTCCAACATCGTCCCAAGAGCTCCCATTGTATTTTTGAACATAGACTCCCCCCTCGTGATAATAGCTAATATAAAGCTCATCACTTGAATTTACAGCGAGTTTAATATCATCATATCCGCCATCTAGATCAATATTTTGCAGTGACGTGACAGCGCCGTCTTCATATTTCTCAATACTAATCCACATATCATGAACTACATAGTCCGCAATCGATGTACCGGTTCGGTCATACTCGATAAAGGATGTGTAGATGACCCCTTCGCTGTCGGTCACGATAGATGAGTGGGTCGATGGATTGCTAGACAGTGTTTCCATTTTTTGCCAATCTGATGTGGCATTAGCCATCCCCGGCCCTAGCACGAGGGTTAGGAGCGAAAGAAAGAATATTTTTTTCATCATACTGTTTATTTAATTATAATAATTATTTGTTTTTTTAGAAGATCTCAGATGATCTGAGGCCTTTGCGTACAACCATCATACCAGCAATGATATTTTTTAAATATATAGTTTTCCACAGATCATTCTAATAAAAAAAACAACCGCTGATTAATCCAGTAGATCCCTCGACGTTGCTCGGGATGACGGATTAGTTGGCGGTTGTTTTTTTGTTTATTCGATTTCTGCGATTGTTACTATGTTGTTCTCGTCAATCTCTGCGAGAGCCATTACAACTTTCAATCCATTGTACTTACCTTCCAAAATTACTTTTGACTTCTCCATCTGTTCGATCTGGAACGCGTGCTCAGCCTCTATTCCAGCAAATGCTGAATGTCCGCCGTATCCTCCGCAATCCATGTGATGCATGATAATCAGTGTATCGATTAAGTGCAGTCGTTTTGAAATGTCGATCTGTGTTGCGACGAATCCCTCGGGATCTTCTATGAGATCTTTGGTAGCTCCGGCAACAGAGATGATATCGCAATTGTTAACGATTCCATTATTTTCTAAATACTCTTCGATGGCTGACTCTAGACGAAAGTCCATGCAACGGACGAGAGCGTGTGTACATTGGCTCATATGATTGTTTAATTTGTTTAAATGTTTAAAGTGTTTACTTCGAAGTAAACAATTTCAACAAGTGAGGGCAGCGCCCGAACGATTAGACACTTTAAACCTTCCTTCCTACATCGCGATACTTTCCTTTGGAAGCAACTTTGTGTCGCGCCATTTCACGTTCCAGGTGAACGAGTGCGTCGGCGTAGGCGACGTCACTTTGATCGCGCGCTTCTTCTAGTCGTTTTTGAGCAAGATCTCTTGCTTTCTCGATCTCCTCAATCGCTAGCTCGTCAGAACGCTCAGCAGTATCTGCTAGAATTATCACTTCGTTGTTAGGTCGAACCTCTATCAATCCGGTCGAAACCGCGAGCAATGATTGGTCTTTACCGTCTTTGAGCCGCATCTCACCAGCACGTAGGAGTGAGACTAGTGGAATGTGGTTTGATAGAATTGTGATTTCTCCATTTTCTGTCATTACAGAAATCGAATCAACCGAGTCCTCAAAAACGACACGCTCTGGAGTTACAATTTTTAGGTTTATTTTTATCATAGTGATTGCTTTGGAATGTATACGCTCAACACACACACCATCTCGAAGGCCGGAGGCCGAGAGATCCCGTTGTTTGAGCGATGTCCACAGTTATACTGCGGGATCCTTCGGTAGGACCTCAGGATGACGGCTGATGGAACAAAATTATTCTACTGCCGTCACTTCTTCAATCCCACCCTTCATGTAGAAAGCTTGCTCAGGTTTGTCGTCATGCTTTCCTTCCAAGATCTCTTTAAATCCACGTACTGTGTCTTTAACCTTTACGTACTTACCTGGAGTTCCAGTGAACTGCTCAGCAACTGAGAAAGGCTGTGATAGGAACTTTTGAATTTTTCGTGCACGGGACACTGCGATCTTATCTTCTTCTGAAAGCTCGTCCATTCCAAGAATTGCAATAATGTCCTGCAAATCTTTGTAACGTTGTAATACCTGCTGAACTCCGCGGGCAGTGTCATAGTGCTCCTGACCAACAATGTTAGGGTCTAAAATTGTTGAGTTTGAGTCCAATGGATCAACAGCTGGATAAATAGCAAGTGCAGCTAGTGATCGTGAAAGTGTAACAGTTGAGTCAAGGTGACCAAAGGTTGTAGCAGGTGCCGGGTCAGAAAGGTCGTCAGCCGGTACGTATACTGCTTGAATAGATGTAACAGATCCTTTCTTGGTGGACGTAATTCTTTCCTGCAATTCTCCCATCTCTGTAGCTAAGTTTGGCTGGTAACCCACAGCTGAAGGAATTCGTCCTAAAAGTGATGAAACCTCAGATCCAGCCTGCGTGAATCGGAAAATGTTATCAATGAACATCAGCACATCTCTTCCCTCTTGATCTCGGAAGTATTCAGCCATTGTAAGACCGGTAAGTGCTACACGTGCGCGTGCTCCTGGTGGCTCGTTCATTTGTCCAGAAGTGAGTACTGTTTTTTCAAGTACACCGGATTCTTTCATTTCGTAGTAAAGATCGTTACCTTCACGAGTTCGCTCACCAACTCCAGCGAATACTGAGTATCCACCGTGCTCTTTAGCTAGGTTGTTGATCATCTCCTGAATTAGAACTGTTTTTCCAACTCCAGCACCTCCGAAAAGTCCAGCCTTACCACCACGCAAAATAGGGCAGATAAGATCTACAACTTTAATTCCAGTTTCAAAAATCTCAGCTTCAGTTGATTGATCAATGAAATCAGGTGCTTGCTTGTGAATTGAATCTTTTTGCTTTGTAACTACTTCTGGTTTTCCATCAATCGCTTCACCAATCACGTTAAACATTCGTCCCAAAGTTTCAGGTCCGATTGGAACCTGAATAGGTGCTCCTGTGTTTGTAACTTCTAATCCACGTTTAAGACCGTCTGTCGCTCCCATGGCAACTGCTCGAATAACACTGTTTCCAAGCTGTTGAGCTACCTCCAAAACTAACTGCTTGTCACCGTTTTGTACGGTGAGCGCTGTTCTAATGTCGGGCACTGCTTGTGGCTCGAACCGGACGTCGACTACGGCACCAATGATCTGTGCGATTTTTCCTGATGTATTCATAATAGTATTTTATTCAATTGCCGCTTTACCACTTGAGATCTCAGCGATTTCCTGAGTGATTGAAGCTTGGCGGATACGGTTGTAAGTGAAGGTTAGTTCTTTGAGCATGTCCTCTGCACTGTCGGTTGCGTTTCTCATTGCCATCATTCGTGCGGAGTGCTCGGAAGCTGCGGACTCGAGAAGTGCCTGGTAGAGCATCGTTTCAATGAGCCTTGGCAACATTCGCTCGAGCACTCTGCTTGGACTTGGTTCAAATATGTATTCATTGGCGAGTTCGAGCTTTTCCGGTTCTTCTTTTTTATCTACCTTACCGAGCTCGTCGTCAGGTTTTCCTAGTGGCAGTAGTTCAAATACTCTAGGTTTTTGTGTCAGGCTTGATACGAAGTCCGTATAGCCAACGATCACTCGTTTGTATTCCTTTTTGTAGTACGCTTCCATTATCATGTTTCCGATCGGCAGGATGTCAGAAAATGTTGGTTTATTTGATAGATCTTCAAATCGGGCAATGACTTCTATATTGTTTCGTGAAAGCGCGTCGCCACCACGCCGCCCTACTGCAATTGCCTCGACTGTTGTACCATCGTCGATCTTTTTGATCTCTGACAATGCCTCTTTCACCATGTTGGCGTTGAATCCACCGGCCAATCCGCGATCAGCAGTAAAGAGTATGAATAGCGTCTTGTTGGCGTCCGCGTTTTCCTCAAGCAGAGGATGCGACACATTCTCAGTTGCGCGACCAATCATGTTTATTGTGTCCCAAGAATTCTGAGAAAATGGACGTGTACCAATAACTGCCTGCGTTGCTCGACGCATTTTGCTCGCAGCAACAAGCTCCATTGCCTTTGTGATTTTCATCGTGTTAGCAATGGATTTGATTCGTCGCTTTACTGTTTTGGTAGAAGCAGCCACAGATTAATCTTTATCTTCTTCTGATTTATCTTTGATTTGCTCCGGAGCGAATCCCTTTACAAAATCATCAGCAAGTTTTTTGATTTGTGTTTTTGTGTCGTCTGAGATTTCCTTGTCGTCAGTAACTTTCTTTAGAATTGCAGACCCTGCAGTTTCAAGATAGTTTAGGAATTTGTCTTCAAACTCTAGAATTTTATCTACCTCAATGACATCAAGATAACCTTCGTTTAGAAGTGTGATCAAGATTGATTGTGCAGCAAATGAAATCGGTCGGTATTGACCTTGCTTCATAAGTTCCATTGATCGCTTTCCACGCTCAAGTTGTGCCTTTGTTGCTTCATCAAGATCGGTTGCAAACTGTGCGAAAGCTTCCAACTCACGGAACTGTGCTAGGTCAACCTTTAGAGTCTTAGCAACTGATTTCATCGCTTTTGTTTGCGCTGATGATCCTACACGTGAAACTGAAAGTCCAACGTTAAGTGCTGGTCGCTGTCCTTTGTAGAAGAGATCGCTCTCCAAAAAGATCTGACCGTCGGTAATTGAAATAACGTTTGTAGGAATGTACGCCGAAACGTCACCACCTTGAGTTTCAATAATTGGAAGTGCAGTGATTGATCCGCCACCTTGCTCTTCACTCAGTCGAGCTGATCGCTCCAACAGGCGTGAGTGCAAGTAGAAAACATCTCCAGGATAAGCTTCTCGTCCTGGTGGTCGACGCAGAAGTAGTGAAATCTCTCGATACGCCCATGCGTGCTTGGAAAGGTCATCATAAATCACAAGTATGTCCTCTCCCTTGTCCATGAAATACTCAGCAATTGCACATCCGGCATATGGCGCGATATATGAAAGTGATGCTGGGTCGGACGCTCCGGCGAGCACGATAGTTGTGTATTCCATCGCTCCCTCTTTTTCCAGTCGAGCTGTGATGTTTGCAATTTTTGATTCTTTCTGACCAATTGCTACATAGATACATTTAACACCTTCACCTTTTTGGTTGATGATTGTGTCAATTGCGATTGCAGTTTTTCCAGTTTGTCGGTCTCCAATGATCAACTCACGCTGACCACGTCCAATCGGGATCAATGAATCAATAGCTTTCAATCCAGTATGCAAAGGAACTGATACGGATTGACGTGAGATAACTCCAGGTGCAATTTTTTCGATTGGCTGGTAGTTGTCTGATGTAATTTCACCCTTACCGTCCAATGCTTTACCAAGTGGGTTTACTACTCGACCAACTACTTGTTCATTAACTGGAATTGAAAGAATTCGTCCAGTTGATTTTACTGTGTCGCCTTCATTGATGTTTTGTGCATTTCCCAAAACAATAGCTCCGATGCTTTCTTCCTCAATGTTAAGTGCTACTCCCATAACGCCACCTTTGAACTCCAAGAGCTCCATAGATTTTGCTTCAGAAAGTCCACTTAGCCGAACTACACCGTCGGCAACAGACAAAACTGTTCCAACTGATTCAACTTGTGCTTGTGATTTGAATTGCTCAACGGTCTTGCGCAATTCGTCAATTATTTGTTGTTTTTGTGCCATACACCTTATTTACTTAAAGTCATTTTTAGTTTTTGAAGCGTGCCCGCTATCGATCCGTCTATACGCTTATCATCGATTCTTATTACTGATCCACCGATTAATCGCTCATCAACTCGCCGTACGATGTCTGCTCCTTTGGCGAGCTTCTCGATCTCTTCGTTTGCCAATTCTGTTAATGGGTGAGCAGATACCACTGTGATCTTTGATACTCCGTATTTTTCCTTCCATGCTTTGTGGATGTGCATTTCTATTTCGCGCCAACTTCCCAGTAGTTTGTTCTCTGCCAGGAATGCTACGAATTCTTTCATTACATCCGGAACTGCTTCGTACTCTAGGTCTTCGAGTTGGTCTACTAAAACACGTGCTATGGTTTTTGCATTAGTATCCATAGACTAGGTTAGTTTTCGTACAACCTCTTCTGCTATTGATTTAGACTTTGTTTCATCAATTTGATCTTGCAAAATTCTAGTTGCTGATTTTACCGCAATGTCAATTATGTCTTTTCGCACTTCTTTAATCATCGCAGTTCTTTCTTCAGTTAGTTGATCCTTACCTTTAGCAATCACTCGTTCGACTTCGCGTTTTGCAGCGCCGATGATTTCTTCTTGGCGCGCTTTACCTGAGTCATGTGCTTTCTCAATGATCTCTTGAGCTTGTTTTTGCGCATTGATGATCATTTCCTCTTTTTCGTTTTCGATCTCAGTAACTCGCTTTTCGATGTCGTCAGCTTGCTTCATGCTCTTTTCGATTTTTTCTGAGCGTTCATCGAGCATTTTTACAATCGGCTTGTAAACAAACTTCCACAAAACAATCAACACGATTAAGAAGTTGATAAGTTGCGCTGCAAAGATTTGTCCGTTTAATCCAAACTGACCAGCAACGGCCGCGATTGGATTATCACTTTCAGTTTCGTGACCTACAGATTCTTGGAGTTCACCAACTTCTGCTTGATCCTCACATTCATGACCTTGGCATTCTTCAATACCTTCATCGTGAACCTCGTTAGTATTTGTTTCTTCTTGACTCATAGTTTTTATAATAGTCTCAATTCCACCGAGCTAAATTATTTGCTTTAGCGAAGCTCGATGGTCAAAGATCATTAATAGAGTTTTTCCAGTTCGACACAATTATGCGCCGACTGGGAAAGTTCTACAGTGTAAACGCGATAATCAATGCGTAAATAGCAATTGCCTCTGCAAAAGCCATTCCTAGAAGCATTGGAACAAATAGCTTTCCACCCGCTTCAGGGTTACGTCCAATTGCTTCCATCGCCTTCATTCCGATGAAACCAATAGCTAGAGCTGGTGCGATACTTCCTACACCGATTGCCAATGCTTTCGCAAGCACTGTCATTGTTGCTGCATCCATAGTGATTTTTTTAGAATTAATTATTTAGTAACAGATCTCTAATGAGATTTGATCCATTTAGAATAATCTAAACAGATCGAATCACACTAGGCGTGTGCCTCAACTTTTTCTTCTTCATGTTCTTCATCGTGACCATGGCTCATCGTTGCTACTACTAGGAATGCAAGAGTTAACATCGCAAACACTGTTGCCTGAATTACTCCTACAAGGAGCTCCAAGAACATGAATGGAATTGGAAGAACGTATGAGAATAGTCCGAGCATTACTGTCATCAATACTTCACCGGCAAAAATGTTTCCAAACAATCGTAGTGAGAGTGAGAGAGTTTTTGCAAATTCCCCAATAATCTCGATTAATCCGATGAAGAACTCAACACATGCAATGACTACAGCCATTGGACCATGTTTAAAAGCCTTGAAGATTCCTTTGAAGTTTAGGAACTTACTAAAGTGATTGAAAACTCCAAGTGAGCGCATTCCTGCAAAGTGAGTTGTCAAAATTGCGATCATTGCAATACCAAGGGTCAAGTTAAGGTCACTTGTTGCTGGGCGCAATAGTGGAATCAACTCAAAGTGGCCGTGTAAATATCCGTAAACTCCAATTGATCCAGTTCCTGGGAGTTGTCCAAGCCAGTTAGAGAAAAGTATAAAGAAGAAGATTGTTGCAACCAGTGGTAGGAACGCTCGGGCTTTCTTTTTATCTTCTGTAACTTTTTCAATTTCGTTTAATGCGAACTCGATCAGTGTCTCAACTAGGTTGTAAAGTCCTTTTGGAATAATGCTAATTTTTTTTGTCACTAAGACTGCTACCAAAACAAAAAACGCGACTGCTATATACGCGTTTAACATGGAATTGGTGATTGTAAAGTTTCCGATCTCAAAAATAGGTTCTGCAGCAAGTGGAATGCTCGCGTACGCAAGTTTATTTACTATCCCCTTTTTCGTATAGCTCTCCATAGTACTTTGCCTTTTTGGCAATGATTACAACTGTAATTGTGAGTGCTGCTATCAGCAGTCCGCCTAATATCCATGGCTCTGTTCCAAATTTTTCATCAAGTCTTTTACCGGCCATCACGGCAAGCAGTGCAGGAACTGCAATTGTTACCCCGAAGTCGGCGGCAACGCGAAATGCGAGCACGTAATAGTAGCGATCTGACGCTTGATTTGATTGCTTTTTTGGCAAATCTACCATGTGAAAAATTCGGCCATAGTATAGCTCGGGAATTCAAATGGGTCAAGCGGTCAATTTTTTGGCTTTTTACTTCACCAATCTAAAAGAATAAACCCCTTTTCAGGGGTTTATTCTCGCACTCCGCTTAATATGCGGTTGCCGTTTAAAATCGGCTGCTTTGAACTCTTTCGAGCTCTAGCTATGCTTTCCATGTCACTGCAAAAATGCAGTCGCTGTTTAATATCAGCTGCTCTTTCGAGCTCTGGATATTGTTACCATAGCATAGGTGCAGGAAAATGCAAGCACTGCAGTATGGGCCGGGAAGGTTTTTATAATAGCGGATATTCAAGTAGTATGAATCATATGCACTGCCCATCATGTCAAAAAAAGGATTTCATATGTTTTTTAAAGAAGATAAGAAAGGCAAAGATTTTTGTTTGCAAAAATTGTGATCTACATTTTTCAAAATCCGCAAAGCTATCGAGCAGAAAATGGTATGAGAAGTCCTTAAAAGATAAAACCGCAATGACTTTGCCAGAGGTCTGGCTTAAATGGCAGAAGAAAATTTATGCACAATTTTTGAGGCGCTCAGGCGAGGGGTTGAGCTTGCTTGATGTGGGTTGTGGAGATGGTAAGTTTTTAAAGCAGGCTCAAGATCGCGGATATCACGTGACTGGAATTGACTTGAACAGTATCCTGGTCAATCAAGCAAGAAAAGAGAAAAAGATTGAATATCATGCAATGGATTTTAAACAGTTCAGGAAGGAGTTCTCCAAGCAGCGCTTTAATGTCATCACTTTTTTTCAGGTGCTTGAGCATATGAAGAATCCGAATAGTTTCATCAATATGGTGCGAGGTGCACTTAATCCTGGCGGATATATCG
Organism: Candidatus Uhrbacteria bacterium; assembly: GCA_018673485.1. GTDB lineage: Bacteria > Patescibacteriota > Patescibacteriia > UBA9934 > UBA9934 > UBA9934. The sequence continues at coordinate 81,736 of JABHCP010000012.1, forward strand.
CATTCAGTGTGCCAAATAGAGATCGTTTTCGTTTTGCTACAAGCGTAGTTCCTCAATGGGATTCACCTCCTCATCACAGAACCTGGTGGAATAAGGTGGCTATAAAACATCTGCTCAAGCGTAAAGGATTTCGCATTTTACAGTTAAAAGAATACAAAAAACAAGTTAAAATCCCTGTGAGAAGAGGTTGGAGTAAACAGGATGCCACGATTGTTCATCAGCTCTCATATTATTCGAAGTTTAAATACTATATTTTGAAAAATACTGCATTAAAGCTGTCTCGAAAGAAATTCATCAACATGCGTGCGAATGTTAAGGGGCCTTACTTGTATGTTTATGCGCGCTTGGAGAAATGATGATTAATGACGTGAGAATGAGCTGAAAAGCAAAGATCACCAATCTGGAGACTGGTGATCAAGACGACAGCGGGAGCTGTAAGGTGGCGCCGATGGCAGGAATTGAACCTGCGACCCCCTGCTCGACGGCAGGTGCTCTATCACTGAGCTACATCGGCTAAGGAGTGAGAAATGGCTCTGGGGGCTGGATTTGAACCAACGACTTCCTGCGTGATGGTAGGTGAACTAACCAGTTGTTCTACCGGCTTGGCAAACAGGCGAGCTAACCAACTGCTCTACCCCAGATCACGAATATGATAATATATAACGCAAAAGTACATGTCAAGAAAACAGCACTTACGTGCTGTTTTTTTAGTGTAGTTCCAATAGGTCTTATAAGACCTACATATCTAATTGGAAAAACTCAATTGCGTTTTTTGTGGTTTGTTCTGCGACTTCTTTGTAACTCATTCCTTTTATGTCTGCGAGAACGTGAGCGATGTGTTTTACAAAAGATGGCTCGTTTCTTTTTCCGCGATTTGGCGCCGGTGATAGGTACGGAGCATCTGTTTCGATCATTATTGATTCCATTGGTAGTTCCTTGGCAATGCGTTGAATCTCATCGGAAAACGTTAGAATTCCAGTAAACGAGATCATGAATCCAAGTTCGATGTATCTTCTTGCATCTTCAAGCGATCCTGTAAAGCAGTGCACTACACCACGGCGTGGGAGTTTCCCCTCATCTACCGCTCGTTTAAGAACTTCATATTGCAAATCGTGAGCGTCCCGACAATGCACAACTATCGGCTTATTAAACTCAGTTGCAAAATCAATTTGTAAGTTTGTTGCTGCTGTTTGATCTTCGATGACTTTACTTTCCTCAACGTTTCGTGGCTTGTGATAAAAGTCCAAACCAAACTCCCCCACCGCAACGACCTTAGGATGTGAAACCAATTCTCGATAATACTCAGGATCAAATTCCTCAGTTCGAGTTTTTATCTTCCCAGGATCAAATTCGTTATCATCATTAAACTCCTGTTTATGTAAATGAGACGGATGCAATCCCACAGTAGCCCAAACACCATCATACTTTTCCGCCACCTCAATCGCCTTCTTACTCGTACTTGACTGCGTCCCAACCGTAATCATCCCAATCCCCTCATCAAGCGATCGTTTTATCACCTCATCCATGTCACCCTTGTACGCCGCGAAATGGACGTGGGTGTGCGTGTCGATTAGTTGAGGATACATAATATTGATAAAACCCCCATGTTGCTATGGCATAGGGGTCTCATTGTAATTAACGTATAAATATGGACTAATAAGGCAATTTTATTCCCCATTCTTTTGCCTCTTCTCTTGGGTCAGGAGAGACTGGGCATTCTTGGTCTGATTCCGCAGCCTCCATAGCCTGCTCCAATCTCTCCATGGAGCCATGTGCGCCACTGATTCCATTAATTGGATCATTTTGATATGCGCACCAGTGATAGCGCAGGGCATCCAAATTGCCAGAATTTTGAAGTACTTTTCCTGGTTCGGTTTCAACTGTAAACAATCCGTCTTCAAGAGTGGGTGCAAAAGTTCCAAATTTTGTTTCTTCAATTGGAAGTTTCTCATTTGTATTTTCTGGATTTGTAGGTGTCTCTGACATATAATTCATTTTTTTAATTATTATACTTAAATTATTATATAATACCGTCCAACTATAAGTCAATATAATACAATGTTTGTAACGTTGAAGTGAGTGTGAGCTTAGATAAACAGCCCAACGATCCACATTATCCAACCTCCTGTCCAAGACAGCCATTCTACGACTTGGGAGTCCAGGATTGCGGATTTAAGCCAGCCGTCAGTTAGTTGGTTTGTTGCGTAGTAGATGACGCCTGATAGGACCACAAAGGCTTCGAGAACGCCTAAAATACCACCTAGGAGCTTGTTGATTCCTGCAACGAATGGAATTATGGTTAAAAGTTTGTAGGCGCGATCTAGGAGTTCAAATAGCCAAGCAATGAGTTGGCTTGCGACTGCCAATATTAGAACAAAAGCTATTACTTGGACGACTTGATAGTCACTTATCGGCCAGAGCGTATCAAGCCATTGTATTGCAAATATTGCTAGGAACATTCCACCCAAAAGTCCGACAAGACTTCCAAGTGTTCTAATGAAGCCATGGTAAAGCCCAGCGATTATAAAAAGTCCAGCAATCGCGATGAGTACTAAGTCAGCGAGTGTGAAGGTCATAGGAGATATAGGTAGTAGTAAGTAGAAAGTAGAGAGTAGAATGTAGTGGTGAGTTCGATCGAATCCCCCTCCTTTTTAAGGAGGGGTTAGGGGTGGTTATGTAATAGTTCCCAATTTTCGATCTAATTGTCTCTTCGTGGAAATAGCGGATCGCCGGTTAGTATTTTGTCACCATCGTAGCGTTTGATGATCTCATCAGCTGCTTCGGGGATTATCGGCTTAAGAGATTGTCCAATGAATCGGATGTTTTCGGCTAGTTCGCTCAGTACTTCTTTTGCTGCAGCTTCATCTTCTTTGACGAGCTTAAATGGAGCTTTGATTTCGATTAGTTCGTTTGATTCTGAAACGATCTCAAAAACAAGATCGATATATTTTTTGAAATCATAGTCTTTCATCGAAATTTCTAATTGAGTTTTTAACTCGCCCCAGTTCTTTTCGATCTTGTCTAGTTTCCCGTCAAAATACTTGTCAGACATAGCCGCAACTCGGCTAACAAGATTTCCAAGTTGGTTTGCAAGTTCTGCGTAGCGTTCTTCCATTCTTGGCATTGCAAAGTCGCCATCGTCGTGTGAAGGAATCTCACGAAGTAAGTAATATCGCACAGCGTCAGTTCCGAACTCTTTTACGAGCTCAAATGGGTCAACGACGTTGCCTAAACTCTTACTCATCTTTTTTCCGTCGGAAGTGATGAACCCATGAATGAAAACTTGTGTTGATGGTTTCAATCCGGCTGACATTAGCATTGCCTGCCACATTGCAGTTTGCTGTCGCAGATTGTCCTTTCCTGCCACTTGTACTCCTGGCCAGAACTTAAAGTCACCAGACTCATCTGGCCAACCTAGAGTTGAGACGTAGTTCACAAGTGCATCAAACCATACATACATTACGTGGTCCTCGTCTCCGGGAACTGAAACACCCCAAGGCATTTTTTCCTTCATTCGTGAAATGCTGAAGTCGCGAAGACCAGCGTCGACGAAATTCTTTATCTCGTTAAAGCGATATTCTGGCACAACAAAGTCTGGTTGCGCCGCATAAAGCTCTTGCAATGGTTTTTGATATTTTGAAAATGCAAAGAAGTAGTTTTCTTCATCGCGTAATTCAAGCTCCATGTTTGGATGGACTGGACACTTGCCTTCCTCGAGCTCTGAGTCTTGTTTTTCAAGCTCACAACCAATACAGTATTTTGTTTGGTACCGATCTTTGTAAATGTCTCCACTTGATAGACATCGGTTCCAGAATTCTTGCGCTGCTTTTTTGTGATCAGCATTGCTGGTGCGAATGAAGTTTGTGTAAGTAAGATTCAATGCATCTTTGAGATTATCAAATCGTGCCGCATATTCATCAACGTAAGCTTGTGTGTCCTTTCCTTCTGTTGCTGCTTTTTCGAAAATCTTCTGCCCGTGCTCATCAGTCCCAGTATTAAATAGCACCTCGTGCCCACTAAGCGCATGAAAACGAGCAAGCGTATCTGCTTGAATAATCTCGAGTGCGAATCCGATATGAGGGTCGGAGTTTACGTATGGGAGTGTCGTTGTGATGTAGTATTTTGGCATATCGCAGGTAGTAGTAAGTAGGGAGTAGATAGTAGATGAGGCCTTCGATATCATCGCGGAGCGATAACTATCACGAATTCGCCCTTAGTTGATGTTTGGTTTAGTTGCTCGATAACTTCTGGTGCAGTCCCACGGTAAATATGCTCGTGCATTTTTGTTAGTTCCCTGCCAACAATAAGCGTTCTGTCTTGTGGAAGTTGCTCGAGTGTTTTAATGATTCTGTGTTTTGATTCGTAGAGTGCGACAGTTTGCTTGATAGTTTCGATGTTTTCAAAATATGTCTTTCTTCCTTTTTTGTTTGGTGGGAATCCCAAAAATGTAAACTTATCAGTTGGAAATCCGCACACGCTCAGTGCAGCAGCGATCGCTGAAGCTCCTGGGATCGGTACTACCGTGACATCTGCTTTGATCGCGACTTCAACCAATTTGCCTCCCGGGTCAGAGATTCCTGGAGTTCCAGCGTCAGTTACGAGTGCTACTGATGCTCCGTCAACTAGTTTGCTTACGATGTGACCAGCCTTTTCGTCAGTTGAGTGCTGATGATAGGAAATCGTTGGTGTATCGATTGAATAGTTTGAAAGTAGTTTTTTTGTTACTCGCGTGTCTTCGCAGGCGATAAGGTCAACGGTTTTAAGAGTCTCAAGCGCGCGCTCAGTTATATCACTGAGGTTTCCGATGGGTGTTCCAACAACGTATAGTGTTCCTTTACTCTGCATCTTCTGGGGTTGTTTCCTCGGGTTCGATGTCTGAAGTATCTATAACTTCAACAAAAGCTACCGCTGAGTCAGTGTACTGCGCGTACCAGCACATCCAAAAACTTGGTTTTGTTTGTACGCGACTTAGTTGAGTGCCAGCGAGTTCGCCATCAATTGCGCGACCACTAACGTCCCATAATGATCCAGTTTGATCGTCGGTCATTGTTTTAGCAGTCCAGTCGTATGTGAATGTAAGTGTCTGATCGTTAACGTCTGCAAGATATGCAAGAGTTGTGCCGAGCGCTTCGTAGTAGAATCCCACGATGTTGATTCCACCAACAACCTCGTTGGCAACCATCTTTCCAAGCATTATTTGATCTGCAAATGCAATTGCATCGCCATTAATTTCCAAACCTTCAACTGCCCATTTTGTGCCAAGCATGTTGGTGGTTTGAGATACTGGGTAGTAAATGATTGTTGCATTGTCGTAATTCTGGTAAGGGTGCATGCCGTAGTCACGTACAAAACCAGTGTCACTAGAAAGCGCATAGCCATCTGGGTATTGCTCGCTCCAAATATCCCAGCTCATTACTTGGAATGGATATTCAGTTAGTTGTTCTCCGACATGTTTTCCAGAGATTGCGGTTCCGCGAAGTTGCAACCACAGTGATCCGTCTTTCGACTCGAGAAGTTGGTTGTTGTTGTAAATTTTCCCTGAGTTTGCTAGTTCAAGATCTTTTCCGTCGAGCTCTGCCTCGTAAACTGCTGAGCTTTTGCAAAGTGCGCAATGAGTGATCGCTAAGTCAACACCATTGAATGAGTCATTCACCACTTCGTGCCAGTTTAAAATTTGATATGAGTAAAACCTATGCTCACCGTTGATCTCAATATCAATTCCCAGTACGTCGTCAGCTAGGTACGAGTCAGCTGTGTAAACGTCATCGAACTTTGGATCGGTTAGCGCTGGAAGCTCGGCAGAGTCATAAATGTCTGTTGGTGGAACTAGATATTTTTCACCGTCGTATGAGATGACCTCGGGTAGTAGTCCATTATCAAGCTCAGCAGTTTCTAAATAGCTTTCGACACTCGCCATCCTCCAGGCACGAATGCCAAAAAGTGCAGCTAGGGCTACCACGAAGATAATTACTGAAATGATGATCTGTTGATGTTGCTTTTTCATATTGTTGATAAGTCAATTTTTTGCCATTTTTACTTACTTTTAATGATTTGGCAAGTTAATCCGTCCTTAGTATACTACAGTCTTAACATAATCGTGAATACAAATATGAGCAGAATTAAAGATTATAATCCGCAGAGTTTGCCCTTTTCTGGTGAGCTTGAAGGGATGAGTGAGAAAACCATTCAGATACACCATGACAAGCTATATGTTGGCTACGTGAATAAGATGAATGAGATTGATGAAAAGCTGGCAGAAATAGCACATGGCGAACGTGAGGTACTAGGAAATCAGACATACTCTGAACTGCGAGCCTTGCGTCGCGGTGAGACATTTGCAACTAATGGCACGTATCTTCATGAGTATTACTTTAATGTGCTCGGCGGTGATGGATCGATTCCAGAGAATGAGCTTATGAGTGCGATCATTGAAAAGTGGGATTCTTTTGAAAATTTCAAAAAGTATTTTTCAGAAAGCGCGATGGCTGTGCGTGGCTGGCTGGTACTTTCTTGGGATGTGCAGCTTGGACGTCTTAAAGTTTACGGATGCGATACTCACGATGAAGGTGGAGTTTGGGGATGCTTGCCAATTTTTGCACTTGATGTTTTTGAGCACGCATACTTCATTGACCATGGATCTGACAGAAAGGCTTACATCGAAGCATTTTGGAAAAACATGGATTGGAATAAAGCCAATGAGATATTTGTGAAGTGGAATGGTATAAAAAGATAATAAGAAGATCTCTCGTCGCCTACTCCTCGAGATGGGAATTAATTTTCCATTTCGAACAGAGTGAGAAATCTTCTTGAATACTAAATCAACTCGCCACGTCGGTCGCAGCTAGTGTGATTTGACGTGGCGGAAGTACAACGGATAATTAATTAAAGAAAATATATATGATTCAATTAGAATCCAATGCGCCAGAATTTAGTGGTGTCATGTCCTATCATCAAGGTGAGTTTAAAAAGATCAGCCTAGCTGATTATAAAGGAAAATGGGTGGCGCTATTCTTTTACCCACGTGATTTTACTTTTGTGTGCCCTACTGAGTTGAAGGGGTTTGCTAAGCATGCGCAAGAGTTTGCAGATTTGGATTGTGAGATTATTGCAGTCTCAACTGACTCTGAGTGGTCGCATAAAGCATGGTTTGAAAAAGATTTGCCAGACGTCAAGTATCCAGCGTTGGCAGATGTTACACATCAGATATCAAAAGACTATCAAGTCTATAACGAAGCTGAAGGTTTAGCTGAGCGTGGATTGTTCTTGATTAGCCCTGAGGGGATAGTTAAATACATCGTTATTTCAGCTGGAAATGTCGGACGATCGTCTGCAGAAACTCTTCGAGTTCTAAAAGCCCTCCAGACTGGAGACCTGTGTCCGATGGAATGGGAAACTGGTCAGGAAACTCTCGGTAAGGCTTAATATGGTAATCCGAGGGGAAAGAATAGTTGAGACTCAGGAGGATAGGGATATAAAGATATATGGCAAGCATATAGAGTTAGCGATTGATTTTGCGTTGCATAAAATAAACGACGAGCGTTATCAAGTGCAACAAGCAGTTTACTCTGCCATGCAAGCACGTAAGATTCCAGAGCGCGCTGTGTTTAATAGATTGAGAAAGATTGTGGAAAAACGTGTGAAGGAGGAGCTAAGAGATATGAAGATTTCTCAAGAACTTGCGAACACTGTCGCTGAGATCGAGAACGATGAAATGATGACCGACGCTGCTCGACTTGAAACAGAGAATACATCAGAGCGAGATAGAATTGACGCCGAGGCAGCTTAATATGAAAACCGAGTCGCAAGGCTCGGTTTTCAGTTTGTTGAGTATTGTGATAAAACAAGTAGGAACCGTGGAGCAAGGAGTTTTCCCATGGCGCATATTTTCTCTCGATTGAGTCTGCGATATGATGAGTGTGGAAATTGGATCCCACTTGTAATTCGAGGCGTTGTGGTCGCGAGCGACAAGGAGGTGAATTTGCGCTGGGATGGAGGTGCTCGTTTGAATGTGCTACCACCTCGGTGTGTACAGCATCGTGGTAAGTCAGTTCGTTGTTTTCGTCAGAATCAATTCGTCGTCATGGTGGATGATGAGTCTGATGAAGAGCTTGATCACTTCAACCATCCTTTGCAGAGGGACAAGCCCACTGCATCATTGAAGCGCAAACGCCGCAAAAAACGTTCCAGCCGCTAACCACCCTCTTACCACCCGAAACGAGAAACACCACCTCGTCCGGGTGGTGTTTCGTTTTTTAGTATGCGTTAACAGTTATTGGCTTCATTGGCTTTGGTTCTTCTTCTTTGAGTATGACATAGTCTTCCATTCCTGGAGGAATGACTAGGCCCTCATATGACTCAAGGCCAGTCAGCATAATTCGAGCTCCATATGATTTTGTGGGAAGTTCCAAGCCCTTTGCGCTTTTTAGACCACTCAAATCAATTAGTCCTGAAATGTCATTATTTAGTTTTAAGCCTTCTGGTGATGTAAGGCCGCTAAGATACAGCCCGTCCAATCTGCTTGGTAGTATTAGGCCCACAGCTGTTGTTAAAGAGCTCATATCAAGTAAGCCTAGAACTTCCTCTGGCAACTTCAGACCTTCTGCGGATGTAATACCACTGATTTCAACATCACCGTTAACTACTTTGGGAAATGTTGCTGATTCTAGATCTTTTATGTCTATTTTTAAGTCACCGTGGTGAAATTCTATATTACCACTCATTGCAGTTTCTTGATCGGTGCTAATTTTGCCTTGTTCTATACCAAGCGCAGTTGATAGATCAGTTTTAACATCTCTTTCGAGTCCTTTCTTGATTTGAAATCCTGCATGTACCATTGGTCTTACAACGTCATAGTATGTGTCCTCAGTTACAAGCCCTAAGGGTCTCAAGTCCTGAGGTAAATAAATCATTTTTAATTCTTCCGGATTGAGGTCCTCGCCTTGATCTATTTTTGCCTGTATTGCATCAAAATCTTCGATCCTTTTTTCTACATATTTACTGATGTATTCAGTGTCCTCCTCGATTGTATTTTCAGGTACTTCTGAGTTATTTGTTTTATTTTCGAGCTTAGCGAGCTTTGATTCATCAAGGTCAACTGGTGGTCGACCCAACTCTGGTGAAATTGGCATAGAATATTTTATATTAAATATTTAATAATTCTTTAAGCTTTGGTTTATCAAATCCGATCACTATATCTTCCCCGATTGCTGTTACAGGCACTCCCATTTGGCCTGATTTGTGAATCATCTCTTGGGCTTGTTCGTGACTAGCTGATACGTCTATTTCTTCGAACTCAACATTGTGTTTGTTCAAGAATTCTTTCACCAGTTTGCAGTACGGGCAAGTTGGAGTTGAGTAGACGGTGATTTTCATAGTGAATGAATTATATCGCAGAAGGTAGAATGTAGAAAGTAGAATGTAGCTCGATTTCGTTCAAAACTGCCTACCGCCCCCCCCTACAACGTTTCAATCCAACCGAGAAGTGTGCGTACTCCGAATCCTGTTCCGCCTTTACCTAGGTATGACGCCATTGGTTTTTCCGCAAATGCAGGTCCGGCAATGTCGATGTGCGCCCACTTTTGATCTTCATTTATAAATTCTTTTAGAAACAGTCCTGCTGTCAATGTTCCGCCATAACGTGAGCTTGAAATATTTCGCAAGTCAGCAATGTCAGATTCGATCAATTTCGCATACTTTCCATAAAGTGGCATTTCCCACATTTGCTCATCTGATTTTTCTGCGGCCGCCATTAGTGATTTTGATAAATCTGAGTCATTACCCATTACTGCACTAATTTCCTCGCCGAGTGCCACAACGCATGCGCCTGTCAAAGTCGCAAGATCGACAACATAGTCTGGTTTTTGTTTTTGTGCGTAAACAAGCGCGTCAGCCAGTGTCAGTCTTCCCTCTGCGTCAGTGTTCAAAATCTCGATAGTTTTATCGTTTGCGGCTCGAACGATATCTCCTGGCCGAATAGCCTTTCCAGAAGGCATATTCTCTGTTGCGGCAATGATTCCGTGAACTTCGATATTTGGATTTGTCCTAGCGAGTGCTGCAAACAATCCAAGCACTGCGGCCGATCCTGCCATATCGCATTTCATTGTTTCCATGTACTGCGCTGGTTTAATGGATAGTCCGCCTGAGTCAAATGTTACGCCCTTACCAACAACGGCAACTATTTTCTTTGCTTTTTCTGGCTTGTAGGTTAAGTGGATGAGTCTTGGTTCGGAATCTGCTCCCTGGGCAACAGCAAGATATGCATTCATTTTTTTCTTCTCGATCTGCTCGCGGTTGTAAACTCGAACTTTGATGTTGGGTGACATCTTAGCGATCTTCTCTGCGGTTTGTGCTAGCCGTGTTGGTTTCATGTCCTGCGCTGGAGTGTTTACCAAGTCACGTGCCACTGTCACGCCATCAATGAGCATTTCAGCTTTCTCAATTCCCTTCTGTGCTTTATTCGCATCACGTCCATCCTCGGCGATCAAATAGATTTCTTCAAGAATGTTTTTTTGCTTTGGTTTTTTGTAAGTATCGAATTGATATGAGGCAAGCAGTAGGGCTTCGGCTATCTTCTGACCGGTGATTTTAGCATCGAACTTAACATCGTCTTCACCAAAGAGCTCGATGGCAACACTTGTCACTGGAAGTCCTTGTAGAAATCCGTAAATAGATCCTGATACCTCACGAAGTGATGCACTGAGATTTGTTTGTTTGCCCAGCCCAACAATTAGTAAGTCCGAAAAGTTAAGCATTTGACCAGCCTTACCTTCGAATTCTTTTTTCTTAGCGTTTACTTTTAATTTACCGCCAGTTTCCTCACCAAGTCGCAGAATAAAATCATTTTCCCAATTCTCACCCTCGTAAATTCCAACAATGCGGATATCCACATCCTGAGTTAATATATCTCCTTTTTTTGCTGTGATGTTCACAAAGTCTTGTTTATATAAAGGTTTTACCGATTTTTGTACGTTTTGTCCAGGAAAAAGATTGGTTCTTAATTTTGACAAGTGTATAAGATCTTGACTATATTGCTATATTTAGCTATTATTCTCGCGAACTAAAAGATATGCCACATTGTACACAAATGAAGCGCAAGAAGGCACGGGCGATTGAAGCCGATAAACGTGTTGTAGCTGCAAGAAAGCGACGAAGAGCTAAGGCGATTCGTTTGTCAAAGGCAGAAGACGCTGCAAAATAAAAATACCCTTTCGATTCGTTCGAGAGGGTGTTTTTTATCCCCAATGTTGTTGTTTGAGTTACCGTTCTCATATAAAATAAAAATATAAAAAAATATTTAAATATTTCAATATGGGCGAACAAATACAGAAAAATCCTGAAGAGACTGTAGATCCAGCGGAAAGTGGTGAGATTAACTCGTCAGAGAAATCCGATGGTGAGCAGGAAGCCGATAGCCTGAAAAATGAATTGAAGGGTCTTTTGGGCGATGAAGATAGTAGCTTTGGGAAGCGAAGAGCTCGGGTTGATGCCATGGATAGATTAAAAGGTGAAGTCGGTGTAGAGGGTATGTTCCAGGAGATTATTTCTGCAAACGAAGAAGGTATGTTGGAGGATTCATTGATGTACGATCTTATTGGAAGGTATGTAAGAGAACATCTTCTCGGTACCGCAAAGATTCAGGCAAGAGGTAAGTTTTTCAGGCGTCAATATGAAAAATCACCATTGATTAAAGATGCGCCATTACGGGAAATGATTCAAGCAGTTCTTGATGAACTATTGTCAATAACTTCCTTTGACAAAGATATTCAAAATATTGCATTACAAGAGTTTGTTAATGAATATGATTCCCGGGTTATTGAGGAGGAGCGTAATGTGGAGGATGGTCAATGGAGGGCAAATGAAGCCAACTCAGAAGAAGATCGTCAAATGTGGCTTCGTAGAAAGAAGCATAGTGAGGCAGAAGTTATCAAGCGGCAAGCTAATAGAGATGAAGTTGAGGAAATGATCGCAGCGCTTAAATAAATTTCACGTAAAATAAAAGTACCCTTTCGATTCGTTCGAGAGGGTGTTTTTTTATACATAGATTGGATTGACATATTGTACTGAGGTTGCTAATCTTTCCGCGCCTTTCGCAGAAATGAAGCGGAGGGGGAATGAACCCATGAATGTCTAACCTTCCTGGTAGACAAGAGGAGAAGTACGTTATGCAGAACTTTGCATACCTTGTGCCCGCAGCGGGTATCTTGGCGTTGATCTACGCCTTCATCAAGACCCAGTGGATCAACAGGCAAGATCCGGGTGACGCGAAGATGCAGGAGATCGGTCTGGCTATCCGTGAAGGAGCCATGGCCTTCCTGGCCACTGAGTACAAGGTCCTCGCGATCTTCGTCGCGGTGGTCGCGGTCCTCCTGGGCGTCGTCAACTTCATGCAGATCGGTCCGTCGGCATCGTTCGTTTCGTTGTCCTTTGTCGTCGGTGCAGGCTGCTCTGGCTTGGCTGGCTTCATCGGGATGCGAGTGGCTACTGCCGCCAACGTTCGTACCACGGCTGCAGCTCGCACCAGCCTTCCCGACGCTCTCCAGGTCGCCTTCTCCGGCGGCGCTGTCATGGGCATGTCCGTGGTCGGTTTGGCACTGCTCGGGCTCGGTGGTCTCTACCTGCTCTACATCGCCATGTTCGGTGGTGGTCCCGAGGCCGATCAGATGCCCCGCGTCATCGCGGTCATCGCCGGCTTCTCCATGGGTGCCTCGTCCATCGCGCTGTTCGCGCGTGTGGGTGGTGGGATCTACACCAAGGCCGCTGACGTCGGTGCCGACTTGGTCGGCAAGGTCGAGGCCGGCCTGCCCGAAGATGATCCGCGCAACCCCGCGACCATCGCTGACAACGTCGGCGACAATGTGGGTGACGTGGCCGGTATGGGCGCCGACCTGTTCGAATCCTACGTCGGCGCCATCGTCGGCGCCATGGTTATCGCCGGGTCCTGGTACGCCTTCGACAAGAACGGCGGCCAGATCACCGACTCGATCGGACCGATCCTGCTTCCGCTGGTTCTCGCAGCTGCTGGTATCATCTGCTCGATCATCGGCACCTTCGCGGTTCGCACCAAGGAAGGTGGCAACCCGCAGGTGGCCCTGAACCTGGGCACCTTCGGTGCGGCTGGCCTCATGCTCGTCGCCACCTGGTTCATCGCCGCGTGGTTGTGGCCCGAGGGTGGAGTGAATGTCGGCGGTGACGTCGGCGTGATCGGTGTGGGTGGCGTGTTTGCCGCGACCATCA
>JABHCP010000004.1 GCA_018673485.1 Candidatus Uhrbacteria bacterium
AAAGGTTAGTAACTGGACAGTGGGTGACACTACCCTAACTATCACACATGACCAACTTCAGGGCTCAACAGATTATACTTTTGAAATGACATCTGCCCCTGACACAGCAAGCAACTCGCTCGCAGGTACAATCTCAGGAGTAACTAACCCAGCCACATTCACAACAGCATCATCCGGAGGCGTCTCAGTATCCTCATCCGCTCCAGAACCATCCATTGGTTCAGGAACAGACGACAATCCAGTAGATTCAATCTCAGAGTCCTCAGAAGCATCCGGCACCTGCGAGGAAGGATTCAACCCTGGAGAGAACATCGCTCTTGCATGGGCTTCAAACTCTTCTGTGAACCTCGTCAATCTATATTACTCAACAGACGCAGGAATAACATATACTCTCATTGAAGGCCCAATAACTAACACAGAGAACTACACCTGGACAATACCAGCGGACATTGTAGGTTCAACATTGCAGTTTAAGATCGAAGGAACAGACCTAGCTGAGATCACAGCCACCTTCGAGACTGAGAGCTGTGCGCTCAACGGTGCGGACGACGGCACGTCGGACGATGATGATACTATCGACGAAGACCCAACCTCAGAAGTCACAGAACCAACCACAGGCGAGCAAGGCTACTCACCAGTGACAGGAGAAGTCGAGGACATTTCAGTGACAGAGGTAGGGGATTACATCCGAAGTTCATACTTCTCAACCGTTTACTACCTCGACACAGACATATCAACAAACGAAATGGTTCGACGTCCTTTCATGGACGCACAAACATTCTTTACCTACCAAGACAATTTCGACAACGTAAAGACAGTCACGGACGCAACTCTCACTACTATCCAACTCGGAAACCCAATGCTTCCAAATCCGGGCGTTGTACTCATAAAGATCCAATCCGACCCTAAAGTTTATGCAATAGATTCAGATGGAATCACTATCCGCTGGATAGCCTCAGAAGAGGTCGCCAACACATTGTATGGCGACAATTGGAACCAATACATCATAGATGTCGAGGCAACATTCTTCCCACGGTTCACACAAGGTGATGATGTTGATGAGGCTGATGATTTAGATCTTATCGACAAGACGATGAAGAAGCGCACAGAATTGGCTCAATAGAAAGTTCAAGAATAAAACTAAAACACTCAGTTCAATCGAACTGAGTGTTTTTGTCATAAAGCAACGCTCACCCCGAGTGTGGGGGTGAGAGGAGGTCGTAGTACGGTGGCTCGTATGGTAGTTCGTAGGCTTCGGGGCATGCGAGCCTCTTTTTGTAGAGGCTCCACTCATTCCACTGAAGTGCCACGCTCCACGGCGTGAGCGTGATCAAGATGAGCACAATATATATATATATATATCGATTCCGATTGGTGCAATTAGAGCTGCAATCATCAGACATATCGAACTCACAATCGGAACTAGTATATGCCAGATCGAGTTTGCTTCGATGAAGTTGGTCCAGGTGGGGCGTGCTCCTTCAATTCTAGTGAAGTATGCAACACCTATTAACTCGCCAAGGCACTTGCTCGAGATAAGAGCAAGAATAAGAGAAGCGATGTGGAGATTGGTCATGGTGACTCCGATGCGTGGAAAAGGGACAGTGAGGTCAGTTTAGCACGCAAAACACAAAACCACCATTTCGACTCGTACAATCGGGCTTAGCCCAAATGTACAGGCCAGATTAAGATTTATTAAATATAGACACAAAACCACCATCAGCCCCCATCTCGAGTGGAGCGACCTGCCTGCCGGCAGGCAGGGAGATCTGCTAAGTTCGATCAAATCAAGAAGATCCCTCCTCACGTCGGGATGGTGTGTGAAAAACACAAAACCACCATTGCTAATACTACATTCTACCTTCTACATTCTATATTCTGCGATATAAAAAACACCCACTCGATTTTTCGTGTGGGTGTTTTTTGATTTTATGCTACGCGAACCAGTGTTCGTTGCTTTAGCTTTCCGTTAAATCCAGCAATTTGTTTCTTTGAGTATTTTACGGTTCCTTCTATTGCAGCGTATAGAGTGTCATCTTTTCCTTTTTTGACGTTCTTACCTGGTCGGTATTTTGTACCACGTTGTCGGACAATTATCTGTCCTGGTTTTACAGGTTGTCCATCTCCTTTTTTAAGCCCGAGTCGTTGAGATCTCGAATCGCGGCCATTGGAGGTAGAACCCTGCGCCTTTTTGTGTGCCATATGTGCTGTTCTAGCTTAGTCGCGACTCATGCAGCTGTTACAAGAAGAGATCGCATTACGAGCAAAATTGTAGCTGATTAGCCGTTTTTCGTCAAGTATTTATATACAGCCTGGAATTATGCGCTAAAACGCGGTATTATAGGGCTGATAATATCTTTATTTTTCATGAAAAAACATACGAAAAAAGCTTTTTTGAGTGCTGGTGAGGCTTTTAAGGGCCCTAAGGTAAAGTTGATTTTGAGCATCTCGTTGGCACTGCTGGTGATAACATTTATTATTCCTTTTTGGAAATTATATCCAGAAATCGCCACAAAGCCAGCTGTTCCACTTCATTACAATATTCACTTTGGTGTAGACCTATTCGGAGCGTGGTGGCGCGTATTCATGCCATCGATGGTAGGACTTGCTATTTTGATTGTGAACTTTGCGCTTGCCGCGAGTTACTGGAAGTCACGAAAGATGTTGTCTTATTATGCACTTTTGGCAACACCGGCATTGATGACTTTTCTTATTCTTGCATCTTTGTTTATTACACTTTTGAATATCACTTATGATTGATCCTGGAGTAATCGGAAAAATTCTTCTTCTAACGACTATTTCATTTATAGTTGCAATCACGTGGACGCCATTCCTGACGCATATTTTGTACAAGTATAAGATTGGGAAGTCGCTAAGAAGCAAAAAGCAGGCACCGATTTTTCATAAGATGCACGAAAAGAAGGCTGGAACTCCAACGATGGGGGGAATCCTCATTTGGTTAACTGTCTTTGTGCTCGCTGTGGTCTTTCTTGCACTAAGTCAGTTTGAGGTACCATTTTTAGGTGAGATGAATTTCTTAACTAGAGGTCAGACGTTGCTTCCACTCGGAGCGCTGGTTGCATCAGGACTTATTGGAATGATCGATGACTTGTTGAACGTGCGCGGAATAGGAAGAAACGGCGGAGGAATTCACATTAGACATCGTTTAGCTTTGTACTCAGTGATTGCGATCACTGGCGCGTGGTGGTTTTACGACAAGCTAGATTGGGACTTGTTCCATGTGCCATTTGTGGATTCATTTAATATTGGTTGGTGGTATATTCCACTTTTCATTTTGGTAATTGTAGGAACTTCGTTCTCGGTTAATCAGACAGACGGGCTTGATGGGCTTGCCGGAGGAACACTTGTTTCATCTTTCTCAGCCTTTGCGGTAATCGCATTGTTCCAAGAGCGTTATGAGCTGGCTGTATTTTGTGGAGTAATCGTTGGTGCCTTGTTGGCATTCCTATGGTTTAACATTTATCCAGCGCGGTTCTTCATGGGTGATACGGGTGCGATGTCGCTCGGGGTAACGCTCGCGATAGTCGCGATGCTCACAAACACCGCCTTGTTTTTACCGATCATAGGATTTGTATTTGTTGTAGAAGCGGTCTCCACAATCATTCAAATACTTTCTAAGAAGATATTGAAGAGAAAGGTCTTTAAAGTTGCGCCGATTCATCATCATTTTGAGGCCAAGGGTTGGCCAGAGCCAAAGGTTGTTATGCGGTTTTGGGTAATCTCATGGATCGCTGCAGCGCTTGGAATTGTTTTATTCCTTTTAGATATTTCAGTAACAGGGGGCGCAATATAGTATGGCACGAAAACAAAAAGGACATTTTGATAGCGTCTTTTTTGGTCTAGTTATTGGATTGACAGTTTTCGGACTTATAATTTTAACTTCAGCCTCAGGGCCTTCTGGTTATGAGCAGTTTGCAGATAGTTATTATTTTTTAAAACATCAGATCGCTGCAGGAATTTTGCCAGGTTTGGGATTCATGGCTATTGCAATGTTCACGCCGTACACTTGGTACCGTAAAGTGGCGTTTCCGTTATTATTATTGTCGATAGGGTTGTTAGCCTTGGTATTTATCCCGGGCATTGGAACTGACTTTGGGACGTTTGCAAATAGCTGGGTTGATATTGGAGGTTTCTCCTTTCAACCGGCAGAGATCGTAAAGTTAACGTTCTTGTTATACCTGTGTGCTTGGATGGCAGAACGTGCTGGTAGTAAGTTGCAAGATTTTTCAGAAGGTTTGGTGCCGTTTCTTACTATCATGGGAGTGATAACTTTTTTAATATTAATGCAACCCGACCTTGGAACGCTGTCTATTATTGGAGCAATGGCATTTATCATTTTTTTCGTTGCTGGTGGATCAATTAAACATATTGTCGGAATTGGAGTTGCGGGTTCTGTGGGATTGTATGCAATGATCATGTCATCTCCCTACAGAGTTGAGCGGTTTACTACCTTTTTACATCCAGAGTTGGATCCGCAAGGTGTTGGATACCAGATCAACCAAGCGTTGTTGGCAATCGGGTCCGGTGGTATGTTTGGTCGAGGCTACGGACATTCGCTACAGAAGTTCCAGTATCTACCCGAGGTTATTGGAGATTCAATTTTTGCAGTAATGGCAGAGGAGCTCGGATTTTTCTTAACTGTTGCGTTTGTGGCCTTGTTCGTTGCGATGGTTCTGCGTGGATTTTGGCTATCACAGCGCGTTGAAAATAAATTCGGAAGGTTTTTAATAATCGGAATTGTTAGTTGGTTCGGTATTCAGGCATTTGTAAATATTGGTGCCATGGTTGCAATTTTGCCAATCACAGGAGTGCCACTGCCGTTTCTAAGTTATGGTGGAACCGCAATGGTGGTATCATTAGCAGCAGCAGGAGTAGTATTGAATATTTCAAAATCAGCGAAGTAATTTTCGGCCCTCCCTTTTTTCAAGTATCCACCCACCCATTCCGAACCCAGCTTAGCTGGGGAGGAATCCCGTTGTTTACGCCTACGTTCGATCGTTACGCACGGGATCTCCGGCGGAGCCGGACCAGGCTCCGCCTGGCTTCGATAAATTTAGGCTCCTCTCCTCGAGTCTGAGCCTGAGAGCCCTCCCTCAGAGTCGATGACTGGATGGGTGTGAAATAAAATAATTAGTATGAACGAGCTTAATCAAAAGAAAAGAATACTCATGACAGGTGGCGGGACGCTTGGTCCGGTGACACCGCTTTTAGCGATCGTTGAAGAATGGCAGAGTCAGGAATCGATCGAAGTCAGCTGGATTGGAACTCGCAAAGGTGCCGAGCGTGCTTTGGTTGAGTCTATGCAGATTCCGTTTGTCTCGATTGTCTCGACAAAATTTGATCGCAGCAGGTGGTGGACTTGGTGGTTGATTCCAATTCAATTATTGATTGGGCTCATTCAGTCATTTATTGAACTTAAAAAGATGAGACCTGATGTTGTATTTACGGCGGGTGGATATGTAAGTGTTCCAGTTGTTATCATGGCGCGCCTGATGGGGATATCAACCTGGGTGCATCAGTTGGATATTGTTCCAGGGCTTGCTAATCGAATCATGGCACCGTTTGCAAGGCAAATTACAGTTACCTGGCCAGATTCACTTGAACATTTTTCACAAAAGAAAACTACAGTAGTCGGGGGTGTTATGCGCCATGCATTGCTTCACGGTGAGCGTGAGCAGGCCTGTGAGCGCTATAGTTTGGATAAAGACAAACTTATCCTACTTGTTGTCGGCGGCGGAACTGGGGCGCTTTCTATTAATCAAACAATGGAAGCGATCGGATCAGACCTCCTTAATGATATTCAGATAGTTCATCTGACTGGAAAGGGCAAGATGACGCAGAGGCTCGAGAGTATGGGCGAAGGATATCTAGCGCTCGAGTTCCTCGGACTTGGTATGAAGGATGCTTTTGCAATGGCTGACCTTGTTGTCGCGCGTGCTGGCATGGGTACTATCATCGAGCTTTGCGCGCTCAAGAAGCCAACAGTATTAATTCCTCTTCACAACACAGATCAGCTGGCAAACGCCAAGATGGTGCAAGAGCGAGGTGCTGCGGAAGTTTTGTGGGAGATTAATCCGCAGATATTAAAACAAACCATCAAGAAGCTCGTAGAAAACGAGGAGCGCCGCAAGCGCCTATCTTATCGAATCAGCGCCTTGTTCTCTGCCTTTGGAGCCAAAGACATTGTTAGAATGGCGAAGGGGATTAATGAGTGAATATGAAATTTTATCACTTGATAAAAAAGATAATCTCGCTACTCATCGGTGTTTTGGGGATGTATATGATTTTTACCTCAAGTGATCCTACTGAGGGTGCTTTTCAATTTATTGCTTGGGGAGGCGTTTTGGCAATAGTTAATATGTTGTTTGCTTTCGGTCGAATGATTGCGTCCGGGTCGATCGTGGATAAAGAGTGGAAGCCAAAGATGAAGTTCGAACCAGAGGCACTGGCGCGCATGCAAAAAACACGAGCAGTACTACAACTCATCTTGGCAATAATCGCATTGGCCACAACAACACTTATTGTCATTGCGACTGATTTAATATTCCACGGTGAGATCACACTTCCTGTTAGTTTGTTTGTTTAAGTAAGTCCTCGCTTCATTTATATGAATAACAAAAAAGCAGTAGGTAGAAACCTACGGCTTTTTTGGTACACCGGGCGGGAATCTTACATCGTCGCCCCGCTCCTCTCCATAGGGGTTTCCACCCCTCTGGCGTTACGCTTCGCCCGTCGGACAGGGCTTCGCTCCACTGTCACCCCCAGCAGTGTAAGGGGGATCCTCCCCCTTACCATCCCCCTGTTCGAGTCCCTGCCCGCAAACAAAAAAAACCACAGACTTCTCTGAGAGTTTTTTTGGTACACCGGGCGGGACTCGAACCCGCGACCTCGGGCTTAAAAGGCCCTCGCTCTACCAACTGAGCTACCGGTGCATGGTTGGTATTCAACGGCAAATTTATATCATATTTAGAGGAATAAATCAAGTATTGAGTGTTTGTCCACAGGTGAAATTACTCATTTGTTACAATAAATATAGAATTAATTCATTAACACATTTTATATGGGAGTATGTGTTGCATGTAGTTCAGTAGCTGCAGATGAGCAATTGACAGATGGTCTTTGCCCAAACTGCGCTGGTGAGACTGCGGCTCCGGTTGCAAGCCCTGAGCCAGTTGAGGTTCCAACAGAGGCGCCGGTTGAGGCGCCAGCAGAAGTACCTGTGGAAACGCCGGTCGAGGCACCTGTGGAGGCTGCACCAGCTGCAAGCCCTGAGCCTGTCGAAGTGGCTGAGTAGATCAAAGAGCACCCGTAGTTGGGTGTTTTTTGATATAATAAATTATATGAATATACTGGCAATCGCAGATAGGCGACCGCAGCGTTCTATTAAGAAGTTAGTAGAAGATCATGACATTGACTTGATTTGTACACTTGGAGATTTTGATGGCGCAGATCTTCAAGAGCTTGAAGGGATAGAGGGTATTCCAAAGATTGGAGTATATGGTAATCATTGTTCAGGTAAATATTTTGAATCACTAGGAATACAGAATATGCACCTGAATACTTGGGACTTTAACGGTATAAAATTTGGCGGTTTTCAAGGCTCGGTGAGATATAAGGAGTCACCGTATGCGATCATGTATACGCAGGAAGAGGCTTTAGAGCTCATGAAAGATTTTCCAAAGGTTGATATATTTATTTCTCATGCCCCACCATATAAAATTCATGATGATCCGGATGAGCTTTCCCATCAAGGATTTCATGCTTTGCGAGAGTATATCGACAGATGCCATCCACGTTTTTTATTACATGGACATACCTATCCGCCTGAGGAAGATTGGGAGCAGATATACAATAAGACTCATGTCGTGTTTGTTACAGAAGAAAAGATATTGAAATTACCTTTGTAATATAATATGCGCATTGCGATGATTGGACAAAAAGGAATTGCAACTGGCGGGCGTGCAGGTGGTATCGAGAGGCACGTTCGTGAAGTTGCAAAACGATTGGCGTTTATTGGCCATGAGGTTTTTGTGTATGCACGCGCAAAGTATGACCCTGAAAAACCAGAAAGTTTTGAGGGCGCACAGCTTATTTATTTGCCAACGATTTATTCAAAGCATATCGAGGCCATACTTCATACTTTTTTTGCATCAGTCCATGCTGTTAGGCAAGACTACGATATTATTCACTATCATGGGGTTGGTCCAGCGACACTCGCATGGATACCTAAGTTGTTTGCGCGCAATGCGAAAGTCGTCGTCACGTTCCACTCACAAGACAGATTCCATAAAAAGTGGGGTTGGTTTGCAAAGGCGTATCTTTTGTTTGGTGAATGGGCTTCGGTTGCATTTTCCGATTATTGCATAGCAGTGTCACACGAGATGCAAGTTTTTTGTCGCAACAGATTTAAACGTGAGGTAGTTTATATTCCCAACGGAGCCGAGCTTAAAAATATTGAGGGCTGCAATGAGCTGGATAAGTTTGGGCTTAAGCCAGGTGAATATTTTATCAATGTAGGTCGTATTGTTCCGCAGAAGGGTCTACATTTTCTCATCGAGGCTTATAAGAAAATAAAGACCGATAAGAAAGTGGTGATTGTGGGTGCTCCTAGTTTTTCCGATGACTATTACACAAAAGTTCGTTCGATGGCCAAGGAAGACGGTCGCATTCGATTTTTAGGGTTCCAAGATGGTGAAACAATCGATCAGCTTTACGCTAATGCCTATGCATATGTTCACCCGTCAGAATATGAGGGGTTGCCACTAGTGATTTTGGAGGCCATGAGTTTTGGCCTGATGCCCATCGTGTCAGATATTGCACCGAACGTCGAGGCCATTCATGGCATTGGTATGACATTTAGTTCTGCAAATGTCGATGACCTGCGGGATAAGCTTGAGTATGCGCTAGGGCATCCAACGGTCGTACAAGATCAGTCAGAGGAAGCGCGCGCAATTATTGAGACTAATTTTAATTGGGATACAATAACTGACCACATCGAAGCGGTTTATATAACGTCGAGACATTAAAAGGCAGTACGCAGTTCACAGTTCGCGGTGCTCAGTAACTGCAAAAAATAAGATCGAACTTGAACTAAGACTGCGTACTGCGAACTGAGCACCGCGCACTACCATTATGAATGAACAGAATCAACAATCACAACTTCCATGGCATGCGCATTCTATAGCGGATGTATTTTTAGCCTTTAAGTCTTCCCAGCGGGGAATCTCGGAGTCAGAGGTTAAGGATCGAATTGATGAATATGGTCTGAATGAGTTGCCACGCCAAGCTCCTAAGTCTGGTTTTAAGATATTATTTGTTCAATTTGCAAATCCGTTAATGGTCATCTTAATAATCGCAGCGCTAATTAGTGCGCTGATGCAAGAATGGCTCGATACGGGCGTGATAATATTTGCAGTTCTTTTAAATGCAGTTTTGGGATTTATTGAAGAATATAAGGCAGACAGATCAATGGAGCAACTTAAATCATTCTTGCCACAACGAGCACGTGTTCGCCGCGGTGGAGTTGAGCGGATGATTGATGCAAGTAATATCGTTCCAGGTGACATCGTACTTTTAGGAACCGGAGACAAGATAACCGCAGACGGACGTATCGTTTTATCTCAGTCACTTGAGGTTAGCGAGGCGGCTCTTACCGGAGAGTCAGTGCCAGTAGAAAAGCAAAAGGAGCAAATTAAAGTTGATATTGGAGTTACTGATCGGGTGAACATGTTGTACGCAGGTACTGTAATAGTCGCAGGACGATGTGAGATGATCGTTACCAGTACCGGAGTAGAAACACAAATTGGAAAAATTACATTATTAGTCGCCGGCGTGGAAGAAACTAAGACACCGCTTCAGGAGCAGATGGGTCATTTCGCACGTTGGTTGGGCGCTGCTGTATTATTCATCACGTTGATTGTTTTTGCAGCGGGACTTATTCGTGGTTTTGAGTTATTGGAGATGATTAGAGTATCTGTCGCGCTGGCTGTATCTGCTATACCTGAGGGGTTGGTTGTTGCGCTCACTGTTATCTTGGCAATCGGAATGCAACGAATTTTAAAAAAGCGTGCACTTGTGCGTAGGTTGGTTGCGGCAGAGACTCTTGGGAGCGTTTCAGTGATTTGCATGGATAAAACTGGAACGCTTACAACTGGCGAGATGGCTATCGTTGAAGCATGTGACTCAAGTGGAAGTTTTTCAGATAAAGTAGATGCTTTCATGGATCTCTCGGCAGCACTGTGGAGCACGAAGGATGTTTTTGTCGACGAAGTAGATAATGAAAGTTTTTCTGGCTCACCAACTGAGGTTGCTATCGTTAAGGCTCTTTGGGAGGATCGGGAAAAATACGAGTTGCAAAAATGTCAGGTGATTTCTGAGATTCCATTTAACTCGAAGTATAAGTATAAGGCGCGCGTTTGCTCGTTTGGCGATCGTAAGGAATTTTACGTTGTTGGAGCTCCGGAGATTTTATTGGAACGATTGGACGCAACCGATGCACAATTGAAGGAATATCACTTGTGGTTAACGCAGATGATTCAAAAGGGGCTGCGGGTTTTGCTCGTTGCCAAACAAAAGCAGTTTAGTGGTGATCAAATTGATCACGAGCAGATCCATGACTTGAGTTTTATCGGTTTTGTTGGGCTTAGTGATCCATTGCGTGCTTCGGCTCGTGAGACTATTGCCAAAGCAAAGCTTGCAGGTTTGTTGCCGGTTATGATTACTGGTGACCATCCAGACACTGCATTTTATATTGCAAAAGAAGCAGGGCTAATAGAAAGTGAAGATCAGATTCTGACTGGCGCTGAGCTGGATGAGTTGGATGATGTGGCGTTTGACTCAGAGTTGGAGAAGATTGTTGTTTATGCGCGCGTGTTGCCTCGCCATAAGTTAAGGATAGTGAATGCCTGGAAAAGTAAGGGTATGTCTGTGGCGATGGTGGGTGATGGTGTTAATGATGCACCAGCCGTAAAGGCCGCAGATATCGGGATCGCTCTAGGGTCAGGGACAGAAGTAGCAAAGGAGACTGCCGATATGGTTTTGCTTGATAATCATTTCGGGACGATAGTTAGTGCTATCGAGCAGGGCCGGGCAATTTTTGAGAATATTCGTAAGATGGTTGTTTATTTATTGGCGGATTCTTTTAGTGAAATCATATTAATTTTTGGTGCGATAATTTTTGGGCTTCCATTGCCTATTCTGCCAGCTCAGATTTTGTGGATCAATTTAGTTACAGACGGGTTCCCGAGCATTGCGCTTACTTTTGAGAAGGCGGAAGATGGAATAATGCAAGAACCACCACGCAAGAAACACGAGCCGATTTTAAATAAAGAAATGAAGATAATCATTTTCATTATTGGAATCATCTCGGATTTGATACTCTTTGCAATTTATTTTTATCTACTG
This sequence comes from Candidatus Uhrbacteria bacterium, assembly GCA_018673485.1. Taxonomy (GTDB): domain Bacteria; phylum Patescibacteriota; class Patescibacteriia; order UBA9934; family UBA9934; genus UBA9934. The sequence continues at coordinate 11,425 of JABHCP010000004.1, forward strand.
GGCCAAGAAATGGATATCGATCACATTCGAACGTTCATATTCGTAGCACTGGGAATTAATTCACTTTTCTATGTGTTTGCTGTACGCAAGTTCCGAACAAGCGTTTTCCACTCAAATCCATTCGAGAACATGTGGTTGGTATTTGGTATATTTGTAGGATTCCTATTTTTATTAGTGCCGATGCTAGTGCCAATTTTGCGAGAATGGTTTGCACTCACCCCACTAACGTTACTTGAATGGTTCGTGTTGATCGGAATAGCATTCCTACAACTACTACTGATAGAACTGGTGAAGATGGTGTTTAACCGCAAGAAAATCAAAGCAGAGTAAAGTGATAAGACATAGACTTTGGTCTCAAGGTTGAACCTTTAAAGGTTCAACCTTGAGCGCTAAATGACCATTTTATTGTATTGCCGAGCCTGGTTTTCCATATTTTATCCAATCCGAAAGAAACCCATTGTACGCATCTTTAGTTATAAATTCATTTTTGAGTAAATCGCAGTGCATTGATTTCTTGGAGGCACTAAATGCTTTTTTCAAGTTTGACCATTTGTATTCGTACACAAAGTTTATTGCCTTTTCGATGTTGTCCACTTCACGTATATATGCTTTCTTAAAGAATTTTATTGGGTTGAGATGTATGTACCGAAATACATGAAATAAATGTCGATCTTCAGGAATCAAGGTTGCTTTGTATCGTGACTCAAATAGTGAGCCCTTACGTTTATATGATTTATTGAAATACATCGTATATGAGGTTCCAAGTCGATGCATGAATTTTGCTAATCCGTTTTCGCGGGTCTGCTCCACTAAAAAATGATAGTGATTATCCATTAAACAATAGGCTAAGATTGTTGCATGCCGTATTTCGTTATTAAGGCACAGTTCTTGCATGCACCCAAGAAACTTGACTCGATCCTTGTCGTTTAAGAATATAGGCCTTTTATCAACTCCGCGATTATACACATGGTAGTATCCAAAATGTTGATTTTGCTTTTTCATAAAAAAATCCCACATTAATAATTAATGGGGGAGTATATATACATAGCATCATTTTTTCGTTGAGGTGTAAAGATTACTTGTTAATATGTCCAAGGTTGAACCTTTAAAGGTTCAACCTTGGATGGAAACTGTATATATGAATAAGCTCATCTACTAACTGCACCGTTCTTTTGCTATAATACTCACATATGGATTTACGTAAAATCGAGAATTTTCAAGATGCTGTGGTTACAGTGATGGGGCTTGGGCGTTATAAGCAGGGTAGTGGTTTGGGGGCTGCGAAATGGCTTATTCGTCATGGTGCGCAGACCATCATCACCGATCTTAAAGATGAGACTGAGCTTGAAGAATCTATGGATTTGGTAATGGAGTGGTATCACAAGTACCGCGAGATGTATCCGGACCGTACAATCTATACACCACTTTTTGTGCTCGGTGAGCACAGAGAAGAAGATTTTACAGAAGTTGACTGCGTAGTGCAGAACCCAGGTGTGCCAAGTGAGTCTGAGTTCATTGTTGCCGCTAAGCAGTCAGGAGTATCGATCGAGTCTGACGTAAGTATTTTCTTCCGTTACTGCCCGTATTCAATAGTGGCGGTTACCGGAACCAAGGGAAAGACAACTACCACAAAAATGATCGGTACGATGTTTGAAAGTCAGGACGATAGAACTATCGTTGCTGGAAACATTAAAGTGTCACCGCTTGAATATCTTGATGAGTTATTAGTGCGCGGTGAAGAGACTTTAATCGTGCTTGAGCTTTCGTCATGGATGCTTGAGAGTTTGCCGGGTGCCTTTGAGGATATCGGAAAGGGGCCGGATATTTCAGTTCTTACGAATGTATATCCGGATCATTTGAATCGATATAATTCATACGAGGATTATATAAAATCAAAAGAAATCATTTTTCTCTCACAAGACCCTGATCAGTACACGGTATTGAATTATGATCACGAGACAGTGAGAGCGATGGAGCCACGAGTGCGTGCGAAGTTGTTCTGGTGCTCGCGTAGTTACATGGACCACAATGGTTGTTTTATAAAAGATGGAATGATCGTGTTCCAAAAAGACGGACAGCAAGAGGAAATTATTCCAGCGGTAGAGGTTGGTCTTAAGGGAGATCACAACATGGAGAATATTTTAACCTCAATTTGTGCAGCCAGGTTGCGTGGTTTGGAGTTAGACGTTGTAAAAAGAATCGCTCGTGAGTTCCAGGGGGTGTCAGATCGGCAGGAGTTGGTTCGTGAGGTTGATGAGATTACTTACATTAATGACACAACCGCAACTCAGCCCGATGCAGTAATCGCGGCACTTAAACGATTTGGTGCAGATGCTGATGTTATTTTAATTGCTGGAGGAATGGATAAGGGAGCTGAGTACGACAAACTTGCTAATCAGATAGCGGAAACTTGTAAGCATTTAGTATTGTTCGAGGGTGACGCTTCAAAGATGATATCCGATAAGGTTGGTGATCGCGTGAAAAAGACAGAGAAGATTATGTCGATGAAGGATGCTGTTTTGCATGCCAAGTCTTTAGCAGCGTCGGGTGATATTATTTTACTGTCTCCTGCTGCGGCGAGCTTTAATATGTTTAAAAATGAATTCGATCGCGGGGAGCAATTCCGTGAAGAGGTTAGGAATCTTTAATTTTTATCGTCATCCTGAGCGAGCCATAAGGCGAGTCGAAGGATCTACTCATTAAGCTCAGTTCGATTAGAAGAGATTCTTCGATTCACTTCGTTCGCTCAGAATGACAAATATATGCTCCATTTACTGCGAAAAATTATTCCGCAACCTGTTCTGAAGTTTTACCACCTAGCCCTGGCAAAGCTTGCGGTTTTTGTTTATGGGAGTCCGTCAAACGAGTTAGTTGTAATCGGTGTCACGGGAACCAATGGAAAGTCATCAACTGTACAGATGTTGGCACAAATGTTGGAGTCGCTTGATTTCACAGTGGGTTACACAAGTACTGCTGGGTTTTCAATTGCTGGTCATGAGATTATTAATGAGATGAAGATGACCATGCCAGGGCGCTTTTATCTGCAGAAGATCTTACGGCGCATGGTGCGTGCAGGTTGTGATTACGCAATTGTTGAAACAAGTTCGCAGGGGATCGAGCAGCATCGGCACATCGGAATAAACTACGATCTTGTAACTTATACAAACTTAACACCAGAACACATTGAGGCCCACGGCGGTTTTGATAATTATAAAAAAGCAAAAGGAAAGTTGTTCGCTCATCTCGTAAATCGTTCACGCAAGACTATTAACGGAAACAAGATAGATAAGATTGCAGTGATTAATGCCGATGGTGACTATGCGCCATATTTTTCATCTTTTAAGGCCGACAGACACGTGACGTATTCAAAGTCGGGGTCGCCTGACACTGATCATTTAGTTGTAAAGCGCGGAAAGAGTGATGCCCCAGGACTTGCTATAAAGGTTAATGATGTTGGCATGACTGTTCCGTACATTGCTACATTCCAGCAGAAAAATGCAATCAGCGCCTTGGCGGTTTTGTTTGCGCTTGGTTTCTCGCAGAAGAAGATTAAAAAAGCGCTTGAGAATCTTGAGCCTATTGCCGGTCGTTTTGAGCGGGTTGACGAAGGTCAGGACTTCTCAGTGATTGTCGATTACGCATATGAGCCCTATGCGCTTCATGCGTTGCTTAGTGCAGTTAAGGTGCTTAAGCCAAAACGAATAATCGGTATTCATGGTAGCGCTGGTGGCGGACGAGATAAAGCTCGCAGACAAAAGATTGGGAAAATAGCAGCGGAGTATGAGGACATTGTCATAATCACAAATGAGGATCCGTACGACGAAGATCCCCAGCAGATCATTGAAGAGGTGGCAAAAGGTGCACTTAAGGCGGGAAAGCAGGAGGGTGTTAATTTATTGTTGATTGAGGACAGAGATGCAGCTATAGATAAGGCGATTCATTTAGCAAAAAAAGGTGACGCGGTAATAATAACCGGAAAAGGGTCCGAGACAGTGATGGCAGTCAAAAAGGGCAAGAAGGTGCACATGGACGATAGGGAGAGTGCACGTCGAGCTATTAAGAGTCTTACCGCACTATGACAACAGTTGAGCTAAAGCCACAAGAGCAAGTGCTGGCGGTGGTTAGAAAAAGTATTTGTAGGGAATTGCCTAGATTTGTTTTCGCAGTAATTTTCATCTTGGTTCCGTTTTTCTTTTTCTTTCCTCTGATGAGACTGGGTGGATTTGGTTTTGTGATCTTTATCATCATTTTGGCGTTTGCAATATTGTATTTATCTAGGTTGTGGGTGATGTGGTTTTATAGCATATTGATTATTACAGATGAGCGCGTGATAGATTCAGAGCAACAGGGGCTTTTTCAGCGAGAGATTACAGAAATTGATATTCAAGATATTGATGACGTAGAGTTGGAACGAAAAGGGTTGTTGCAAAAGTTGTGCAAACTTTCGTCAGTTTATATTAGGACTCACAAGGATCATTCGTATGATATAAAGTTGTCAGATTTAGTGAAGGCAGAAAAATTTGAGTCATTGCTCGAAGCTGTGCAGGATATTCACGCTAAAGCTTCTGTAGGAACTAAGCATAAGGTTAGAATTACAAAACAAGACATAGAAAAACAAGATGGGTCGTAGAGAATCAAAAAAACAAAAGTGGGTTATTGCAATATTGGCAGTGTTGCTTGTTATTTTTCTGATGGCCTTTGGTCGCGAGTATGTTGGAAATATTCAAGTTCAGCACTATATTGAGGATCTGCAGGAGCAAAAAACTGAGGCTGAGAGTGAGCAATTGGAGACTATGGCGCTCATACAAGAACTATCAAGTGAGTATTTTTTGGAGTCTGAAGGAAGGACTAAGCAGGGCTTAGGGGAGGAAGGTGAGACAGTAATTGTAATTCAAGATGATGTTGATAATCAGGAGGGTGATGGCGAGGGCGTTGATGACGGCATGACAAACGTGGCTCGTTGGTTCTATTACTTTTTTAATCACAGTACGTTTGAATCGATGAAAGAATATGAGAATAGCTAAGGACGAAGTTGAAGTTGAGGAGGTTCAGTCGAAATTTTCCGTACTGAATTTTTTGTTTCTATTTGTGTTGATTGTGGTTATGGCTGGTTCTTACTTTGTTTACAGTCAGATCTACAACAAACATGTAAATTCAAATCTAACACAGTGGGTTGTTGATGTTTTGCCAATTCCAGCTGGGTCAGTTAACGGTGATGCGTTTTTTTACAAAGAAGTTTTTGCTTTTGACAGCTTGGCTGTTTTGGAAGGCGAGGTTGAAGATAGCTTTGGTACGGCCATTGATGCGATAGTGCGTCAGAAATTGATTGAGCAATTTGCAGATGAGTTAAATGTTTCTGTGGATACTGTGAGCGTAGATCAAGATCAGTGGACTCAGTATGGCTGGACGCAAGATCAATATGAAGATTATGTACTTATTCCTTTAGCGCTCGCCGGTGCGGTTGATGAGGCCATCTATAGTTCGCTCGCACACCAGCAAAGTGTCATCGGTGAGCTCGAGCATGTGGTTTCATTGTTTGAGTCTGGAATTACGTTTGATGATTTGGCAGTTCAGTATTCTGAAATTGCTTCAGGTCAGTTTGGTGGCGATGCTGGATATGTGTGCATTGATGATTTGGACGAGGAGATGAAAGGGGTCTGGATGCGCGAGGTTGATCAAATATCAGAAGTGATAGAATTAGAGGATCGATTCGTGGTTGCTGCAGCTTATGATCTTGTCGAATCTGAGGATACAGAGGCGTGTACTCAAATCGGTTGGCAGAAGATTGTGCTATATAAAAACACATTGTCAGATTTATTAGCTGATTATAAAGATAGCGCAGTCATAAAGATTTATGGTCAGTAAGGTCCGCATAAAACATTTGTATTATTTAGCCATCTTAGTGATGGCTATTCAGGTTATTGGGAGTTTCTTGTATTTTATCTCAGCTGACTCTGTTGGTGCGGTGCAGGCAATATATGTAACTGCTAAGATTTTGATGTTTGTTATTCCACTTGTGCTGTTTATTGTTCCATTTCAGACTCCAGTGGGATTTGCTCGAAGTGGTTGGTTGCGGTCGATGATTTACGGATTGGCATTCGGGTTGTTAACGTTTGGATTGATCTTATCGACATTCTTCTTGTTCGAGGAGTATCTTTTGCAATATGCGCCTTTGATAAACGATAAGATTAACGATGTAGGTATATCGGGATATTTCATTTTGGCGGCATTGGGGTTTTCATTTTTACATTCCGCCTTTGAAGAATATGTTTGGCGATGGTTCACATTTGGTGTTTTCAAGATGGAAATGAGCTGGCTAAAATCCGCATTGATTTCCAGCGCCGCATTCACACTTCATCACTTCATAATCCTAAGCCAATTCTTCCCTTGGCACCTAACACTGTTCTTTGGACTTTGTGTCGGCGTGGGTGGTCTTGTGTGGTGTTTTATATATCAAAAAACGAATAACATAGTCGGATCATGGATCGCACATGTATTCGCAGATTTAGCTATTTTTACAGTGGGATATTTGTTTTTGATAAGTTAGCATCGAGCTTTTCTGTATCCACACATTAATTTTTTTTAGCGGCCTGCGATGCTATAATATAGCCAACAATTCAAACATGAAAAATATGAAGACAAGATCACTTGCCTTATTCATTTGCAATGTCTCGATCATTGCAATGGTTTTAGTTCCATTCACCTTTATGGTGAATATTCCAGAGGCTAGAGCTGCAACCTGCAGCATCACTGGCACAGAGACAGTGAACGCTGCTTATGTATCATCAAATAGTTGTACAGCGATAGATTTGGCTGGAACGTTTGTGGTTACCTGGGACGGAGCGATTGATTTAGGCGGTGGAACGGTTACGGTTAGCTCGGGAACTGTTACGTTTAGTGGTGCAATGGATTTGGGTGCAAGTGATGACTTTGTTGTTGCGAGTGGTGCCACTGTGACGCATGCCGCGTCAGACAATACTGGAGTACAGATAGATGCGCGTGATGTAACACTTGTAGGTGATATTGATACTTCTGAAAAAGGGTGTGCGGGTGCAGTTAATACTGGCGCTTCTTCAGGGCCAAATACATCAACGGGCGTTTGTGCACCATCAACAAGCGGGTATGGATATACAAATCTCGGCGGAGGATCGCACGCTGGTATTGGTGGAAAGGGAAATGTTAGCGTCGAGCAAGTAACAATTTATGACGATACAACGAATCCAGCACTTTTAGGTTCTGGAGGTGGCGCAGGGGGTTCTAATATGAACGGTGGAAATGGTGGTGGAAGGGTTATTATTAGTGCCTCAGGAACACTTACAGTTACAGGTGATATTGTGGCAAATGGTGGAAATGGTTACGGCGCTGGTAATCAAGGCGGAGGTGGTTCTGGTGGAGCCATTTTAATCAATGCAAGTGTGCTTGGTGGTTCTGGTGACATTTCGACAGATGGTGGAAATGGTCATACAAATTATTCTGGAGGTGGTGGAGGCGGCCGTGTTTCTGTCAGCTATGCTACAACAACATACCCATTGGCAAATATTACCGCAAACAAAGGTTCTAAATCCTCTGGCACCCCAGGTAATTCAACAGATGGATCTGTTGGAACTACATATATCATTGATACAACAGCAGATACATTGACGGTATCAACGGGCTTGGAGATGCAAGATGGAGATGACTATACACGATCCAATATAACTTTTTTAGATGGGGCGGATATATGGTGTGATGTTGATGGTTTTTCTACATTAACGGTCGGGGCATCAAGCATTTTCGCTTTTGATGATACGGATTGGACTTGCGACACTGTGGACGTTATAAATTTTTCAGCCGGTACTTGGACAACTTCTGGAACGAATACAGTGTTATTCAACAAGGCAGGTGCACAGGTAGATTGGGCTATAACGAATAATCTAGAACTAAACAACCTTACATATACTGGGGGCTATGCGGGGGTAGTAAGCGCTAGCGGTGGACTGCTGACTTTAGATGATGCTATAGATGTCAGTCTAGTAAATACTGACATCTACGCAAGTGTCGACTGGGATGTAGTAAGTCTTACCCTTGATGGAACGTCGTCGATTTCCGCGCAATCGAAAGGTTGCCAGGGTGGAGTGAATGGTTCTTCTGATGGATATGGTCCAAATACTGGAACGGGGGTCTGTACTCAGACTACTAGTGGATATGGAAAGACGTATCTGGGAGGTGCAGCTCATGCGGGTACCGGTGGTCGTGGACATTCCACTGCCAATTCTCAAACTACAACATATGGAGATTCAGCGAGCCCAACTTTATTTGGCTCAGGTGGTAGTGGTGGTAGCAGTGCTAATACAAACGGAGGTTATGGCGGAGGAAAGATATTCTTAGATGTATCAGGTATATTGTCCGTTGCCGGAGATATTAATGCAGATGGCGGAGACGGATATGGTTCAGGCGCTCGAGCGGCAGGAGCATCTGGTGGCTCCGTTAATATTGCTACAGGAACATTGTCAGGAGCTGGGACGATTTCAGCGGATGGAGGAAATGGAAATACGGATTATTCTGGAGGTGGAGGAGGGGGTCGTGTAGCAGTTTTATATAGTAATGCCTCAGGGTTTACATTGGGTAATATAGTGTCAGTGCTTGGTGAAAATTCTTCTGGAACCCCGGGTAATGCTACGGATGGTACAGCAGGAACAGTGAGCCTCACAGACCTAGGCCCATCAATCTCAACTGCCGTAACAGATGATGATGACGGAGACGGACAAATAGATAGAATTGTTCTAGCAATGACCGAAGATGTTGAGTCTGCAACAGTGGCCGGAGCTGACTTCACATTGTCAGATAGCTATACGGTAGCCTCGGCCTCACGTACGGCAGATTCACAAATTACAATCGTTGTTACAGAAAAAAGTAACGATGGTGACACAGAAGTCGTTCCAACAGTGACCATCGCCGGCTCTATTGACGACACTTCAGCAAACTCAACAACGTCAGGCTCTAAAGCATCAACAGACGGAGCGAAACC
>JABHCP010000003.1 GCA_018673485.1 Candidatus Uhrbacteria bacterium
AAAGGTTAGTAACTGGACAGTGGGTGACACTACCCTAACTATCACACATGACCAACTTCAGGGCTCAACAGATTATACTTTTGAAATGACATCTGCCCCTGACACAGCAAGCAACTCGCTCGCAGGTACAATCTCAGGAGTGACTAACCCCGCAACATTCACAACAGCATCCTCTGGAGGCGTCTCAGTCTCATCATCCGCTCCAGACCCTTCAATCGGTTCAGGAACAGACGACAATCCAGTAGATTCAATCTCAGAGTCCTCAAGTGCATCTGGAACATGCGAAGAAGGTTTCAACCCTGGAGAGAACATCTCCCTTGCATGGGCTTCAAGCTCTTCTGTGAACCTCGTCAACCTATACTATTCTACAGACGCAGGAATAACATACACTCTCATTGAAGGACCAATAACCAACACAGAGAACTACACCTGGACAATACCAGCGGACATTGTAGGTTCAACATTGCAGTTTAAGATCGAAGGAACAGACCTAGCTGAGATCACAGCCACCTTCGAGACCGAAAGCTGTGCGCTCAACGGTGCGGACGACGGCACAGAAGATTTGACCGATGATACGACAGAAGACCCAACCTCAGAAGTAACAGAGCCAACCACGGGCGAGCAAGGCTACTCACCAGTGACAGGAGAGGTGGAAGATATATCTGTAACTGAGATAGGGGATTACATCCGAAGTTCATACTTCTCAACCGTTTACTACCTCGACACAGACATATCAACAAACGAAATGGTTCGACGTCCTTTCATGGACGCACAAACATTCTTTACCTACCAAGACAACTTCGACAATATTAAGACAGTCACGGATGCAACTCTCACTACTATCCAACTCGGAAACCCAATGCTTCCAAACCCTGGAGTAGTACTCATCAAGATCCAGTCTGACCCTAAGGTCTATGCAATTGATGCAGACGGAGTTACTATCCGGTGGATATCATCAGAAGAGGTTGCTAACACACTTTACGGCGACGACTGGAGCCAATACATCATAGATATAGAGGCAACATTCTTCCCGAGGTTCACACGAGGTGAGGATGTCGATAATGCTGATGATCTTGATCTTGAAGGCAAGGTGATGAAGAAGAGAGACGAGCTTTCGCAATAAGGCAAATCAAAAACACTCAGTTTGATTGAACTGAGTGTTTTAAATATATTACATTAAACCCTCTTCCAAGGTCTAGCTATTTAGGCTTAGCCCAAATGGCTAAGCCTGTTTGGCTAAGCCATTAATCAATCGAGCTGTGTACTATTTTTTGGGTTCTGTTTTCTGAGCCGTGATATAATGATTTTGTAGTATGATTCGATTTTCTAATGTCAGCAAACATTATCCACCAACCACACATGCCTTGCAGCATGTAAGTTTGCATATCAAACCGGGTGAGTTTGTGTCCGTTGTTGGGCAGAGTGGATCTGGAAAAACAACATTGGCTAAATTGCTATTTGCCGAAGAGCAGGCAACAAAAGGAAAGATTGTAATCGGAGATTGGGACATTAGTGGTATTAAGCAGTCCGAGGTTCCAGAATTACGTCGTCAGATTGGAATAGTTTTTCAGGATTTCAAATTGTTGCCACGAAAGACAGTTTTGGAGAATGTAAAGTTCGCATTGGAGGTCGCCGGAGAGTCACGAGTAAGAATTCGCAAGATAGTGCCTCAGGTATTAAAGATTGTGGGACTTTCAGATAAGCACGCTCGTTATCCGCGTCAGCTTTCAGGTGGTGAGCAGCAACGCGTATCAATCGCTCGCGCATTAGTTCACCGGCCAAAGATTTTGGTTGCTGATGAACCGACGGGGAATCTCGATACTATTCATGCTCACGAGATTATTCAATTGCTTAAAAAAATTAACGAATACGGAACAACGGTTGTTTTGGTGACACACGATCGCGATATTGTTAATGCATTAAAAAAACGCGTTGTAACAATCGCAGACGGAAAGATTGTTTCAGATATTCAACGTGGTAAATATATTCTTTCATGAGCCTCACATTGTCACTAACAAGGGTGATAAAATTTACATTCCAGAATATATTTCGCAATTTCTGGCTATCTTTTATTACACTAACTATTTTTGTTCTAACCCTGATCACGGTCAACGCAGTTCTTTTCATGAACGTGGTAGCCGATTCGGTACTCGAGGCAGTTGAACAAAAGGTTGAGGTTACATTTTACTTTAATACAGAAACGTCAGAGGACATTGTTACTTCAGCACAGGGGTACTTGAGAGGTTTTGCGCAAGTTAGAGATGTGGAGTATGTGTCAGCCGATGAGGCGCTTGATTTGTTCAGGACTCGACACGTGGATGACGAAGTTATTTTGTCATCACTTGATGAGATTGGTGAGAATCCATTTGGGCATTCATTAGTTGTGACCACGCAGTCGACTGACGACTTTGCTTTTATTGCTGAGGCGATGGAGACACCGGAGTTCTCAAGTTATATCAAAGAACAAGATTTCACTGATTACGAAGCAGTTATCTCGAAAATCGAAGCATTAAATACACGCATTGGTTATGCAGGTTTTGCGTTGGCTGGATTATTTGTGCTAATCGCGATCATGATCATTTTTAATACGATACGTGTAGCTATTTATGTGCATCGTGATGAGATTGGGATAATGAAGTTGGTGGGTGCGAATAATTGGTTTGTTCGTGGACCTTTTATTCTGGAGGCACTTTTGTATAGTTTTTGCGCAACAATTTTAATGGTCGCTATTACATTTGGAATTTTAGGAGCGTCACGTGGGCAAATTACAGATTATTTTGGAGACGCATCGGCAAGTATATTTAACTACTTTCAAGAGAACGCATTGTTCATCTTTGGCTGGCAATTTTTAGCTCTTGCCGCACTCAGCTTGCTAACAACAGCTTTCGCGATGAGGAAGTATCTTAAGACCTAAGAAGAGACTTGCAATTGGCGTTAATATTGATCATTAGCTCCTTTTGTGCTAGTCTGAGCGACCTATGGACGAAAATGCATCACAATATGGGAAGCATAGATTCTGGGAAATGATCCCCGGAATTTTAATTTGGACAACATTTGCACTGGCAATAGGTGCTTCTTTTTTTGCACCAGCAATCGCTGTGGTGTTTATTATAATTTTCGATTTGTATTGGACCATGCGTGTTCTGTACTTTTTAATCTTTGTACTTTTCGCACACAAGACATATAGAAAAGCTATGCTCGTTGATTGGTATGCAAAGACTCAGGAGATAGAAGATTGGGACAGACTTTACCATGTGGTGTTCTTGCCAACTTACAAGGAGAGTTATGAAATCCTGCGTGACGCTTTGCAGTCAATTAAGGATTGTACATATCGCAATGATCGATTCATTGTTGTGCTTGGCGGTGAAGAAGGTGACCAAGAGAACTTCCAGAAGTACGCAGAAAAATTGAAGGTTGAGTTTGATGGAGTTTTTTCTAAATTCGTGACAACTGTTCATCCAAGAGGGATGAAGGGTGAGATTCCTGGAAAGGGGTCTAACATGAAGTGGATGGAGACAGAGATAAAGAAGTATATTGATGAGGAACAGATCCCATACGAAGATATAATGGCAACAGCCTTTGATGTCGATACTATTGCACATTCACAGTACTACTCACGACTTAGTTACCTATTCCTAACAGTTGAGAATCCAACAAGAGCTTCTTACCAACCAGTTGTGCTGTATTCCAATAATGTTTGGAAAGTTCAGGCGCCGATTCGTGTTTCTGTATTTGGTACAACCTTTTGGCTACTTTCCGAGCTAGCGCGGTCTGACAGGATGTGGACTTTTTCATCGCATTCAATGACTTGGCAGATGTTAGTTGATGTTGGATTTCACGAACCAAACTTGGTTTCAGAGGACTCACGAATCTTTTTGCAAGGTTTGATTAAATATAATGGAGATTACCGCGTTGAGCCAATGTTCCTGCCTGTGTACATGGATGCAGTAGAAGGCGTTGGATATTGGGATGGGATGAAGGCACTTTATAAACAGCAGCGTCGATGGGCTTGGGGTGTTGAGCATTTGCCGTACATGCTGGAGAAGTTTAAGGAGAATAAAATGATTCCTTGGTGGATCAAGGTTAAGTATGTGTTTAACCAGCTTGAAGGAATGTACACCTGGGCAACAGCACCGATGTTGATTTTTGTGCTTGGGTATTTACCGTTTTTTGTTCTTCAAGATACACCGACTGCACTTTTGGCAAATTCACCATTTACACTCAAGCATATGATGGAGATCGCGACCGCTGGAGTGTTTGTTAGCGCGATGTTGAGTTTTTGGCTTTTACCAAAGCGCCCAGCGGACAAGTCTCGTTGGTGGTGGTTGGTCATGGTTCTGCAGTGGGCACTTCTACCCATAACTTTCATAGTTTTCGGTGCTTGGCCGGCAATTGATGCACAAACCAGAATGATGACAGGAAAATACTTAGGGTTTGATGTGACAAAGAAGCAAAAACGCAAATAATACAATTGAATTATTAAATTTTCCAAATTCCGGACGATCGTCCGGAATTTGTTTTATCACAATGTTTTAAAAACAAAGCTCACCCCGAGCGATGGGGTGAGTTACGACGAGCCTGGGCTTCTGCAGTCATACGGTCACGACGCTTTGACCATGCATATTCGAGTACGAATGATGCGATCAGCATCAGATGCGGATAGAACCAGCAGCTTTGGATCGGTTGACTAGTGATCTGAACCCAGGGGAACCAGTGCAATAGCATGATCGGCGGAATTGCCGCACAGATCGCCAGAACGATCGCATGCAATTTTCGAGGATTGTGACCTCGGAACCAGAGGAAGCCGGGCACGGTCGCGAATAGGCAGCAGATAAAGATAATACCAGACGCCAGTTCGTTGAATACCGGATAGGGCGGAAGTGGAAACATTGCATTTCTCGCTTTTGAGTTGGAGGGAGGACATTTTTAGAGTACCTAATTGTCATATGACGGTCAATCGATGTATTCGCCAAAATATCAAAGTTGAGCTAAACTGATTGCAACTATGCATGTTTATATTCACATTATTGCTTGGAATGAGCGGGATTATTTGCCTGCGCTTTTAGAGTCGCTTGAGGGTCAGACTTATAAGAATTTTACGATTCGTCTTTTGGATAATGGCTCAACTGATGGAACGTATGAGTTTATTCAAGGGCACTGTCCAAAAAATCTTGTAGTTCGTAACAATAAGAACCTTGGATTCGCAGAAGGGCACAATCAGTTAATAAGGTTTACACTTGATCGTGCGCCTGAGGGGCAAAAGGCCGCTATCGTGCTAGCAAATGCTGATATGTTATTTGAGCCCGAGGCGGTAGAGAGGATGGTTGGTGCACTTTCTAAGAACGTTGGTGCAGTCCAGCCAAAAATCTACAGAGCTTTTGGTGAGAACATCGGTGATGAGTATTTGGAGGAGACTGTTAAGTCAGATATTTTCGATACAACTGGGTTGGTCGTTTCAAAGTCATGGCGCATGAGTGACCGAGGGGCGGGCGATATGGACTCTGGGCAGTATGACCAAAAGTTCGATTTGTTTGGCCCGGGTGGCGCCATGTTCATGATTCCACTTGACGTCGTGCGTGACGTGATGATTGATAAGGATCTCTTTGATTCAGATTTTTTCGCGTATCGAGAGGACTGTGACTTGGCTTGGAGATTACAGAAGCGACAGTGGAAAACGGTATTTGTGCCAGATGCTATTGCATATCATTATCGCGGAATGTATGGGGCAGAAAGGCAGACTTGGTTCCAGCGGCTTAAAAATCGGAAAGGTCAGAATCCATTTTTTGCTAGTTACTCAACGCGCAATCAACTTTTCGTGCTTTTAAAGAACTTAACTTTTGGAGATTATATTATTGGATTGCCCTGGATCATATTCAATGAAGGTGTTAGGGTTATTTATGCATTTTTCTTCGAGAGCCAAACACGTGCAAGACTCATTAGTGGTATTGGCTTGATTCCAAAAATGCTAAGAAAACGCAAACATATTTTAAAACGACAGCTAAAACCAGAGCGCGAGATTCGTGGCTATGTTGAATAACGCAGATAAAATCGATGTTTCCATACTCATAGTTCATACTTTTGAGGGTCGTTTATTGCGACAAACTTTGTCGAGTATCAATAGGGCTGCACCAAAAGTGAAATTTGAAGTTATTATTATTGATAACAATCCAGAAGCTGGATTTGCCCAAGTTCTCAAAGATGAATTCCCGCACATTCACCACATCGGATTGGAGCGCAACGTGGGGTTCGGGGCAGCAATGAATGTTGGTTTGAAGGCAGCGAAGGGTCGTTACGTTTTGATATTTAATCCAGACATTGTTGTTCAGCCTGAATCATTGGAGTCGATGCTTGAGTTCATGGATCAAAATCCAGACGTAGGAATGTGTGGACCAAAATTGATGAATCCAGATGGTAGTTTACAGCACTCATGCTATAGATTCCCAACCATCATGATCCCAGCGTACAGAAGAACTCCACTGGGTAGGCTTCCGGTTGGGCGTAAGGCCGTGGATCACTATCTTATGGTTCACGAGGATCATGGGTCTCAGATGGACGTTGACTCACTCATCGGTGCCGCTTTGTTTACTCGTCGTTCAGCACTGGATGAAGTTGGACATTTCGACGAGAGATTTTTCATGTATTACGAAGACAATGATTTATGTCGGCGGTTTTGGGAAAACGGACACAGGGTAGTATATTATCCCGAAGCTCATATGATTCATTACCACCGTCGAGCAAGTGCAGATGGTAGTTTCATACGACAATTATTCAATAGATTCGCTTGGATCCAGATAGCAAGTGCGTTAAAGTTTTTTGCAAAGTATAGAAGCTCGGAGAATCCGAGGAGTAAGGTGCGGTCATCTGGGCTTAGCCATTTGGGCTAAGCCCAGATGGCTAAGCCCACCAAGCTTAGCCATGATTATTTTGTACGCACAGCCCATATTGACAATTGTTCAGTTTGTATAGTGTATAATTTAAGTATCCTCTCCTTATTGCTAGGAGAATTTTTACTTAAATAATATAAAGAAAATTATGCGAAGAGAACAGTTCGCGAACGGCAATTATTATCATATCTATAATCGAGGAGTTGATAAGAGATGCACATTTCAAGATCAGTTTGATTATGAAGAATTTATAGAAGCTCTCAAATCTTCTCAATATAAAGATGGTGTTGCATATGTCGATATTAATTATTATTGTCTTATGGATAATCATTTTCATCTAGTTTTAAGACAAGGAGTAGACAGGGGTGTCTCGGATTTTATGCATAAGATTGGCACAAAATACACTGAATACTTTAATCAAAAATATAAAAGAACAGGATGTCTATTCGAAGGACCCTATAGAGCGAAGCCCTTACTAGATGACGCTCATTTTTTGCACATTTCAAGATATGTACATTTGAATCCTTTAAAATATCATTTTAACGATTGGAAGTTGAAAGGTGTGCGGAATATAAAGAAGGCTCTTGATTTTTTAAAAAAATATCAGTGGTCTAGTTATTCATATATTTTCGGCAAGGAAAGTTTTATTAGTACAGGACTAATAGCGGATGAATTTAAGACATCAGCTGAGTATGATAGGTTCCTCATTGATTGGATTAGATATGGATCCCCAATAAGATTTAATCAAATATTTTCATAATAGGTACATTTGGGCTTAGCCCAAATGGCTAAGCCTTAGAGGCCAAGCCCACCGGGCTTAGCCTAGAGCAAGATGAACTGATATAATGATTTCATGTCTAAAGGGTTAAATTTTTTACAAGAGCCTGATGCCTTGGGGGGTCCGGAGGTCGATACTGAGCCAATGATTTCCTATCAACCTCCAAAGCGGCCTTCAATCGTTAAGAAGGTCAGTGTTGGTGTTGTCGCGACCGTATTGATCATCGGGTGCTTGATTTTTTTAATTAGCGTCGGAAGGTTGGTGAGTGCCGGATTAACTGCAAAGAGTTCTCTTGAGTACGCTCAAGATTATGCATTAGAGTTTGATTTTGAAAATGCGCAAAAAGAAGTCCGTATTGCAGGTGAGGCACTCGAGACCGCCAGGAGCAGCCTTTGGTTTGCAAAACTTGCATACCCATTGCCATATGTTGGCGATCAAGCCGAGGCACTAGTTGTATTGGTCGACACCGGGGTGACACTCGTAGGAGTAATGGATGATTCTTTATCAATTGTGCAGGACGTTTATGCGTCGATGTTTGAGGTTCAAGAAGCATTAGGTGAAGTATCAGGGCTCGATAAAGAGTATACGTTCGAGACTCTGCCGAGCGATGTCCGTGTGCAAATGTTGCAGACCTTTAAGAATATCGCTCCTGATTTAGCGCAAGCAAGTGTTCAGTTAGAGATCGCGCAAGAGAAACTTTCAGTGTTAGAGGGGCAGGATTTATTTGGAGATATCGATATTGTAGTTGCGCAGTTGCAAGAGGTCCTACCGCAGATTTCATCTGCTGTGAATCTAATAACGCCATTTGCGCAGTCGATTGAGGAAATTGCTGGAGTTGATCAGGATAGACAGTGGTTATTGATATTTTTAAACAATACAGAAATGCGTCCAGGTGGTGGGTTTATGGGCGTGTATGGTTTGTTGCAGGTCCGTGATGGTGAGATCATCGATATCAATACAGCAGACACATACTCTATCGATCGGTTAGCTGAGGGTGATGATTATGTTGTGGTGCCGCCATATCCGATTGAGGCGTATCTAGGGCTTGATACGTGGTATTTCAGGGATGCAAACTGGTATCCTGACTTTGCCGAGTCCAGTAAGACCGCTGTACAGCTTTTAAGACAAGAATATGCGTATTCAGGTCAGCCAGTGCCAGAGGTCCACGGTGTGATCGGATTCACACCAACGGTTATAGAGATGTTGCTTGAGGTCATAGGAGACGTTACAGTTGACGGTATTACTTTTACAAGTGAAACGTTCACAGAGACTTTGGAATACGATGTAGAGTACGGGTTTAAAGATCGAGGAGTTGCTTGGGATGATAGAAAAGCAATTATTAATGATTTAGTTGATGAGTTGATAGGGAGTTTAATGAGCATCTCAGTTAGTGAGTTGCCGAATTTGGTTGATGCCTTTGCGGAGATGTTTATACAAAAACAGATTGCGCTTTATAGTTTTGACGCACAAACTCAGGTTGTATTTGAGGATGCTGCCTGGTCAGGCACGATTGATATTGATAATCATGATGATTTCCTGATCGTTGCTGACGCTAACATGGGTGCTCTAAAGACAGACCATGCGATGGAGAAAGAGATCGCATATTCGATTATTCCAAATGATGATGGGTATCTGGCACAAGTTGATATCACGTATTACCACAATGGAGGATTTGATTGGCGTACAACAAGATACCAAAGCTATACCAGTATTTTGGCACCAATCGGTAGTGAGTTGATATATACTTCTGGCGAGAGTGCCTCATCTTATGACGAGTTGGGAATGTCACGTTTTGGCAGTTATATTTCAATTGAGCCAGGTGAAATCGGTACGTTGTCGTTTACCTATCAATTACCAAGCTCTGTAGCGAGCTCAATAAATAGCGGATCTTACGATTTAGCAGTATTCAAGCAGATCGGTTCTAAACAGGCTACATTGACTCTGGACCTGGATTTTGATAAAAATCTAAGAGCAGCACAGCCATCTGAGCTCGAAGATCAGTATGGTGACCAGACATATCACGTCGATGCACAGCTTAATCGTGATTTGGAGTTTATTGTGCAGTTTTAGTTGCTATTGTGTCACCCCTGGCTACGACCAGGGGCCCATCGATAAATTGAGTTCGATAATTGATGCCAGGCGGAGCCTGGTCCGGCTTCGCCGGAGATCCTCAGCCTACCGGCAGGCAGGCGGCTCAGGGGCCGGGATGACAAGTTATTTAAATGGAGGGCAGGGGGTAGTTAATAACAGCTATGTTCGAAAAGAAAATTGGAATTGATTTGGGAACAACCACGGTTTTGGTCTATTTGCCAAAGCGTGGAATTATTATAAATGAACCCTCAGTTGTTGCCGTGTCCAAGGCTGACAGAAAGGTTTTGGCGGTTGGTAAGGAGGCCAAGGATATGCTTGGTCGCACGCCGGATACAATTGTTGCTCAACGTCCACTCAAAGACGGAGTGATCGCTGACTACAAAACAACCGAGGCAATGCTGAGATATTTTATAAACAAATCACTCGGCGGCATGCGAATATTGCGTCCAGAGGTTATGATTGCGGTGCCTGGTGGAATTACGTCAACTGAGCGACGAGCAGTAATTGACGCGGCGCTCTCAGCTGGTGCCAAGGCGGCGTATATTATTCGTCAGCCAATCGTGGCAGCAATCGGTGCGAGCATTCCTATTGGAAGTCCATCTGGCCATATGATTGTTGAGATCGGCGGCGGAACAACCGAGGTAGCGGTTATTTCGCTTGGTGGAGTCGTTGCGTCTGACTCTGTTCGTATTGGAGGTGTTAAGTTTGATCAGGCAATAATGGATCACATTAGAAAGAAGTATAACCTAGCAGTTGGCGAGCGAACAGCTGAAGAGATTAAGATTCGTGTTGGCTCAGCAATGTATTTAGAAGACAAATTGGAGATGGAGGTTAAGGGTCGAGACATGATTACGGGGCTACCAAAGATAATGATCGTAACCTCGGATGATGTCACTGAAGCGATCCAATCGCTCTTAGAGGGGATCCTAGAGGCTGTTAAGGAGGTGCTGTATAAAACACCGCCTGAACTGTCAGCTGACGTGATGGACAAAGGGATCGTGATTTCGGGAGGAAGTGCGCAGTTGCGGAACTTCGATCGGTTGATCGCCGAGGCCACTGGTGTACCAACATATTTGGCAGAAGAGTCTCAGCTTTGCGTTGCCAAGGGAACTGGGATTGCACTGGACAACCTTGATGCTTATAAGCGAAGCGTGTTCACAGGATAGGTATGATTTACGGAATAGATGTAAATGCTCTTACGCGACCTAATCGAACTGGAGTGGAAAGGTATGTGTATGAGCTAATAACAGAAATGATGAAAGCTCCGCTTATGGAGGGTGAGCGAGTTTTTTTGTATGCGTCTGCAAAGGTCGATGAGCTGGGAGTTTTGCCTGCTGGTTGGGAGTGGAGAATTATCAAGTTGCCTATACTTACAAAAGGCTGGACGCATTTAAGGTTGAGTTATGAGTTGCTAGCAACAAAACCTGATGTATTTTTTTCACCAGCGCACGAGATCCCATTGTTTGCAGGCCGAATAAAAATTGTGAACACCATTCATGACATAGCTTTTGTTCATGTGCCAAAGGTGTATACATTTTTTAATCGTATGAGACAGCGATGGGCTGTGGCGCGATCTGTAAAGAAATCAGACAAGATTCTGACAGTTTCAGAGACCACGCGTGATGATTTGGGAAAGTTCTATCAGGTACAAGTAGATCGAATGATTGTGACTCGACTGGGCATCAGACCTGAGGATTTTAGGGTTAGGGACGAGCAGATCGATCAAACTTTGAAGAAATATAACCTCAAAGCCCAGAACTACCTTATTACTGTTGGACGAGTTGAGAAGAAGAAGGGAATTAGCTTTTTAATCGATGTTTTCGAAAAGTTTAGACAATATCACCCAGATTCAGATTTAAATCTTGTTTTGGCAGGAAAGATGGGGAATGGGCAGGAAGATATAATAAATAATATCGAAAGCTCAAAATTTAAAGATCAGATTCATGTTTTGGGGTTTGTACCTGAAGAAGATCTGGCGCCATTGATGATCGGATCGTTGGCGTATGTTTTTCCTTCGACCTATGAAGGATTCGGAATTCCAGCGCTTGAGGCGATGGCGGCCGGCACTCCTGTTATCGCATCAGACATTCCTGCATTGCGGGAAGTTTGCGGTGACGCTGCAATCATTCGATCAACGAACAGTGTCGATGATTGGGTTGAGGCGATAGGGCAGATGCAAAATAGTGAGCTTCGATCACAGTTGGTTCAAAAGGGCACGCAGCGCTCCCGAATGTTTAATTGGAGCGATACGGCACAGAAAACTTGGGAGGTTTTAAGGGGTTAGGCTTATGCGGGAGATAGTAACTGAATTAGTGCATTTAGGATTTTCAGAAAAAGAGGCCAGGGTTTACTTAGCTGCACTTGAGGTTGGAGTTTCAAGTGCACAGCAGATTGGTGAGAAGGCAGGAAACAATCGAGCGACCACTTATTCTGTTTTGAAGAGTTTGATAAAAAAGGGATTGATCACATTGGTTAGTATCGATGGCTCGCAGAGCTTTCGTGCCGAGGCACCAGGCTCGATTATTAGATTGCTTGATCTGCAGCAAAAAGAGTTGGAAAAAAGAAAGCACAGAGCCCATCAAACAATTGAGCGCTTACAAGTCTTTCATAATACCGATGGCAGCAAACCAAGGATTCGCTACTTTGAGCGCGTTACAGGACTGCGAACCATGCAAGCTGAGTACGAGATGCTCGACGAGGACATTATTCAAATAGTGGGGCTCGATACACTTAGGCAGCTTTATGATCCAGCTAATGATCAAGAGCACGCTAGGGAGCTAAAGCGTAAGGATCGTAAAGTAAAGACAATCATCGCAACGTCCCAAGACGTTTCACATTTAGATGAGTTGGATAATTTTGAATATGTCGTTGTTGACCCTGAGGTTTTGAACATAAAAGGGGAGATGACTGTGTGCGGGGACAGGGTTGTGATGTTTTCTTATTCCTCGACCATAATAGCGGTTGAGGTGCAGTCAAAGGAGATTGCGCAGACTGCAAGGGTGACGCTGGAGTTGGCGTGGAATGAGGCGGTTAGGCTTTCAAGGATAGGGCAAGAGTAATACACCTGGGGTGTTTCACCCCCAGACCCCTGACCCGATTTCTTTGTTGGCTCAAAGAAACCGGGGAAAGAAAGAGCCCTTTTCAGAGTGGTCCCACGGCCGCAAAGAATGCCGCAGCCTGCAGCCAATTTTTCATTTGTATATTCTATGTGCTCTTGGTTGGTGCCGGATCACAAGGCCCGACGCCGTCATATAACGTTGAGTAACAGCACGTACTCAAGATTGGATAGTAAAAATTGGCGGGGGACCTGCGGTTAGATTTAAAAAAAATAAAACACCAGTCATACCCCCCTTTTTCGTCATCCAGAGCGAGCGGAGCGCCTTGCCTGCCGGCAGGCAGGAGTCGAAGGATCTATTAAAGCTGATAACAAAACACCACCGAGTTGATCGGTGGTGTTTTTTGCACTATGCACAAATTGCTTTGTGCGCACTGCGTGTCGGTAGGGCTCAGCGTTGAATGCTGGGCCCTACCTGAGTAAGTAGGAGGGGACGTGGCCTAGGCCGAGGCCTCGGCGAAGTTGTCGTCGTTGTTGGCCATGGCCTGCAGGCAAGCCTGGCGCTTGCACGGCGGCATGCTCCAGGTGGGGTACCGATTCCACTGCCGGCCCAGGCGGTTGCGCTCTCCGCCCTGGCGCGCACGGAGGATCTCCTTGCGCTCAGCCTCGGTGTAGACGTGACCCGAGTCACTGCTGCGGTAGGCGTGGACGGGGATCTGGATTTTGAGGGACGGCGTGATGAGCTCGAGTTCCGGGCGCTCTTCGACCCCCATGGGGACCCCCATGTCCTCGTCGTCGTAGAGGTCGCCGTAGCTGTCGTTCTGCTCCTCGTTGCCCTCGTCTGCGAACAGCGAGTCGAGGAACATACCCTCGTCGCTGCCGTAGAAGCCGGACATCTCGACGACCCGGTCTTCGAAGCTCGCGGCGTACTCGTCGCCGTCGTCGAAGTCGCAGTCCATGTCGGGGCAGAAGGCGCCGACGATGGCTACGCCATCCTCGTTGGCGACGAACATGCCGTCCTTGCGGGTCGGGGTGGTCTTGCTGTCCTTGACGAACAGTTCGAGCTCCCGGTTGCGCAACTTCGCGATCTCGTGCTGGCGCTTCCGCTCTGCCACGATGTCCATGAACATTGTCTGTGCCATATCCGAATCTCCTCGGGTTGGCGTTGGTGGAAAGGGTGCTCCGGGATGGAGCTTTGCTTGAAATGTGTGGTTGCCCACAACAAACTGGAGGTAATGTGGTGCTCTGCCTAGGCAGAACATGTGGAGCAGTGACTTCCGAAGAAATATGCTCCGAGGAACCTCTGGCGTGTACTAGGAGTTAGCCGAGGCCAAGTCTTAGAACTTGAGGTTCCAATCCCCCTGAATAGTTGTTGATTTCAGAAGAAATTCATCAACCTCCAGATTGTTGTGAAAAACGTGGCAGACGTCAGAACCCAGACGTCAGAACCCAGTCAAAAATCTTGACTGACGTCTGAAGTCTGACCTCTGTAGTCTGTTACAGGCCACTCAGAGCTCGCAACCTTTGACTTTAAGCTTTAAACTTTTACCTTTAAGCTTTCCAATTCCTGTTACATTCTCTGCGTGGCCCACATGCAAACGATCGGAGTAATCTCGACGATCATATTGTTTGCATGTGGGACGTTACGTACGTGGGTCCTAGTTGGGCTGCTGGGCGATCTCGCCGAGCCTGGCTGTGAGGCCACCCGTGGCTTGCGCTACCTGTCGGCCAGCCCGCGGGCGCCAGTTCAGGTCCTCAGCCTTTCCGCCGGCCTTGATGGTCAGCGGTACCGCGTACTTCTTGGTGATGCTGGTCAGGGTGCGTCGGGGGATGGCACCCATAGCGACGAGCTTGTCACCGACCTCAGCGTAGCTGCGCCGGGCGCCGCGGCTGGTGCTCTTGGCAATGTGGTACAGAACGCGGCTAGCCGCGACCGTATCGCTCGACAGCCGGATTTCTCCGGAAGCCTTGTCGAGCTCGTAGCGGTACGGGCACTGGCCGTCGGACTTCCAGCCTTCGCTGGTCCGGTAGCGCCGGTAGAGCCGAGCCTCGTACGCAGCGTCGAGCACAGCACGCGCGGCCTGACTCTGCTTGTACAGGAACACGGCCACATCGTACGCCCCCTTTTCGGCGAGCGCAGCCTTGTTGTTCGCGAGCATCCAGCGAAGCTGGATCTGCTCGACGGCCGCCCGCGCGACTTCGATGATCTCGATCGCCTCTTGCGCGATCGCGTCGTCGTCGCTGGTGAGGCGCGCGATGCTGATCATCTTGGCGCGCAACATCCCCTCGGCCTCGGACAGCGGGAACTCCTTGGCCTTGTTCTGGCCACGGAAGATGTACAGGCCGGGACCCGTGTTCCGACGTTCTTGGTTCTGGGTGGTCTTTTCAGCCATGACGGCCTCCATGTGTGACCCGACCCTTTTGGGGTCATAGGGTCGGGTTGTGAACGTGTGCCCAGTTGGACTTCATCGTAAAAAGAATTGCATCGAAATCGCACTTTTTTAGGCAGTGTTTGCCAAATGCGAACGTTGAAATATAACATAAAATGGGGGTTTTGTCAAGGCCAGAGGCCCTTTTTGAGGCCAACATTAGTAAAGTAATTTGTAAAGCGATAGGTTGAATAGAAGAAAATATAATAATGGCAACCCCCTGTCGTCCCCCTTGCCCCTTCGACTTCGCTCAGGGCACCCTGAGTTATATCGATAGGTGGGAAGGGGGACATGAGAGTTTAGTCTGGGTTCTGACGTCTGGGTTCTGAATTCTGCCTTTTGTGCTACAATACCCCCATGAATCAGCCGTTTTCCACAATTATTGGGCATAGTGCGCAGTGTGAGTATCTGCAAAATATTTTGAAGTCCGGAAATATTGCCCATGGATTTTGTTTCTCAGGATCAAAAGGCTTGGGTAAAGCCACGATCGCCAAAGAATTCGCTGCTAATTTATTGGGTCTTGAGGCAGAAAAATTGCAGACTTCACCAAATGTGACGATTGTAAGAAGTGAAGAAGGCAAAGGAATTAGCGTTGAGCAGATTCGGGACTTAAAGCAAACGTTGTCGCTTTCTACTTTTGGTGGTGGCTGGAAGGTTGCTATCATCGATGGCGCACAGACTATGAAGGCTTCTGCGCAAAATGCATTATTGAAGACTTTGGAGGAGCCTACTCCTAAAACAATAATCATTTTAGTTTCTCACAATTCAAATGCGCTGCTTGAGACCATAAAATCACGCGTTGCAACAATTGAATTTAAATTAGTCGCCGTTGATAGTATTAAAGAATCATTAAAGCAAAAGTTTGATTTGGATTCTGAGAACGCTGAGTTGATCGGTCAGCTAAGTATGGGGCGACCTGGTTTTGCTTTTGCGTGTTCGGATGAGGAGAGTTATAAGGAACAGGAGGGTTTGGCTCAAGACGCTTTGCAGTTTTTGCAAGACCCGCTGTATGCGCGCATGAAAAAAATCGAAGAGCTTACAAAGCTTAAAGAAGACCGTCAACAGACGATCCAAAACATGGTAGAATTAATGAGGATGTGGCTGCATGAGAGTTTGTTGGGCTCTTTGGAATTAGAGTGCTCCAAGCAGGCTAAGGAACTTTCTAAAACACATTCACAAGAGCAAATAAAAAATGCATTGCAAGCTTTGCAAAAGTGCGAATCAGCGTTAGCTCGTAACGTTGGACCCGCACTAGCCCTTCAAGTATTCGCATCAAGTTTTTAAAAATAAAATCTATGAAAAAATATATTTCCTTGAGCCTTTTGGTTCTTTCCTTGGTAATCGCCGGCGGCGGTTGCTTGTCATCGAGTTCGAGCACTGCAACTACAGGTGGTGTTTGGCAAACAAAAGATTACGGTCAGAATTGGACACAGCTCGCGTCATTACCACAAGCAAGTGGTGTTGGTTCAATAGCGGGTGTTAACGTAACAGCAATCGAGATCGATCCGTCAGACCCAACTGTTTATTATTTAGGAACCGAGGGCAATGGAGTGTTTACTTCCTATGACGCAGGAAGCACCTGGCAACGACCTGATGCAAGCGAACTCACAACCGGAACGATAATTGACATCGAAGTTCATCCAAGTGATGTTTGTACGATTTATATTGCGTTTCCTGACACTGTACTGAAAACGTCAGATTGTATGCGAAGCGTTTATGATATTTATGAGGTTGATCAGTCGGATGAATATGTAACAACCTTTGACATTGACTGGTACAGTCCTAGCAATCTATGGCTTGGTAATGAGCAAGGTGCAGTTGTAAAGTCAGCCGACTCTGGTGCTACCTGGTCAACAGTTTACCGAGTAAATGATGATATTACAGATTTAGAAGTCAGCAAGGCAGATAGCAGAATTGTTTACGTAGCTACTGATCGTCGAGGATTTTACAGGTCAACTGATAGTGGTGCTAGTTGGGTGGAGTATGAAGATGACCTAAAAAAACAATTCAAGGATTCAGACGAGGTTTATAATTTTGCACAAACTGAAGATGGAACATCAGTTTTGATGAATACCGAATACGGACTTTTGATCTCAGTTGACATGGGAGAGACTTGGGAGGCATTGTCATTAATTACAGAAGAGGGTGAGGTGAGAATTTGGGATGCGGCTTTTGCGCCTCACAATGCAAGTGATATTTATTACGCAACATCAAGCACTTTTTACTCATCAAGCACTGGTGGACAGTCATGGGTGACTGAGGACTTACCATCGGGCAGAACTCCGTACATTGTGCGAGTAAATCCAGAAGATATGGATAGAGTTTGGGTGGGCTTTAGGGCGCTCGACAATTAGTTCAATATTGACTAAGATGCGATTTATATGAGTAGACAAGAACAATTTCAAAAAGTTATTGAGTTTTTTGAGGGAGAGCTTAAAACTATAAGAACAGGACGTGCAACACCCGAGATAGTTGATGGTATTATGGTTGACGCTTATGACACAAAGCAGTCATTGAAGGCAGTGGCGAGCATTGCTACACCGGACGCAAAAACAATACAGATCGAGCCATGGGACGGTGCTGTAGTCTCAGCAATTGAGAAAGCTTTGATAGAAGCGGATTTAGGAATGATGCCAAACGTGGACGGTAAAATTATTCGTCTTAACATGCCGATGATGACTGATGAGAACAGGCAGCAGATGGTTAAGAAGATTAAAGAAAAAGCAGAGGATTCCCGAGTAAAGATTCGTCGGATACGTGAAGATGATAAAAAAAGCATTGAGGCACAAGACGGCATTGGAGACGATGACAAGCGACGCGAATTAGAAAACTTAGAAAGTGATGTTAAGGATAGTGTTTCAAAGATCGATGAGCTAGCACAGACAAAAGAGGATGAAGTAACGACTATATAGTTTTATGGCAAAAAATGAACAAGGTACTATGGAAAAGATCGTGTCGCTTTGTAAGCGACGCGGCTTTGTCTTCCCATCATCAGAAATTTACGGTGGTTTTGCCGCAGTGTATGACTACGGCCCATTGGGAGTTGAGCTTTCAAATAATATCAAGAAAGCTTGGTGGAAGACTATGGTTCACGAACGTGAAGACGTAGTTGGGCTTGATAGCGCAATTTTCATGAGTCCAAAGGTTTGGGAGGCAAGCGGTCACGTTAATGGCTTTTCTGATCCTTTAACTGAGTGTAAGAAATGTAATGTACGGCATCGTGTTGATCACATGCTTGAGTCAATCGACGTATTTGCTGACGAGAAGATGAGCGTGGAGGAGATTAGCGCGTTGTTTGAGGAAAATAAAGATAAGTTAAAGTGTCCAAAATGTGGCGCGCAGGAATTTACAGAGATTCGTAACTTCAACTTACTTGTTCAGTCCAACCTCGGGAACTTCACAGGAGACTGGGCAGAAAATCCGGTTTATTTGCGTGGCGAGACTTGCCAAGGTATTTATGTGAACTACAAGAATGTAGTGGACTCAATGCACATGAAGGTTCCGTTTGGTATTGCGCAGACCGGTAAGGCATTCCGAAATGAAATCACAGCTCGCCAGTTTATTTTCCGCACACGTGAGTTTGAACAAATGGAGATGCAGTACTTTGTTCATCCAGATGATGCGATGAAGTTTTATGATGAGTGGAAGGAGCGTAGAATGCAGTTCTATGTCGACATTGGTATTAATGAGGAGAATTTGCAGTGGCATAAGCATGAGAACTTAGTGTTTTATGCTAAGGAAGCTTACGACATTGAATATAAGTATCCGTTTGGTTGGAAGGAGCTCGAGGGTATTCATGCGCGAGGGGATTATGATCTTTCCCAACATTGCGAGCATTCAGGGCAAAAGTTGGAGTATGTTGATCAGGTAAAGAACGAAAAGTACACACCGCACGTTGTTGAAACTTCAGCTGGTGTTGCTCGAACAATGTTGGCGGTTCTTGCTGACGCTTACACTGAGGAGGAGGTTGAGGGCGATACTCGAGTAGTGCTGAAGCTAAATACAAAGCTGGCACCGTTTAAGATTGCTGTGTTGCCACTGTCAAAAAAGGATGAGCTGGTTACTCCAGCACGTGAGCTATTCAAGAAGCTGTCAAAAAAATATATAGTTGATTTTGATATCACTCAATCAATTGGGAAACGATATCGACGTCAGGATGAGGTAGGAACACCATATTGCATTACATTTGATTTTGATTCTTTGGAAGACAAGGCGGTCACGGTGCGTGATCGCGATACCATGAAGCAGGATCGCGTGACTATTGCTGAGCTGGAAGCGTATTTTGCAGAAAAGCTCGATTAACATTTAATCCTCCACCCCCTTTTTAAGGGGGAGTTAGAGGGGGTTTGCTGAGAATTTGATTCGATCGAATATTATTAATCGGAAACCACCCCTAGCCCCTCCTTGACCCATTCGATAAACTCAGGGCCCCTGAGCGAAATCGAAGGGGTCGAGATGGGAATTAGGTGGTGGGAAGATCCCTTCTTACCTTAGGTGCGTCAAGATGGTGAGTTTGATCGAATTCAGAGTTTCGAACTACATTCTACATTCTACTTTCTACATTCTGTAATTATTAAAATATGACAAAAGCAAAGCAGCTAAAGAATGGCATGCGTTTTCATCTTGTTCCGTTTGATGGCACAGAGGCTGTTACGGTTTTAGTTTTGATTGATGTTGGCTCTAGATATGAATCCAGTAAGGTTTTGGGGGCGTCACATGTGATTGAGCACATGATGTTTAAGGGCACAGAGAAAAGACCAACAAACTTGGATATTTCCAAAGAGCTAGATCGCTACGGTGCACAGTTCAATGCGTATACTGGAAAGGATATCACTGGATATTATGTAAAGATCGCCAGTGACAAAGCACCAATCGCAATAGATTTGTTACACGACATGCTTTTTAATTCAAAGTTTGAGGCAAAGGATTTAAAGCGTGAGAAAAAAGTCATTGTTGAGGAAATTAAGATGTATGAGGAAAATCCAATAATGCATATCAAAGATTTGATTGAAGAAACGATGTTTGAGGGCACTTCATTGGGCTTAAATATCGCAGGAACCACAGATACCGTTTTGAATATGAGAAGAGCTGATATTCTTAAGTATAAGGAGGATAATTATCAAGTTGAACGCATGGTTGTTGTGTTGGCAGGTGCAGTGCCGAAAAATACTAAGGCTTTACTTGAAAAGTCGTTTGGTAAGGTTGAGGCTGATAAGCGCGACGCAGTTGCTTACGAGACAATTTCCGATCGATTTGAAACGGAGGGTCTTAAACTAAAGAGTCAGTACAAGCCACTAAAGCAAATTCAGTTGGCGCTTGGTTTCCCAACATTTGGTCGCGAGCACAAGGATGCGCCAGCACTTAGAATCTTGTCTATGATTTTGGGTGGCACAATGAGCTCAAGGTTGTTTATGGAAGTTAGAGAAAAGAAGGCGCTTTGTTACTACATCGGCAGTCAAGTTAGTTTTTATGAGGATGTTGGTAAATTTATAATTCAAGCTGGGCTTGATGCGAGTCGATTGGATGACGCGGTAAAGACGGTCTTGAAAGAACTTAGAAAGATTAAAAAGCACGGAGTTACTCAAGAGGAATTGCGCTACACGAAAGATCACATTGGGGGTGCAATGAGACTCGGACTAGAAAATTCATCAGCTCGGGCTGAGTTTTATGGAAGGCAAGAGTTACATCGCCGCTCTATGAAAACTCCAGAAGAGCGACTTGAAGAGTTAAATGCAGTCAAACGCTCTGACATTAAAAGAGTTGCTAATCAGATACTAGATACTAAAAAATTGTCAGTCGCAGGAATAGGGCCGTACAAAAAAGACAAAGATTTAGCAAAGCACTTTGAAGGATTGCTGTAATCTAGGATTAAGTTGCTGAAAGTGTTTAAAATGTTTATTTTCGAAATAAACATTTTCAACAAACGACAGCGCAGCTGGAGTGATTAAACATTTTAAACATTCATATGAAATACATATTTGCCAACTGGAAGATGAATCTAGGAACACGCGAGAGTGTGGCTCTAGCACGTGGTGTTATGCGAACGCTACGAGGTAAGGAGAAGACACCATCTGTTGTTATCTTTCCATCATTCACGGTGCTAAACGAGGTCCGTAAGGTTATGGCTCGGTCGCGAATGCGAATCGGTGCGCAAAATTGTGGTACTGATAAAAAAGGTGCGTATACAGGCGAGGTGTCAATCTCTATGTTAGAAGACGTCGGTTGTGAGTATGTTCTAGTAGGGCACTCAGAGCGTAGATTTGTCTTTGGGGAGAGTCTTGATGTTGTTTCGCGTCGATTTGCAGCAGCAATAGCTTCAAAGCTTACACCAGTCTTGTGTGTCGGAGAGCCGCTTGAGGAGCGCGATGCGGGGAATGCTAAGGGCTACGTTGGAGAACAGCTAACAACTGCCCTAAAGGGTGTAAGACTGCCACGTCAGAAGCATTTGTTTATTGCCTATGAGCCTGTTTGGGCAATTGGGTCAGACCACGCCGCACTTGTTGCTGATATGGTAGATATGCATGAGTACATCAAAGACACTGCTAGAAAGTTAGTTGACGTTCCTGAAAGCAAGATTCATATTTTGTATGGAGGTTCAGTTAATGCAGTTAACGCATATACATTTTTACGAGAGGAGCTTGTTGACGGTGTATTGGTTGGTGGGGCGAGTTTAAAGATCAAAGAGTTTCAAGGTATTGTCGATTCAGCAACAGATGTGATAACAGCGCAAGAATTGTAATTTATGATTTGGACAATAATGTTTTCAATTTTATTCATTGGTGGAGTAATAGTCATTGCTTGGCTTTTGTTGCAGAAATGGACAGAGCTTAGAGTGCTCGACCCAGAGTCAGTCCCTGAATCAGAATCAAAAAAGAAAAAGCAGGAATTATTGCGAAAAAGAATTGAGCGCACTGGACATAAATATGCGAACAAAGCTCAGAAAGATGTTCTGCGTCCACTGGGCTCTGGCTTGCAAAATATATTCCGTAAATTTGCCGGTAAGTTGACTGCGGCTGAGCGTAAGTATCAGCAAGAGAAACATAAACAGGCGGCACAAGATGGTGATCTTCGTGTTATCGATCAGCTAATTGATGAAGCACATAAGCTCATGGATGAGGAAGTATGGGATTTAGCTGAGAAGAAGCTTATTCAGGTCATCGGTCTTGATGCCAGAAATTCAGAGGCATATGAGCTTTTGGGTAGGGTTTATCTGGCGATGAAGGATTTTGAATCTGCAAAACAAACGTTTGTGTTTTTAAATAAGCTTAACAAAAAAGACGCAAGTGTGATTGCGAGTTTGGGGGAAGTTAATATGAAGTTGGGAAGCGTGCAAGAAGCTGTTGAGCATTTTGAAAAAGCGGTCGAGATCAGCCCCAAGAATCCCAAGTATTTAGATTTATGGATAGACTCTGTGATTGAGTCCGGAGATGTTCACAGTGCAATGACAGCCCTTGATAGGCTGATAGAGGTAAATCCTGAGAATAAGAAAATATCAGAGTTTGAGAGCAGAATAGAAATACTTCGTAATAAAAAATAGAATAAAAAAAATCGGCCCGTGGGGCTGATTTTTTATTTGCTCTCTTTGTGCATTACGTGCTTTCCACACTGTTTACAAAATTTCTTGATTTCTAGGCGTTCCTGGATTTTCTTTTTGTTTTTGTGTGAGCGATAATTCGCTGTTTTGCACTCAGTGCACTCGAGCTTGATCATGTTATCCTGTGACATAGTTTTGTTGTTCAATAACGGGGGTAATGTACTATATTTATGCTTTTGAGTCAACACTATTGACACACCAGCGATAATAAGGCATTATAATTGACCGAAACACATAACCTTGATAGGTAGGTGTCCAATGATTGATTTCCATGCGTGCGGTAAGCACCCCAAGGGTGTTGGTTGGTGCATAGCTCATCCGTTTCGTGCCCACTGGCGCTGCATGATGCTCAAGGAGCTTCGACGACAGGAACTCGGGCCGATAGCCCAAGCTCGCCGCGTTGATCCCGATCCAGAGGTTAGGCTCGTTCAATTTGTAGCCGACGCCCTGGCGCTGATTCAGGGCGAAGCTCTGGAAGGTTGCCCCAGGTCTGTGGTGATTGAAAGGACCGCATCCTGCGTTGGAAAGGATTACGGCGTGTGCCCTGATCCGCGCGAGATGATGGTTGGTGGCATGTGTCGCTTGCAGAACTTAAAAGACCTGCACATTCCATTTTTCATGTGTAATCACTGTGGCAGCGCACTGGAAAGTCGTGGTGTTGCAGTAAGGCTCTTTTTCGCCGAGTGACCGTCTTCGTCCTCGCACCAGCTCACAAGAGTATGGTGCGATTTGCTTTTTTAGCCCCAATCACTATAATGACTCCGCTATGAAAAATTACGATCACATTGAACTTTTAGCCCCAGCTGGCTCGTTTGAATCATTGCGAGCGGCAATCGGCGCTGGTGCTGACGCTGTATATTTTGGCGTGGAGGGATTTAATATGCGAGCAAATACAGCCAAGAAGTTTACACTTGATGACCTACGCGAGATAGCAAAAATTTCACATGAAAATAATATTAAGTGTTACTTGGCACTCAACACTCTTGTCTACGATTCAAATATCGATGTCATGAAAGAAGCTGTCGATGCAGTTAAGGAAGCTGAAGTTGATGCAATTATTAGTTTCGATTTCTCTGCTATCGAGTACGCTCGATCTAAAGGCGTCGAGGTTCACATTTCAACTCAGCATTCCATTTCAAATATCGAAGCTGTTAAGTTCTTTTCACAATGGTCTGATCGAGTTGTGCTTGCGCGGGAGTTAACTCTTGAGCAGATTGATCAGATTATCGATGAGATTAAAGTGCAAAATGTTCGCGGACCAAAGGGTCGATTAGTTGAGATAGAAGTATTTGTCCATGGTGCTATGTGCGTTGCGGTTAGCGGACGCTGTGGAATGAGTTTGTATATGTATAACACTTCTGCTAATTGCGGGGCTTGCTCGCAGCCATGCCGACGAGCATACACGGTCAAAGATCGAGGCACAGGGAAAGAACTTGATATTGAAAATGAATACGTGATGAGCACTCAGGATTTGTGCACAATTGGAATGATTGATGAGATTATGGATTCCGGAGTAGTGTCCTTGAAGATCGAAGGTCGTGGACGTGCACCTGAGTATGTAGACGAAGTTATTGGGTGTTATCGTGAGGCGATCGAATCAGTTAAGGGAGGAGAATATAATCGAGATAAGGTCAAAAACTGGAATGAGCGACTTGGTACAGTCTACAATCGAAAAATGAGTGAAGGTTTTTACCGCGGGCAAGCATTCAGGTACTGGAGCGAAGGCGCGCACTCGCAAGCGACACAGAAAAAAGAATTAGTTGGAACGGTTGAGCACTACTATCCAAAAGTAGGAGTAGCCGAGATCCGCGTGCACGCATCTGACTTGAAAGAAACCGATAAGTGCATGATCACAGGAAAGACAACAGGTTTGATCCGATTTGTACCAGAAGGCATGATTGTTGATGAAATGCCATCAGATCACGCACAACAGGGAAGTCTGATAACAACCAAGGTCCCCGATAAAGTACGAAAGAATGATAAGTTTTATAAGTTCGTGAAAGTTGTATAAACAAAAGGCACCTCCGACGAGAGTCGGAGGTGCTTGTGCGATACGTGTGTAGGTGGTTAACCTACTGCGCGACGAGCCGGGGCTTGATGGTCTTGACGCGAGTCTCGACCTTGTCGGCGATGGCCTTGTGAGCTTCGTCGCCATTGGCCTCGAGCTCGGTCGCGAGCTCCTTCAGGCCCTGCGGCAGCTCGAGCCCCTTGGCTTCGAACCACCTCACCCACCGCGCCGCTACTTCGTAGCAGACCCGATAGGTGGGCCAGGCGGCCAGGACGATCTCATCGACCGGGCCGAGCCATGCGTCGATGAAGGAGATGATCGCACCGAACGCGGGGACTGCGTTCCCGGTTGCGATCGTCCAGTCGAGCAGGATGACGCAGGCGAGCAGTGCGGTGAGCGCCACGGCATGGACCGTCGTCAGCCAGCGCTTCGCCCACCGGTCCACCTTCACGAAGGTGTTGTGAACGAAGGCCGTGATGGCCTTGATTGCTAAGGCAGCGATGAGAGTATGCATGATTTTGAATCTCCATACATTTCTGGTTTGTCTAGTCAAAGGAAAAGGAAACGCGGTTATTCTTCAGTAAAATGAGAGAATAACCGCGCGTCCTCATCGAAATTCGATGACTGCCTTTTAACCCAGGCCAGGGCTCTCTCTAGTTGTGAATGTTGATAACAATATAATAGCACAAAATTGGCTTTTTGTCAATAGTCCTTGGCTAAGTTTAGCCCTTTTTTCATACAAAAAGACCCCTCATACTTCAGTGGGGGAGTCTCTTTTTGCAATCAATTACGGTCCGATCGGACCGTAATTGATCATGTTCTGTAGTGTAGGAAGTCTAGTACTGCTTGATCGACTATTACGTCGCGGGGGCTGAATGGTTTTAGGAGTTTTATGCCTTCTAGTGTTGTGCAGCGACTGAGCGCTACGTACATTTGGCCGTGGGCAAATGCTCCCCAGCCAACGTCAATGAGTACTTTGTCGAAAGTTTTACCCTGTGCTTTGTGAATGGTTACTGCCCAAGCAAGTACGATTGGGTATTGTGAGTATGATCCAACCACGCCTTCTTCAAAGCTATCGCCATTAAGTCCGTATTCAAAGATTTCCCATTTGTGCTGCGCGACCTCAACTCGTTCGCCGGTTTCAAGTTCAACATCGAGTGTTGGATATTTACTAAGTGCTGTTTTCCGGACTTTGCGGATTGTCCCCAACGATCCGTTTACCCAGCGTTTGGCAGGATCATTTGTGGTAAACATTATCCGAGCGCCTTCTTTTACTTTAATGATCGCTTCAGACGGCATCTTGCGCGCTGACAACTCACCCATGGATTGTGCCTTTAGCATGTGCTCTTGTCCGCCCAACCTTTTAAGCTCAAAGTTATTGCGAACTTGAGCCATCTTGTTAGTTGTTGTTAAGTGCACCACGTAGTCAGACTCGTCTGTTGGGTCGAAAAATTCATCATGGCACGCGTTCCATTTGCTAGTATCATATCTTCCTAACGTTCCACAACGCACTTTGTTTAGCAGATCAATAAAAGTTTTTTCTTTTTGGCGATGAACTTTATTAAGTTCGATGATCTTTATTGGAGTATCAGCTATCGCCTCGGATGAAAAGAAGTATGGCGATGTGTACTCACACTCGAATCTGTTTGAGTCTTCTTTTGTTACAACCGGTGGAAGTTGGAATAGGTCACCAATAAAGATCATCTGTACGCCACCAAAAACCTCTCGTGGTTTACCTCGGTTAAGTCTGAGTGCTTTATCCACACAATCCAAAAGATCAGCGCGCACCATAGAAATCTCGTCGATGATGATCGTATCGATCTTTTTAAAGAAGTCGATGTTGTCGGAATGTGCTTTGTGGACTAGGTGTTTATCGATTTTAGGATGAAAGCCAAAGAAAGAGTGAATCGTCTGGCCCTTCACGTTTAGTGCGGCCACTCCAGTTGGCGCGAGCACCACATGCTTTTTCTTTGTTTTGGTTCGGAAGTATTTTAAAAGAGTAGACTTTCCAGTTCCAGCTCGGCCGGTTAGAAATATATGATTATTAGTGTCCTCAATCGCGCTATAAGCCTCGCGGAACTCCTTTGTAATTTTAATCCCAGGATCAAGCCCGATCTTTGATAAAGGCTTAACGGTTTTTTTGAAATTAGAATTTGTCGGCACCTGTTTTGGCCATTTCTTTTTTGTAGCTTTCTTTCGTCCAAAACCACTTTTTCGTTTTTTGGCAGGCTTTGGAGTTTTGAACATCGTTGTCATAGTTGCTCTATTTTAACACAAATAAAAATACCCATGTTTTGTGGGGTTGAAACATGCTAGCTTGTCCAAGTGTTTTAAAAGTGAGATACTTGCATCATAAATATTATTGAACCAAATAAATTATATGGAAGATCAAACACCTATTGAAGTGCCAGCGGTGCACATTCCAAAATGGCTTATAGTACTACTCGTAGTATCAACTTGCCTATCGGTAGTAGCAGTTGCGCTGAGTATCGTTAGTTTAATTGAATCTAATAACTTGGAGTCAGAGATGGATATTGAGATTGTTGATGATGAGGGTTCTGAGCAGGCTGGTGAAGATGCAACCCAAGACATTTTTACACTAGAAGCTGATCTTATCTCATTTGATGTAGATTCTTCAGGGGATCTAATTGTTTATTATGATGAGGAAGAGAAGATTCGGTCAGAAATTACTGCTGGATTGGTTGACTCTGTAGAAATCGTAGCGATTGATGGTGATGATATTTATATCAATATCAAGCCAGACGGAATGGGTGGCTACGTTTTATATAGTGGATATCGATGGATGTATCAGATCGATGCAACAGATTGGTCATATGTTCAAATACCAATTGATGGCTTCATGACTGAGTTATCAACTGAATATCAAAAAGCATTGTTAATTGAGCACCTTGGTTCACGACTAGCAATGGTGATAATGGATTTGGAAACTTTTGAAAAATCTTCTTATTCGATTGATAGCACTTACGGACAAGCAGGTGACGCTTATTTTTCCCCTGATGGTACCAAGGTAGCTTATGCGACTGCGGTAGGAGATCCAACTAATGAGGCAAGCGCAATCTATATTTATAATATTGTTGAGAGATTGCAAACAGAATACATGCCACACACCGCTGGTGTTTACGAGATTAGTGGCTGGCTTGATAATGATTCTGTAGATTACACATTAAATTAAGTAGACAAATTCACCATAAAAATCCTGGAGTAATAACCAGGGTTTTTATTTTAGAAAAAGAAGAACCCCCACGAACCGTGAGTTGGACATGAGTGTCCTTCAGGGTTGTTGGGGGTTGAGGGAGGAGGGGTGGAGGAAGTTGTTGCGACCTAGAACTGCAGGGTGCCGCCGATGACGCCGAGATCCATGAAGTAGATGGTCTCGCTGACACCGTCGACGTGGAGCATGTTCTCGAGTTCCAGCTGGAGGGCGTCGTCACTCACCGCACTGGCACCTGAGGTGTCGACCCACACCGAGAAGGTGATGGTCTCGCCGGCCGGGATCTCGAGGTCTCCCACGAGGCTGACCATGGTGCCGTCGAGCATCGCCTGACCGGTCATGACCGGGTTGGTCGGATCGGTGCTCAGGTCGTATGCATCGAACTGGAGGATATCGTTCCAGTCGGTGCCAGCGTTGTCCGTGGAGTTGATCTCCAGCCGCAGGTAGGTCACCACCATGTCGTCGCACTCATCATGCTCGGACGTGATGTTGACACGCAACACCTCGGTGTAACCCGGGATGCTGGCGCCAGACGGACTCGTGCTCGACAGGGTGCCGGTGAGCTCGTTGGTGACGTCGATGCGACCGTTGCCAACGGTCACTGCCTCGAAGGTGCAGGCGTTGCCGACGTAGGCAGCCAGGGTAGGCACCACACCATCCTCGACGTAGTCCACGTTGTGGGCGATCCACTGCGTGTTCTGTGCCGTGGAGATGACGTCGATGGTCTGGATGCCGAAGGCGAAGCTGGCGAACTCGAGCTCCTCGGCGGCCTCGGTGAGGTCGCAGACGAAGTTCATGGCTTCAGCATCGTCACCGCTGACCGTGAAGTCATCAGTGAAGTTGACCCAGCCGTGGCTGTCGAACTCCATGGGACCCATGATGACGCTGCGCAAGGTGACGTCGACCATTCTACAGTTGGTGAAGTAGTCGGCCGGGTTGACGCCTTCCTCCTCCAAGCTGCTGAACACGCCATCGCCATCGCTGTCGACGTAGCTCATCATGGTCACGTCTTGGATGGTGATGTCGTCGCCGGTGACGCTCTGGAACATCCAGGCGCCGAAGTTGATGTCATTCTGGCCGGGGATGATCTGGTAGTGCTCGGCAGCAGACCAGGCCGTGGTGAACTGCATCTGCAGGGTCGCCTCGGTCTCGTCGGTGTCGCCGGTATCGCAGAGCTCGGGGAACTCGTCGCAGAAGTCGCCGAGGCCGTCGAACTCGCTCGGCAGGCTCGGGGTGTTATCCTCGACTTCCTGATCGAAGTCGTCGGAGATGTCCGTGCCACAGCCGATGAGGGCGAAGGCGAGGGTGAGAGGGAACAGGGTGGAACGCATGTTGGTCTCCAGGGGGGTGAGGGTACAGGGTGGGCATAGAAAAATCCCGTAAAACTATCTACTTTCTTTAAGTACTCAGCTGTACGGGATATTCCTTTACCTCCTGATTGACCAAGCAATATAACATAAAATAGGCCTTTTGTCAATAGAAAAGCGTGTTTTTTGGGCTAAAATTAGGTGTAAAACAAAAGCCACTTTAGTTTATCAAGCTGTGGACAGAGGTTGAACCTTCGTCCACAGAGTAATAACCAGGGTTTTTTTATTTAAGAAAAAGAAGAACCCCTACGCAAGCGCAGGGGCTCGGGCAGGGGTAAGGTGCGCTAGGGGGGATCCATGTTGTTGGCATGGAAGCATTCTTCGATCAGCCATCGCTCCGATAGACATTTGGCCGAACGATCGTTGCCCGACTGGTCGTAGCGGATCAGCATCCACTTGAGCGAGGCCTCCTTCCACTTGATTTCATCCATGTAGAGTTCCATCATGCGGAAGCCTCTACTTACAGAGAGGGCTACGACCTTATCCACGAATGTGTAGATCTCATCTGCGTCGGCTGTTTTAGGAAGATCAGCCATTTTCAGATGTAGAATGTGAGTAGGGCGTTTGCTTTCTCGACTCCAGAAACTGCCCTCCCAACGGCCTTCAGGGAGGTCTTGTCGCTCATCGAGCAATTTGACATCGAGCTTCTCGATTGCACTCATGTTGGTTTCCTTGGTTGAAGAGTGTTGCGAGTGTTCTTTTGAACCAAAAAATATAACAAAAAAAAGCCTTTTTGTCAATAGTATTAGCCAATAACAAAAGCCACCCTAGTTCATCAAGCTGTGGATAGAGGTTCAAC
The DNA here is from genome assembly GCA_018673485.1 of Candidatus Uhrbacteria bacterium. Classification (GTDB taxonomy): domain Bacteria; phylum Patescibacteriota; class Patescibacteriia; order UBA9934; family UBA9934; genus UBA9934. The sequence goes on from JABHCP010000003.1 coordinate 30,238, forward strand.
CTCTATCCACAGTTGTGTACATCTAAAACAAAAGCCACCTTGGATTATTCAAAATGGCTATTTGTTTATGTTTGAACTTGATTATGAGTATGATCGGCGGCTTGATCGGCGGCGTTGTCCGGTGCTATTGCTGGACTTTTGGCCTCGTCCGTATCCACCTGTTGATCTTCGCCCCGAAGTTCCTGATTGATTATCAGAATTTTCTGCCCTTCTTCGCGAAGTCGCATTTCCACCAGATCGGCGGGTTGGCTTTCGTCCTGAGCTTGAAGTCTTTCGATTTCCCCTGTCTCTACGTGGATCATACTGCTCAGGAGAATTCTCCATGAACTGTCGATTCTTAGATCGACCGCTTGGTCTTGATTTACCACCTGATCTTGATCCGCCGCTTTGTCTTGATTGAGATGGCGGTCGTTGTCGTCTTGATCCACTTCCACGCTTTTTATTAGAACGTGATTTTGAATATGATAGGCTTGCTACCTGTTCAGGAGTAAGCGTTCCAGGACCTTCCAGTACCTCGATATCAGCTCCAATCAGTCGTTCGATTGCTTTCATGTCTCGGCGCTGCTCGGGTTGAACAAATGATACGGCACAACCTGTGTGTCCAGCGCGGCCAGTTCGTCCAATGCGGTGAATGTAATCCTCATCTCTTTCCGGAATATCGTAGTTAACAACAAGTGCAATTTCTTTTACATCAATTCCACGTGCTGCCACGTCAGTAGCTACCAAGGTTTTACTCTTTCCACTCTTAAAGTTTGCAAGCGCATATCGACGTTGATTTAAGCTTCGGTTTGAGTGAAGCTCCTCAGTTCTGCGCCCGCTCTTGCTTAGCACGCGTGCCATTTTTTGTGTACCTCGTTTTGTTCGGCAAAAGACTAGAACCGGTCCGTCTTTATACTCTTCCAAAATACATTCAAGAAGTGCAAACTTTTTTGAGGCTTCAACATAGAAAACACCCTGTTGAATCTGGCTAGCGCTAGTTACGGTCGGGATAACCTCAACTTTAACTGGATTTTTCATGTAACCGTGACCAATCTTTGCAACCTCTGGCGCCATTGTGGCAGAAAATAGCATTGTCTGTCGATCACTTGGCACAGACTTTAGAACTTGATTGATTTGTGGCGCGAATCCCATGTCGAGCATTCGGTCAGCCTCATCGAGCACAAGCATGCAAACACGATCGAGTTTTACTGTTTTACGTTCGATGTGATCGATCAGTCGTCCCGGAGTCGCAACTACAATATGTGGTCGTGCTCTTAGAGATCGAATCTGTTGACCAATATTTGCTCCACCAATAAGTAATGCAGTCTTAATTCGCAAAGCCCTTCCGGCTTTGTCGATTTCCTCACGAACCTGAAAGGCAAGTTCTCGTGTTGGGACAACAATTAGTCCAGTTCCACCGGATGCCATAATATTCTGGATCATTGGCAGGGCAAAGGCAAATGTTTTACCAGTACCTGTTTGCGCAATACCAATAACATCCTGGCCATCAAGGGCTAGGGGAATTGCCTTTGCTTGAATTGGTGTCGGCTCTGTAAAAGATAGCCGTTCCAGGGCCTTGAGTAAGTCGTCAGACAACCCAAGATCCGTGAAGCGCACAATGCGCTTCGATGTTTCCTGTTTCATAAATAGGGGTTTGTAGGCCTAAATAGACCTTTGATTACTCAAACCCCTGTAGCATCACGCTATTCGTGATTACTCGATGTACAGGCTTAAGTTAATAAATAGTGGGGAAGCGCTCTGGCTGTCCCGTAGTACAACCGGCGAATGATAGCCTAGATAGGCATTTATGTCAATCAATATGGTCTAATAGTTGACAAAACGGTCATTTTGCGCTATATTGTCAAGTTGTAAAGATGCAACCGAGGTTAAACCTCGCCACCCTTTTTGGGAGTTCACTATGACCAAGCCTCGCCCCACACCTTCTTTCTCTGGAATCCTGACGCCTGACGCTGCACAGCGCATCGGCGCGCCTGAGGTCGCCAACAAGCGGGTCAGGTTCAGTAAGACCGATGACGGCAAGTTCGCCCAGGATGTCTACTTCAACGATGAGCTGATCTGTGAGAGCTACGTCAGCCTCACCCCCGACGGTATCATCGAGGACTGACATCTCGCGCATCGTTGTCCCAACACTTCGCGCATCCGCGCGGCAAAGAGCTATCTGATGGCACTGCCGCTCGTCGGATGCGCTTTTTGTAATATATTTTTAATTTCATTAACCCAGTTGATTTAACCAGGTTAAACCTATTTAAATTAATTACACTTATGAGTCGATCGACTCATAAGTGTAATTAATTTCTTTTTGCCTATAAAAAACATCAAAACGCTACAATCAACGGCCCGGCTGCTAGGTGTTTTGATGGTAACGTACTATCCTTGATTATTGCTCCTTAATAGTTGACAAAACGGTCATTTTGCGCTATTATAGTGCGTTATAAAAAAACATATGAAAAAACTTATTGCATTGTTAGTTATTAGTCTTTTCGCTCTTCCTGCACCTTCTGTGCAGGCTCTCGTGATGTTGTCTGATCCAGACGAAACTCAGCTTATTGAGAACGTCATGAATGCGGAGTCATACGATTTTAATGTCGATATTGACTTTGAAACTAGTAACGATGATATTGATAATCCCATCACCCTGCACGTCGATTATGATGCTGCTTGGACTGGGGACGAAGCTGGACTATTTGATCTTGGAGTAAATTTTAGCAATCAGTACGGTGATTATAGCGCGTACGATGCGTCACTTATTAGCACACCAGATGATAGTTATGTTTCAGATGATGGAGAGCAGTGGTACTTTTTAGGTGAGAGCCTAATAAGTGATAGCCCAACTCAACAGGAGATTGGAGAAGCCATCACTATGACGGAAGGTTTTCTAACAGAATTAATTGATAACGATGTTATCACATACGCTCCCGAGATGGCTGACTTTATTAACGGGCAGTTTACAGTTCGTTATGCCTATGAGCTTGATGGAGATAAGTTGACAGATTATCTAATCTTGAAGGGGATGGTGCTTGACGCTGATCAAGAAAAAACACGAGAGTATCTTACGAACGATATTTCTGTAAGCGGAAACGTGTGGATCGACACAGTTAATACGTTGCCAGTAATGATCACCCTCAATGTGGATACAGGATCAAGCGATGCGTCATATACAACATTAAGATTCTCAGTTTTGTTTAATAGCTTTAACGAGCAGGTAATAGTAGAAGTTCCTGAAAACGTTACTGATATTAACGAGTACGACTCAACTGAAATTGAGGACTTTGTCATGTCGAGCTTTGAAAGCGCTGTTACAAATATGGATACAGACGGAGACGGACTTTCAAACGATCAAGAAATGTTAACTTGGAATACAGATGTTCTGAGCTCTGACACTGACGGTGACGGCTATGACGATTACACTGAAGTAGTTAACGGCTACAACCCAAACGGATCTGGAATATTGGATACCGATGGTGACGGACTTACAGACTACGCCGAAATGACAATTCATTGGTCTGATCCATATGACATCGATTCTGACAACGACGGATACAACGACGGAGTCGAAATCGCAAACGGCTACGATCCAAACGGACTAGGTCGTTGGTAATAATCAAATATTAAAAAACACCCGAGCAATCGGGTGTTTTTGTTTGTATGAGTTTAGTTATTAACTTTCGATGAGAAGTATGCTTTGGTGGTGTATTGGCATTCAACAACGTCTGTTTCGATTTCTGATGCAAAAATAGTTGCGCCGCTTCCGTGTCCTACAGATTCGATTCGGTCACCTTCTACGTTATAAAAACTAACAGAACACGTATCGATCCCGCACCAACTTGATTTATATATACGTTCACCTGTTACAGCATCTTCACAAACCGAATATGTGTAATCATTAACAAGACTTTCCCCGATCCCGTACTCAACCACTGGAAAGCTATCACTGTTATTTTTTATTATAAGAAAAGTAGCGATTGCTATTATTATAATTAATACAGCTGCCATCAATATTCTCTTTTTCATGTTTTGTTGTTTTAGGTGAATATCGAATTTTATTCACATCTTCCAGTGTCTTGACTGTATTCTAAAGGCGACGGGCATATGCAGGCTACACCTGAAATTGTACCTCCACTATCTGTGCAGAGCCCGAGAACAATTGACGTCCAAAATGAATAATACCCATGTGGTAGTCCGATAGAGGCTTGAAATGCATCTCCACCTGGTCCACCATATGTTGTCTGACAAAATCCAGTTGCTGAATCATACATTAATTCTTGCGTTTGCTCACCTTCGAGGTGACATTCACATTCTCCATTAACAAATTCACCGGTACTTAGTTCACAGTTATATTTCACAGGTCCATCTAAAGTTGAGTTTTGTATTGGCGGCATCGCGAAGAATACAATGACACTTCCAATAATTAATCCAACGATAACAAAAAGTATATTTTTCATATAATTCAATTATATCAAAAAACCACCACATTGTGTGCGGGGGTTTTTTAGGTTCCCGAAGTAGATTCACTAGTCAAAGATAATGAAGCTGATTTCAGTTATGGCTTCGATTTTATGGTATGTATTTGCTGGGATTTCAAAATAAGTAGGGGATTGTACTATCGAGTCTAGGTTTTTGATCGTGACCTTTGCTTCCCCAGTAATTAGATATACTTTTTCATAAGGATTATTTTCATTATCACCAGATATACTCCCCTTGTTTCGATAATAGAGTTTGAATCCATCTGCTTGATATTTTTGTCCGTCACTGTCTTCCCTGATCAATTTCATATAACTATATTGTATCAAAAAACCACCACATTGTGTGCGGTGGTTTTTTAGGGGATCGTAGCGTATTTAAATTTTACAACATTGTTTAAATAGAATTGTGGTTCTTTAATTCTTCGCAAAGGTATTGATATTGTTCGGTGAATTCAGGGTTTGACCCAATCATCTCAGATAATTTTCCTGCGAGCGAATCTCTTCGTTGTTTTATTTCATTCCAAGCATCTGACCCGATATTTTGTTCGTTCAAGAAGACGGAAACGGGCATTTTTTCATGCGTGTCAATAAAGTGCATAAACTGGTCTATTTCAAAATTCAACGTGTGTTCTGCTATACGCATTTGTGCCAATGTTCTGGGGTCTGGAGATTGCTTAATTTTCTCTGCTTGATCTTCAAGTAAGGTTATAAACTGATTTAGCCATTGCCAATATTCTAAGCTATTCATATGTCTATTATTTTTAAACCAAAGGCACGAAGCTCCTCGGTGTTATTAAATTTAGCAGAACTTCAGGAATTTTTATTATAAAGGATTCAGCTCACGATGTGTACATATTTATCTGCTAATCCTTCAATCTTTCCAGGAAGGGAATTATTTGATTCATTATTTGTTCTTTATCTTCCAGGTGTAGGCCATGACCGACGTTCTTGCATTTATAATATTCCGCATTCGATAATAGGGTCTTGGCTTTTTCGATATCTTCATCCTTAATTAGGCCTCCATGGTCAGGGTCTCCTTGCAGTACTAGAACCGGACATTGAATTTTAGGGAACATTTTCTCCATCTTATAATCGACAAAATTTTCATCAACTTTATCAATAACGGACTTTAACATTGCTGGATCATTTTGACTCAAACCAATCCCCATTGAACTAAAATAAGGATCATCTTCTCCATAGAGCTCGCGCGCTTTGACAGTTTTATTCTGATCGGGAATATGAATCTCTCTATTTTTTAGTTCTTCCGTTATTTCTTCTGCTGACATTCCTTGCTCTATCATTTCCTTCCATTTTTTGACGTGCTCATTGTCTTCTGATTTCAATGTATCTGAACTAAACGGCGAGTCTCCAATAATTAAACCTTTGACCAAGTCGGGATATTTTGCAGTTAGTACCATTGCTACCATGCCACCTAACGAATGACCAAAAATAATGACTGGTTGCTGAATATGTTTTTCTGTAAATGCCATAACGTCGCTCACATAGCTTTGGATGTGATAATCATCCCCTCGATCAGACTTTCCATGGCCTCGTAAATCTAAGGCATAAACATGGGCGTGTTTTTCTAGACCCGGAATGATTTCACTAAAAGTCTGCCAGCGCGAAGACCCACCATGCAACAATAGCATCGGAGCACCATCACCTTCTACTTCTATGTAATTCAATGTTAATGAACCTGTATCAAATTTTTGCTCCTTCATATTTTTCAATTTTATCAAACTACCTTTAAAAACTCTATCTCCATGCATTAAATGTATATCTTGCGCAAGTATTTTAATCAGGTCCTTGTCCCGATCAGGGACCTTCTATATATTGCAAAAATGCCCAATTTATAGTATTATGCTCCCGCACAATAGAACTTAGGGGTGTAGTGAAATGGTATCACGAAGGTCTCCAAAACCTTTATTCTGGGTTCGAGCCCCAGCACCCCTGCCAAAAAACCACCAGTTTAATCGCTGGTGGTTTTTTGATAGAATGTTTTTGAATTGAAAAATATATGAATGAATCAACGTCACTCAAACTTGCTCGGACTTTTTTAGGGAAACGTGTAGAGCTTGAGTTTGATCA
>JABHCP010000016.1 GCA_018673485.1 Candidatus Uhrbacteria bacterium
AATCTAGCCTCCCCTCCTTCCCAAGGAGGGGCTGGGGGTGGTTGCCGTTATTTTTTATTCTTTATCAGCTCCTCCTCTAGAACCTTAATTTCATCACGAAGTAGTGCCGCAGTTTCAAACAGTAAGTTTGCAGAAGCCTGCTTCATCTCCTCACGCTTTTCTTTAATTACTTTTTTTAGCTCGTGTGGCTCTGCGGTCATCTCGATTTTTAAAATATCTTTAATATCCTGACTCGATTCACCTGACATTAACATTTCACGAATATCTTCAATTGATTTACTGATGGTCTTTGGTGTAATCCCATGCTTTTTATTGTACGCGAGCTGTATATCACGACGACGGTCCGTCTCCTCAATCGCTCGGGTTAAAGACCCGGTCATCTTGTCGGCATAAAGTATAACTTCACCATCAGCATTTCGCGCAGCACGCCCAATTGTTTGCACAAGCGATGTTTCTGATCGAAGAAAACCTTCCTTGTCAGCGTCGAGAATTGCAACTAGTGATACCTCTGGAAGATCCAGCCCTTCACGCAACAAGTTGACACCAACGACAACATCATACGTTCCACGTCGAAGGTCCGTAAGAATTTCCACACGGTCAAAGGTCTTAATATCTGAATGTATGTACTGTACTTTCACGCCTTCGCCCTCCAAATATTGACTCAGATCTTCGGCCATCTTCTTTGTAAGCGTTGTAACAAGCGTCCGCTCATTCTTTTGAACGCGACCCTTAATTCGCTCCATAAGATCATCAACCTGACCTGGTGCTCCATCCTTTTGCTCCGTAACTGGCTTGATTGTGATAGTCGGATCAACAAGCCCTGTTGGCCGAACGATCTGCTCAACCACCTTTTCTGACATATCCAGCTCATATGGCCCCGGTGTTGCTGATATATAAATAGTCTGAGCAGTCTTCTCTTCAAATTCAGAAAACTGTAATGGTCTATTGTCCTTTGCAGATGGCAATCTGAATCCATGATCAACCAATGTTGCCTTACGTGCCTTGTCCCCAAAATACATTCCACGGACCTGCGGCACTGTAACGTGAGACTCATCAATTACAACTAAGAAATCGTCTGGAAAGTAGTCCATTAATGTTTGTGGCGAGCTTCCTGGTGCACGTCCTTCAAATTGTGCTGAGTAATTCTCAATACCACTGCAATATCCAACATTGCGAATCATTTGAATATCATAATTTGTCCGACGCTTCAGTCTTTCATATTCAAGAACCTTTCCTTCTCGCTCAAGTTCCGTCAATCTATCCTCAAGCTCGGACTCAATGGACTTTATTGCGCGAGAAATCGTATCCTTATCTACAACATAGTGACGAGCTGGAAAAATCCAAGCATCTTTTGACTCCTCTTGTATGCGACGGGTCACGGGGTCGAGCAAAAAGATCTGCGATATCTTCTGATCGTCTAAAATAATTCTAAATATAAATGAGTTATCAGAAACTGGCATAAGCTCGAGCACATCACCATGAATCCTAAAACTCCCACGCTTAACATCAGCATTAGTGCGCTCATACTGCATGTTTATTAGCTCACGCATGAGTGTAGTTCGATCAACCTCCTCTCCAACACGCAAATGCTTCACTTCTTTTTGATACTGCTTTGGTGATCCAAGGTTATAAATACAAGATACTGAAGAAACGATGATCACATCCTTACGGCTCAAAACTGACTGAGTCGCAGCATGACGCAATCGATCAATCTCGTCATTGATCTGCGCTTCTTTTTCAATATACGTGTCAGTACGCGGCATGTAAGCCTCGGGCTGATAGTAATCATAGTAAGAAACAAAGTACTCGACTTTATTATCGGGAAAAAACTGCCGGAATTCGTTACATAGTTGCGCCGCGAGCGTCTTGTTGTGCGCAATTATCAAAGTTGGCTTCTGAACCTTCTCAATCACATTAGCAATCGTAAACGTCTTTCCAGATCCAGTAACTCCAAGCAAGGTCTGCTTATCCAGACCTTCATTTATTCCTTTGGTTAACCCCTCAATAGCCTGAGGCTGATCACCAGAAGGTTGGAAGTTTGATTTGAGTTTAAACATACAATGATCCAAATATGGAAATATATAAAGACACCAGATCTCCGTTTTGCTAGGGGGTATACAAACCTCCTACAAGTTGGGATCTGGTTGTACAAGAATGATAGCACCTTGAGCCAACTTTGCAACTTCACTAGTTTTAGCCCTAAATTTAAGGCTGTTGGTTGACAAAAGGCGTTTTTTCTGCTATAGTTACTGGCTTTCTCGATCTCGAGACAAGCTCCCCCAAGCACCTGGGAGACCCCCAGGGAAAGGCTCAGCAATGAGCACCGACAGCAAGACCGTCCTCAACGCCCTCCAAGCCCTCATCGAAACGGCCGCCGCAGGAACCAACCCGCGGATCAACGCCGAGTACGTCGAAGGCATGGTACGAGTGAAGCCCGACGGCACCAACCGAGGCAGCTACGTCGAGGGCGTGAACACCCTCGAGGCCACCAAGCGGCTCCTGGAGCAGCTCGGGTGGACGCTCGTGGCCCACGAAGACCTGCCCGAAGGTGTGGCCTTCCCGCCGGCGTCCTACTTCTGCGCCGAACTACCCGAGGGAATGACAGCGCGCACCGGGATGATCCTCTACAAGGATCTCTCGGGCGAGCAGAAGAGCCAGGTCCAACTGGTCGAAGGCGACCACGGTCCCGAGATGGTGCTCCGGTGGTCTGGCCCCCTGGCCACCACCACCCAGGTCTGGGCCATCATCGGAACAGACGGCTGGATGCTCTGGTCGTGGTACCCCGCGCCCCTCGCGCCCCGGTACAACGGGCTCTTCGACGCCCTGCGAACCCTCTTCCGCGGCGAGACAATTGACCACGAGAGCATGGCCAAGATCGAAGCCCTGCCCGTGAAGTTGCTCTGCTAGCAGCACCGGAGCTCGTTGACTCCTTAAAAACAACCATCGCAGCAAGCTATGCGCGCTGCACATGGGATAATCGATTGTTGGCACAAACCAACTGGAACATCGATTAATCAAAGACCTAAAAATCCAACAGATCCAGGTATGTACCTGTCGATCAACCGGATAAGGCAAACACCCAAAGTTCCCAACGTACCCTGCGATTCGTATCGTAGGGTTCTTTAGTTGCAAAGCAAAAGAACTGAGATGAGCCCAGTTCTTTTAAATATCAAAGTTCAAGTCTACTTAACGTATGTTGAGATTGTATAGAAGCTGCAATTAAGTCCATCATCAAAGCAAACATCAAATGCACCCCTCCAAGTACCACTCTCCAATGCTACTGCGTGGAAAGTTACGGTCGATCCACCAACTGGCACATCAGTTAATAGTGTATGTGTATATGTTCCATCATCAAGCAAAAATGCATCAGAAAAATCTGGGGTTGATGATGTAATTGCTACTCCTTCCAAATATGTTGCTCCAATATCAATACTGTGCAAAATTTGAGTCTCATCAGCGTCATGTGTGATTGTTGCCACTACATCAAACTCCTCTCCCACATCAACGGCAGATGGCACACTAATACTCGCCTCCGGAATGGAATCATACTCTCCCCATGAATAATCATATTCAGCTGAGTCGTCAGAGCTCCACTCATAGGACTTTTCGCAACTCGCTCCCATTAACACTAGAGCGAACACGCTCATCAATAGTACTGCTTTTTTCATAATACTTTGTTTATAATTATCTTAAATATTATACAAGAGACTCACAACGTCTGAAAGCCCGCTTATTAATAAGTGTAATCCTGCTCATCAATCTGATCGAAGAGAAAGATTTGAGGCTCAGAGCCATAATCTTCACGCCAAATATCAGCAATCTCTGTGTACGATGCAAAAACAACATTTTCCTCGTCTTTGATGCCATTGAGCATTCTAATAATCTCAGCGGCTTCTGTTGCTCCACCAAAAAGACTTGATTGTGGAATTGGGATAGCGGCAGTAAGCATCTGATTCTCTACTCTGCCGTCGTCGATATACTTCAATAGTACTTTTATATAATCAGCCTCGGTCGCAAATAAATTATCGTTTCGTCTCCCATTGCGATTCGCGTGTGGACCAGAGCCGATCGTTATCATTCGTCCCTCAAAATCATGAACTGTGAAGTCGTCCCCAGTGCCGGCTGGAATCCAGACACCTGACGTAGCGTCATCATCACTAAAATCTCCCAGATGATGATTGTACCCAACTGCACCACTAATTATCTCGGGGCAAAAAGTAAAATCTGTGTGCGTATCCCCTTGCTGGCATGCATCGAATTCCTCAAACTGAGGCTCGTAATCCCAAACAACACCAACCATGTCAGTAATATCATCAGTGACTAATTCACCGACGTATCTTGTATCTGCATAATTATATTCACTCTTCCAATCCCAGGCACCCTCGTGATGAGGATCAATTTCAAAGTCATATTCGTCAACCAAGAACTGAACAACGTTCTTTCCATCAGTTAATTCCTGCATTTCACCTGTCTCGCAGTTCAACACACCTTCAAAATATTGATAAGAAGCTTGCAGATTTAACTTATAACCATTCTCATGCAAGATACTTGAAAACTCCAACAATCGATCGCGATAGTCCTCATAAGGAAGACAACTTGTATAAATGTCACCCTCCTCGATATGCGCCATCAACGTTACATAAACCTTTGATTCTGGCTCCTGATCCTTCTGCATTAAAAATGCAGCCAGAAAACAAAAAACGATCAATACGATCGCGACACTTGTAAAAATATATATCTTCTTCATACCCACACATTGTATCGCCTATGAAGCGTTTAGAGAAGCTCAGCCAAAACGTAACTTTTGTGCACCGGTGTAGGCTACAGCTAGTGCGTCTGCGGCGTCATCTGGCTTTGGTATTTCATTTAATTTAAAGATTGTCTTAACCATCTCCTGCACCTGTTGTTTTTCTGCTTTTCCATAACCAGTGACTGCGACCTTAACTTCGTTTGGCTTCACTCCTATAACTTGAATGCCTGATTTTGCTGCTAGGTATTGAATCATGCCACGCACCTCCGCTACCTGCAAAGCAGTTGTGGTACTTTTTGCAAAAAATAACTCCTCAAGCGCCAAGGCTTGAGGCTTAAATGTATCAATAAGCTCCTGAACGTCTCGACCAATCTCGAGCAATCGAACCTCAAAATCCAAACCAGCGTCAGAGGTCATTACACCATGATGAACACATTCCCAATCCCTACCTTGCAGCTCAATAACTCCAAAACCACAACGACCATAGCCTGGATCGATACCCAAAACTCTACTCATACCGAACCTTCCCAGTGTTAATGATCAACTTCTTTTCTTCTTGAGGAACTTCTTCTTTCATCTGCAACAACATTGCAAGCCCTGCAATGCCTGACGGCTCACATACTAGATTGTTCATCTCTGCAATCTTCATAGCTTCTTGCAAGTATTCCTCACGCACAATACCAACACGCGACTTAGCGCCGATATGCCCCTTACGCTTTGCAAGATTGATCCAATGCGGATCAAGATGTACAAAAGGTAAATGTGGAGAGTACAACTTGTCGGCAATACTGCTTGGATTATTGGTTGTTGCACCTACAAAATGGCACTTACCTATCTTGCGATGGTCACCCTTAAAGCGCTTATCATGGAATACGAATGATGAGGCTTCTCGCTGAGCGATATTAACAATGTTCTCATACAAGTGTCCTGTGCCATATGGCACAAAAACCCATTCTGGATTTTGATTCAAAATATCGTAGCTCATCCAGTCATAAAACACATCAAATGGCCCTAATGCCTCATCTGACGTGATATCAATCCCCCCATCATTATCTGTTAGCTTTAAAATGTCTTCTGTTAACAAAACGCGCTTATCTAGATCGGTCTCGTAAACCTCACAGCCGATATTTTCAAGATACTTTTTAACCTTATCATCGAGACCGAAATGAACTAAGACTTTTAAATTAGGCAGATCATATTTCGACAGCATTGACTGAACAGCAACGGCAGCCGAACCCGAAGAGATGATCGACATTTGCGGTAAATAGTTCGTCACTCCTGACTCCTTTGCTAACAAAAGATTTTTGAATGTAACAACCATCTCCCAAGCCATGCGATCTTTATGTGTGCCAGTTGGATTCACGCTCTCGTCCTTAACCCAAACATTCTTCATGCCAGGAACCTGAATCTCAAATGTTGGTGTTGAAGGATAGTGAGGATCACCAGGAGGAAACTCTGGTTTTTTGGGATCATTATCAGATGGCACATGGATCGAATCCAGAATCTGTTGTTCTTTTTCTGTAAGTGACATATTCCAATCGTAATTTACTCCGCGTTTGTAAATACCGCATCAACATCATCATCCTCCTCTAGCAAATCAATAAATTTCATCAGCCTGGCACCTTGGTCATCGGTGAGCTCAACTGTTATATTCGGAACGTATTCTAGCCCAGCGGCAGAGATTGCAAGTTCTAAAGCCTCAACCGCGTTTGATGTTTTCTTAAAATCTTGAACTTCTGAAGTTACGATTAAACCATCTACTTCATGCCAATCAATATCCATGGCGCCCGCATCAATTAGCTCAAGTTCAATAGAGTCTCGATCTTCGATCTTTGAAATATCCTCAACTCTTACCACAGCCCTTTGATCAAACTGCCACTTAACCTTAGCCTCCATATTTCCTCCATTCTTGTTGCTGGTGGTTTTAATATTAGTGTAAGCACGATTCGTATTGTCGGTAAGTGCCACTATCAACATCGATACGCCGCCTGGGCCCATACATTCATATACTGCGTTTTCAAGCGCTGCCCCTTCGCCATCCCCTGCACCTCGAGAAATTGCTCGTTCTATATTATCCTTTGGCATGTTAACAGCCTTTGCTCTGTCCACTGCCAACCTTAGAGAAAAATTCATGGCAGGGTCCGAACCATCACGTGCAGCAACCGAAATAAGCTTGGCAAGTTTTGAAAATGCCTTACCGCGCTTAGCGTCAGCTGCTCCTTTTTTGTGGCGAATAGACGCCCATTTACTATGTCCTGACATAAATGATAATTATAGTATGCAGTAGACAGTATGCAGTATGCGGTTCACCTTAATTCGATCAACTGCCTACTGCATACCGCCTACTGTATACTGTTTTTACAAACAAACCGGCGCCCTCAATAGGCGCCGACTTATTTATTCTTCGTTTGTTTCCTTATCTCCATCGCCATCTTGAACTTCATCTTTTGAAGCTTCTTCTGCTTCCTTGATGATCTCTGGCGCTTCTATCTCGATCTTTACTTCATCTTTATCCTCTACCGCCGCACTTTCTTCCTCTACTTCAGGCATGTCGATATAGTCATTATCATAACCAGTTCCTGCTGGAATCAAGCGACCAATGATAACATTTTCCTTTAGACCATTGAGCCCGTCAACCTTTCCAGTAACTGATGCATTGATAAGCACTCGAGCAGTCTCCTGGAATGAAGCGGCTGATAGCCATGACTCGGTAGACAGTGACACCTTAGTGATTCCAAGGAACATATCTTCATATTCCGCGACCTTCTTCTTATCCTTTTTAACACGACCATTTTCAGACTCCATAGAAGCACGCTCCACAACCTCACCTGGCAAAAAGTCTGAGTCCTTAGCGTCCAAAATGCGGACTCGGCTAAACATTTGTCTGGCAATGATCTCGATGTGTTTACTATTAAGCTTCTGACCCTGTGATGCGTATACCTCAGTAATCTGCTTTAGGATGTAATCCTGAACAGCCTCTCTTCCCTTGTACTTGAACAAGGCCTGAAGATCTAGGTGGCCTTCTGTTAGAGCATCACCCGCCAAGACCTCATCACCGTCTTTAACGTATAGAGTGTATCCCTGTGGAATAACGTACTCGCGAACCTTTGGTGCATCGTGGGTAACAGTAATCGTTGTCTTTTTTGCGACAACAGCACCCTCAACGTCAGACAGAATTTTCTCTCCCGTTGTAGTCTCACCGATTACGTCCCCATGTCGCAACATGTCACCATCTTTGACCATCAATTTCCCACCACGACCAACTGAGAACTTCTTCTCTTCCATCGCAGTGTATCGAATTCTGATGATCGACTGACCTGGACGTACATCAACCATCTTCTTTCCAGTTCCAACCTGCTCGATTGTTCGTTCAGCACGTTCTATTGAAACACTTCCAGAAATTTCGGTCATTGTCGCCTTCTGCTTTGGCATTCGAGCTTCGAAAAGCTCTTCAACACGCGGAAGTCCAGAAGTAATATCTTTTCCAGCAACTCCTCCAGTGTGGAAAGTTCTCATCGTTAGCTGTGTTCCAGGCTCACCAATTGATTGCGCTGCAATAATTCCTACAGAAGTTCCCATCTTCACTGGCTTGTTGTAAGCCAGGTCATATCCATAACACTTCTTACAAACTCCACCGTATTCCTTACATGTAAGTAAGTATCGAATGTGAGCTTCTTCCAAATCTTTTTTACCACTTTGCAATGTTCGAATGTGGTCTTCTTTAATAAGCTCTCCAGCCTCCACGATAGTCTTGCGACCACCTGGCATAATAATTGGCTTAAGTGCGGTTCGTCCCAGAATTCTGTCATAAATTGTTACTCCCATCTCCTCAGCTTGTGCCGTTGTAACAACCATTCCCTCTTTATCGCCACAGTCCTCAGTTCGAACTACAACATCTTGCGCAACATCCACCAAACGACGTGTTAGATATCCCGCGTTTGCAGTCTTCAAAGCCGTATCAGTCAATCCTTTTCGCTGACCATGTGAAGAGATAAAGAATTCCAATACATCTACCCCTTCTTTAAATGATGATTTTACCGGAAGCTCGATAGTCTCTCCAGACGCTGACGCCTTCAGACCAATCATTCCAATCATCTGTGTCATCTGACCCCAAGATCCACGCGCACCAGAATCAATCATAGTGTAGGCAGAGCTTCCAGATGGCAACATTCCCTTTGCGATATCAGCGATTCGATCTTTTACCTCAGCCCAAACTTTAATAATTTGTGTGTGTCGTTCACTCTGGGTTAGCAATCCTTGAGAGAAAAAGTCATCAATCTCTGCAATTCTCGCGTTTCCGTCGGTAATAATTTCCTTCTTTTGAGGAATCTCTGGCAACTCACTCATTCCCCATGAGTAACCTGACTTCTCAGCATACTTGAATCCTAGCTCCTTAAGCTGATCCAAAAGAATTGATGTGTACTCTGATCCGTGCTTCTCCAAAGTTTCACGAACAATGTTCGCCAACTGCTTCTTACCCATTGTCTCGTTCATGAATGGAACAAAATCAGGGAATCGTTCATTCAAAATTATTCTTCCAACAGTTGTAATTACCATTTCACCGTCTAGACGTGCACGAATCCACTTATGCAATTCCAACTTTTCTGCCTGATATGCATACTTAGCACTTCGAGCGTCAGCAAACGACTTTAGATTTTCCTCATCTGGCTCATCATATGTCATTGAAAGGTAATACGCACCCCAAGCAATATCTTTTCCTGGAGTAGCCACTGGTCCACCGTGGGACGGCTTCAAAAGGTTATGAGTTGAAAGCATCAACTCTTCAGCTTCACGATTTGCCTCCTTAGTAAGTGGAACGTGTACTGCCATTTGGTCCCCATCAAAGTCGGCGTTAAATGCGTCACAAACCATTGGGTGAACCTGAATTGCCTTACCCTCAACCAGCACAGGCCTAAATGCCTGAATACCAAGTCTATGGAGTGTAGGTGCACGGTTAAGCATCACAAACGCACCTTGGACAACTTCTTCCAAAATATCCCAAACTTCTGGTCGATCTGATTCTATAAATCTATTCGCAGAGCGAATGTTGTGAACATACTCACGTGAAATAAGCTTTGAAATAACAAAAGGTCTAAACAGCTCAAGCGCCATCTTCTTAGGAATTCCACACTGATCAATACTAAGGTGTGGTCCCACAACAATCACTGATCGTCCTGAATAATCAATTCGCTTTCCAAGCAAGTTCTGCCTAAATCGTCCCTGCTTACCCTTTAGAATATCTGCCAATGACTTCAACTGACGCTTTCGTCCGGTTGCAGCAATAACAGTCTTAGAGCTCCTAGCAGAGTTATCAATGAGTGAATCCACCGCTTCTTGAAGCATTCGCTTCTCATTTCTTGTAATAACCTCCGGAGCGTTCAAAGAATACAATCGCTTTAGACGATTATTTCTATTAATAACTCTTCGATATAAATCATTCAAGTCACTTGTTGCAAACCGACCTCCGTCGAGCGCCACCATTGGTCGCAAGTCTGCAGGAATAACTGGGATTGCACGCAAAACCATCCAATCTGGGTGAATTCCGTTCTTTTCAAGTGAATGCAGAAGTTTTAGACGACGAGTAATTCGATCATGTTTCGTACGAGACCGTGTCGCTTCAAGTTCTCCATTTAGAATCTCGATTGTTGCCTTAACATCTATTCGATCAAGCAACTTCAGGATCGCCTCGGCTCCAATGCCAGCATCAAAGATGTGACCAAAACGAATTGACCACTCTTGGTAGGTGCTTTCAGGAATTACTTTCATGATCTTCATCTCCTTAAGATCCTGATCAACTGTTAGGAAATCTTCCTCAAGCTCTTCGAGCTTTTTATCTGACAATTCTTGAATGCGTTTTTGCTCAGCATCGATCTGCTTCTTATCATCCTTAAACTTCTCGATTACTCGACCCATGTCACGCTTTTGCTCACCCTCAATCATCTTTTTCTTTGACTTGTACTCAGCCTTAACCTGCTCAAGCGTTTGCTCGAGCGCCTCCTGGTTAATATCAGTGATGATGAAACTTGAGAAATAAATAACCTTCTCAAGAGCCTGCACTCCCATGTCCAATATTGTTCCAATCTTTGACGGAACTCCGCGTAAGAACCAAATGTGAGTCACTGGGCTCGCTAACTCAATGTGCCCCATGCGCTCGCGTCTTACAACAGCTTGAGTAACCTCTACTCCACATTTGTCGCAAATGATTCCTTTGTATCGTATTTTTTTATACTTTCCACAGTAACACTCCCAGTCCTTTGACGGTCCAAAAATTTCTTCCGCGAAAAGCCCATGCTTTTCTGGCTTCTGTGTTCTGTAGTTGATAGTCTCTGGCTTGGTGATTTCACCATATGACCACGACCGTATGGCATCAGGTGACGCTAGCCGTAATCGGATAGAGTCAAAGTCTGTGCCTTTGAGTGTATTTAGTTGATGTATTGCCATATGATTGTGCCTTAATGGTCGTTTTGTTGTGATTTTGTATCAATATCAATGGCAGCTCCCTTCTCTAAGAGTTCAACGTCCAAACAGAGACCCTTCAACTCACGAATGAGCACATTGAATGACTCTGGAATATTAACCTTTTTGATTGGATCTCCTTTGATGATCGCTTCATAAGCCTTTGAACGTCCTGGGACGTCATCGGACTTAATCGTCAAAATCTCTTGTAAGGTATGCGCTGCCCCGTATGCTTCCAGTGCCCAAACTTCCATCTCTCCGAATCTCTGTCCACCAAACTGAGCCTTTCCTCCAAGTGGCTGCTGTGTGATTAAAGAGTATGGACCAATTGATCGCTGGTGCATCTTGTCCTCAATCATGTGGTTTAGCTTGAGCATGTACATCACACCAACAGTAATCTCATTATCGTACTGCTCTCCAGTTCTTCCATCGAGCAAGAACATTTTACCGCTAATGTCATGCCCCGCAGCTTCCAATTCTTTTCTAATTAGATCTTCTGATACTCCAGAGAAAACAGGTGACGCAACGTGATAACCAAGCGTGTCAGCTGCAAGACCTAGGTGAACCTCCAAAATCTGACCAAGGTTCATACGTGATACAACTCCAAGTGGAGTTAGAATAACGTCAACCGGTCGACCATCTTTTGTAAAAGGCATGTCCTCAATTGGAACAACTCTTGAGACAACGCCCTTGTTACCGTGACGTCCCGCCATCTTGTCTCCAACTTGCATCTTTCGAAGATCTGCCATTGTTACCTGGACAGACTTTACAACTCCAGCTGGCAAATTATCACCATCCTCTCGAGAGAAAATCTTAACATCAACTACCTTTCCTTTATTTCCGTGTTGCAAGTACATTGAAGAGTCTCGAACATCGCGAGCTTTTTCTCCAAAAATTGCCCGTAGTAACTTTTCTTCTGCTGAAAGTTCAGTCTCTCCCTTTGGTGTAATCTTTCCTACTAGAATGTCGCCCGACTTAACCTCGGCTCCGACACGGATAATCCCTTCTGCATCCAAGTTCTTCAACTTTTCCTCAGAAACGTTTGGAATGTCTGACGTTACAACCTCAGGGCCTAGCTTTGTATCACGCACATCTAATGTGTGATGCTCAAGGTGCAAAGTTGTGAAACGATCATCTTGTACTACTTTTTCTGAAAGAATGATCGCATCCTCATAGTTGCAACCGTCCCAACTCATGAAAGCAACCATCATGTTCTGACCAAGCGCCAACTCTCCCTCATCAACTGATGGCCCATCTGCTAGAATGTCACCCTTTTTAAAATTGTCGCCAACTTTAATGATCGGTCGCTGGTTAATTGAAGTTGAGTGGTTTGACCGTTTAAACTTATTTAATGTATATGTAACTTCTCCATCTTTTTTATATTCAACAACTACTTTTCCGCCATCTACGTACTTAACAACACCGTCTTCACGAGCTGTAAGAACGTGTCCTGAATCAACTGCAGCTCGACGCTCTCGTCCAGTTCCGATTCTTGGCGCTTCAGGCTTAATTGGAGGTACTGCCTGACGTTGCATGTTTGATCCCATCAATGCTCGAGTTGCGTCATCGTGCTCGAGGAATGGAATTAATGATGTTCCAATAGAAACAATTTGTGCTGATGAAACATCGAGAAAATCTACCTCTTGAGCTCTTACCAATCGAGCTTCGCCATACTTTCGAGCCTCAACAGTATCTGACTCGATGTATCCGTCCTCTGTAATCTTAATAGTCGCCGGACAAGTAACAGATTTTTCTTCTTTAAATGCATTAATGTACTCAATATCATCAGTCACCTTCATTCTTCCATCTTCATTTATGACCTTTCTGTACGGGGTTTCGATAAATCCGTACTTATTGATACGCGCGTAACTCGCCAGCTGTCCCACAAGCCCAATATTTGGTCCCTCAGGAGTCTGCACGGGACAAATTCGTCCGTAGTGAGTTGTGTGAACGTCACGAACCTCAAATCCAGCACGCTCACGTGACAAACCACCTTGCCCCAGCGCTGAAAGTCGGCGCTTGTGCTCGAGCTCAGCCAGTGGATTGGTTTGGTCCATGAACTGAGACAACTGAGAAGACATGAAGAACTCACGCGTTGATCCAATAACTGGTCGGGCATTAATCAAACGACCTGGGGTAATACTTTCAATATCGTGCGTACTCATTCGATCACGTACGATTCGCTCCATTCGAGCAAGACCAATTCTAAATCGTCCCTGAATAAGCTCACCAACTGCACGTACTCGTCTGTTTCCAAGGTGATCAACATCATCTGGTTCTTCCTGAGTGATATTTAATCGAATAATCTCACTAATAATATCTACCAAGTCTTCTTTTGTAAGGATTCTATTCGCCTCAACTGTAACGCCGTCTTCTGGGTTCTCCTTATTAAAGCGTGTATTGAATTTAAATCGTCCAACTGGCCCTAAGTCATACCGATCAAAGTTGAAGAACATTGAATGAATCAACTGCTTAGCGTTTTCTGCCGTTGCCAAGTCTCCTGGTCTAATTCTTTTATAAACTTCTTTGAGCCCCTCTTCTTCGTTTGTAGAAACATCTTTTGCAAGCGTCGTCTCTATATACTTATTCAATGGATGAGTGTCGATGTCTTTGAAAAGATCAAGAATCTCTTCATCTGTAAAATATCCAAAAGCGCGCAAAAGTGCAGTAACTGCAACTTTTCGCTTTCTATCGATCTTAACCCAGATCACGTTCTTGGCATCAGTTTCAAACTCCAACCATGCTCCACGATTAGGAATGATCTTAGCTCCATAATAACGGCGCCCTCGCACTGCCTCTGCAGTAAAGAATGCTCCAGCTGATCGAACTAATTGCGAAACGATCACTCGCTCTGAACCATTAATGATAAATGTACCTCTGTCAGTCATAACTGGCAGATCTCCAAGGAAAATCTCCTGCTCCTTACTGTCTTTTGTACGAAGGTTGGTTAATTTTGCCTTCACACGTAGTGGAGCCTCAAAGGTAATATTCTTGTCCTTTGAGGTTTTCTCATCAAATTTCGGCTCATCGATGAAATATTCACCGAATGTTAGCTCCAAATCACGACCAATGAAGTCCGCAATCGGAGAAACCTCAGATAAGAGCTCAGAAAGCCCTTCTTCAAGGAACCACTTATAAGATGATTTCTGAACCTCAATCAAATCAGGAAGGTCCATTGCCTCGCGTGTTGAATTAAAGTATTTGCGCTCACGCACGGAAGTTGATTTTTTCGCCATATAAACAAAAATCGCCTCATTACCCTCAATGAAGCTTGTTATTGGGTTGAATTTTGCACCTCCAGAGACTGCACCAGTGTGATCACAGCGCTCGGAAGTAGGTGTTTGGGGGTCACCTGTTGTAAAACTTATTTACTAACGTTAGAGAACTTTCACCCCTTTTACATCGTAGTATGGGTGAGGATGTTCTACCTCGCTAAAGCGTCGAAAGTATATCAAAGTACTGTATGTTTAGTCAAATGACGGCAGCAGATAACAGCATTCCAAAAGCCGTCATCCCGAGCGAAGCCGAGGGATCTGCGTCAGTAAATAGCATTATTCCATACGCGGTCATCCTGAGCGAAATTATATTGTCGCCAGGCGAAGCCTGGCCCGGCTACGCCGGGAAGGATCTCGAGAATGAAGTTTCGAGCCCCACGTTCCCTTCCACTCCTCCCATGAACTGCAGGGCAAGGACACAACGTCTACCAAACCAATGCTAGTGCACAAGAGGAGAGAAATCCCTATCTATAACAGGGAACGTGCAGACACTGACCTGAAAGCCTGCGCCTCACCCCGCAGTTTATGAGAAAAGCCTACAAGTACTTACCTTATGCCTGTATAATAAATCATTTCACACACCTTGAACATGTGCACAATTGCATGAATGGGTTCGTCATGCTAGATTGAATCGTCTCCCACACCCGTTGGGCGATTGCCCCAAAGGAGCCAGCATGGCACGCGATGCCGAGCAAAGCCCCGAAATCACCATCAAAGTCGGTGGTCTCTCCATCACAGCGCCAAGGCACGAGATTGGTGACACGCTCAACCAACTCACCCAGAGCGCTGACACGCTAGAGCTTGATTTCAGCGCCTCGAGCAATCAAGGTTGGGCCCTAAAAATGATGGAACTGCTGATAGAAAGACAGCGGGTCATCTGCTACTTGATGCGGCCGATCGGTGACCTTGAACTCTCAGACGCCACACGCGCCATGATTGAGGGTCTCAACCTCATCGACGCGCCTCAGTGGGTCGTTCTAGACAGGTTCACCAATGCCAGAGCATGCGACTCGACCTCTGAAGCCACTCTCTACACTAGGCTGGCGGAAAAAGTCATGCGCGAGCTAGGCTATCAGAATACATGGGAAATTCGCTGTGCGATTATGGCCATCTCTACGGTGAAGATCCTTGAAGCTCGCAGCGCCCACGGAAGCCGCATCCTGCAAAGCCACCACACTCACTCGTAGAGCCATACACCTACACACGAACCCCGCGTTCCTTGAAACGCGGGGCTTACTGCTTTCTAAACTTGTTCTTTGATTGCTTTTTCAAAAACTTTTAATCATTATAGAGATTGTTCTTTTATAATCACAAGCGTTTGCATTGCGCGCGTGAGGCCGACATAGAAAAGATTTTTATTTATATGCCTCAACTCTTTTTGTAATTTCTTGTTTTTATGAATAGGTTGAAGAGCCTCATCACCCACTCCGACCAAAATAACTGTATCGAACTCAACACCCTGAGCTTCCTTAATTGTCATAACTTTAACCTTCTTGCTTTTCAAATATTCATACTTGCGTAAATCCTTGTCCTCAAATCCTAGCACCCCAACAAGAAGCCCTTCTTTTTCTGATATCAGCTTATCAATGTGCAGCTTTGCTTCTTCTGATTTCTGATATTCAAGAACTTCGGAGCCACTCGGAATCGCATCTGGTACCTCTATTTCGTATCCTTGACCCTTAATGTATTGAAGGATATTCCTAGTATTTCGATAGACTTTCTTTAATTCTGCGCATCTTTCAGATGAAAACTCTTCATCGACCTCATTCCAAATAGTCATAGTACCAATGCGCGTGCGTTGTCCTAGGTCTCCAGTGTAAAGCATTGACTTGGTATCTGGATGGAGACAGGATTTAATAGTCTGTATTTGCTTTGCTGAGTAATTTTGCACTTCATCAAGCATCACGAGTGAGTATTGAAGTGGAACTATCTCTTTCTTTCTTATCAGTCTAGAATTTTTCCCCTCAAAGTATCTTTCAATTTCTGTGAGCAATGCACCGTCTCTATTTATTATCCCTGATTGTAAAAACGTTAGATCGAAATAATCCAGTCTATTTTCTTTCTCTTGATAGATAAGTGCTTCAACGAGCTGTTTGTCCTTTGAATAAATGCTTCTTAACCATGCAAACGGATCAAATCCTTTTTTACTCATCTTTGGAAGCTCCTTATGTTGAATCATGGCTTTTTTAAAGCTTATTTCATTCCAATCGATTTCTATCCCACCCTCAATGCCGGTGTCACCACATATATATCCTTGAAGCCCCATCTTGGACAAAGCCCAAATTCCGTATGTTGTAATCTCAACATTGTGAATACCTAACTCTGGTAACAAGCTTGAAAAGTACTGGCGAGTTGACTCATCTTGAACAAAAACAATTATAGGCGCCTTGCCATACAACTCTATGGTTTCTGGTGACTGCAGAAGATAAGCGATACGATGAAGTGCTAACGTTGTTTTTCCAGACCCAGCAGGGCCAGAAATAAGAAAGGAACCATCTGGATTTGCGCGTATGACCTTGTCCTGAGCTTTTTCCATTTGCGCAATAATTTCAGGAAGGACGAAACCAGTTTTACGATTTGTGAGGTATTCTTGATGGATAAGTGTGCGTTCGTATTCCCCTGACTCTGACGCCATGAAAACAATCTTTTCCTTTGATATAAGAAACTGATCCTTTCTACTAAGCTTTGCGTTTCGTTTCTCTCCAGATGACAGCGTATATGAAACCTCACCCAGATTTTCAAAACGTATCCTTGCAGCTGGGGTGATCCATGAATAAATAGATTCCTCAATTAATGAAAACTTTCCAAAATATAGCGTCTCTTCAGCATCGCCAAATGAAACATCACAACGAGCTACAAAGGGTGATGGTTTCAAATGAAAAAGCTCATCTGCGCGATTTGCGTATATTGAACCAATCTTCTTTCTCACCGAATCATCATATTCGTGCACATTTGAATTCAGATTTTTTATCTGCTTGATTGCTTTTTTATGTTCATCGGAAATAGAGCAAACAACACCTTTTAAATGTTTTTGCGCGCTATTAAATAGATTTTTCTTTTTCTTATCGATCATACTAAAATATTTTATCACAGTTCTGAATTAAATTTAGCCATCAAAAAACCCCTCGCCGTTACTTGCGAGGGATTTCTAGCTCGAAGATCGAAGTTAATCAACTTTAAACTTGTTCTTTGATTGCTTTTTCTGTTGCTTTGCGGATCTCTTTTAGCAGCTTCTTGTCTGCTCTTAGGAATTGTCGTGCATTCTCGCGTCCGACGCCGAGCTTTGCTTCTCCGAATGTATAAGTATTTCCTTTTTTAGTGATTGACTCAACTTGAATTCCAACATCGAGCAAATCACCGGCGACTGATATTCCTTCGTTGTACATAATATCGAACTCGCAACGTTGGAAGGGGGGCGCCACCTTGTTTTTCACAATCTTCGCCTTAACTCGGTTTCCTACGATCTGCTCTGCTTGCTTAATTTGCGCTGATCGACGTACCTCAATACGAACTGATGAGTAAAACTTCAATGCGTTTCCACCGGACGTTGTCTCTGGGTTTCCAAACATGACTCCGATCTTGTGACGAATCTGGTTAATGAATATTACAGTTGTATTAGACTTTGAAACGATCCCCGCAAGCTTACGCAAGGCCTGACTCATCAACCGTGCCTGTAAGCCCATGTGATGGTCACCCATATCTCCTTCAATTTCTGCCTTTGGAGTAAGTGCTGCCACGGAATCAATAATAATAACATCGACCGCGCTTGACCGAACAAGCGTGTCCACGATCTCGAGTGCCTGCTCTCCCGTATCGGGTTGCGAAATAAACAATTCATCGATATTAACACCGATTTTTGCTGCGTACTCAGGATCAAGGGCGTGCTCAGCGTCAACAAACGCTGCAACACCACCAATTTTTTGAACCTCTGCAACGATGTGCTGTGCTAATGTTGTTTTTCCAGATGATTCCGGACCATAAATCTCAATAATTCGCCCACGAGGGACTCCACCGATTCCTAGCGCTAGATCTAATGAAAGACACCCAGTGGATACTGATTCAACATTCAAAGCTTTGGCGTCACCCAGGCGCATAATTGAACCTTCGCCATAACGTTGCTTGATTTGCGCTATCGCTTCATCTGCTGCTTGGAATTTTGCTTTTTGATCTTCTTTTGACATAGTAAACTTTTATGAATAAGACGCGCGTCCTGAGAGAAAAAAATAAAAGAACGGGTATCACGCGTCCTCCT
This sequence comes from Candidatus Uhrbacteria bacterium, assembly GCA_018673485.1. Taxonomy (GTDB): domain Bacteria; phylum Patescibacteriota; class Patescibacteriia; order UBA9934; family UBA9934; genus UBA9934. The sequence goes on from JABHCP010000016.1 coordinate 18,734, forward strand.
CAACTACATTATATCTTATTGTGCAAAATATCCCACCTGACTTATCCACGACTGTGGATCAAATACAACAGATCTTTCAATTATAGCTCTGCGCGAGTATCTTCGCTCAGCCTCGATAACAATGTCATTTAAACCCTGATTGAGGTCTACAATACTCTCGAACGTAAAATCATCATTAACTACGATTGGGGTTCCGTTTATATAGACGCTCGCTTCCCCTTCAACAAAACCCTGCACAGATATCATTGCATCATGGGTAAGAACATCATCAGCTGGAGACAATAATACAATCTCCGGTGGTGAAATAATGGAGATAACTTGATATCCGATATAGGTCAAAACACACAGAAGCAAAGATGCTATCAATCCATAACGCACAAAACGACTCCAAATATAAAATCGTTTGCTTTTCACTCTCTGTCTGGGCGAACACATTGGCTTAATCAAATCACACAACCCGCATTCCTCATCGTAAAGCTCCAAAAAGTACTTTTCATCAGCGCCAAGCACCCTTGCATACGCGCGAATGAAGTTTCTTGAATAAAGCGGTTCAGGCAAATCCTCAAATCGACCAGACTCAAGTGCTTCCAAATAATTACGCTGAATATGAGTCTTTTTCTCCATCAAATCCAATGTGATAGCTTGATTTCTACGCAAAGCACGTAGCTTCTCAGACAAGCTCTTTGGATCTTCATCTAATTTTCGCTTTACAAAAACCATTATTGAAAGGTTATAAAAGGTAAAAAAGGAATAAAAGGTTTTAAAGGTCTACTTCGAAATAAACATCTTAAACAAGTGAGACGAAGCCGAACGATTCATCATGTTAAACATCCTACTCTTCATCTTCATCGTACCCTTCATCTGTATCTTCTACAAACTCCTCGCCCACATCTTCATCAGAGTCTTCCTCATACTCTTCCTGCACATCTTCATCGTCGTCATCTGAACCAACTCCGGCCATGTCGCGCAACTCAGCTTCTCTTTCTTTGCGTCCACCCTGAGGCCACTCATCAACTAAAACTTCTCGTGGTTTAGATCCATTCGCAGGTCCTACAATTCCCATTTCCTCCATCATGTCGATGATACGAGCGGCGCGAGAATATCCGACCTTGATTCTGCGTTGCAAATATGAGGTTGAGGCTTTACCGGATTCCAAAACTATCTCAATTGCTTCATTTAACATTGGGTCTGCATCCTCTCCGGCAAATGATGTTCCGCCCGTGCGAACATCCTCTGTAACCTGGTAGTTATAATCCGGCTCACCCTGCTCCTTCAAAAATGCTACAACTCGTTCTATTTCATTATCAGAAACATAAGCTCCCTGAATGCGTTTAGGTTTAGAAATCTGAGGCGTGGTAAGCAACATATCTCCTCGACCCAACAACTTCTCTGCTCCAGCCTGATCTAGGATAGTTTTGGAATCGACTTGGGACGCAACAGCGAAAGCTATTCGAGTTGGAATATTTGCCTTAATTAAGCCAGTAATAACATCCACTGATGGTCTTTGCGTGGCAAGCACCAAATGAATACCAACCGCACGCGCCATTTGCGCTATCCGCACAATTACCGCCTCAACATCACGCTTGTTTTGACTCATCAAATCCGCAAGCTCGTCGATAACAATAACAATTTTTGGCATTCTATCCTTACACTTTTTATTGTACGCATCAATGTCCCGTGTTCCCTGCTTCGCAAGGTGGTCAAGCCTACGCTCCATCTCACGCACTGCCCATTTGAGTGCATTGATCGCCTCTTCTACCTTTGTAATTGGCGGAATCAGCAGATGTGGAATACCAGAATAAACTCCCATCTCAACTCGCTTTGGATCAACCATTATCAGCTTTAAATCATCCGGACCATTTTGGTACAAAAGCGACAAAATGATTTCGTTTAAACAAACTGACTTTCCCGACCCTGTAGCACCGGCGACCAACATATGTGGCGCCTTATCTACGGCAACCATATTCACTACGCCACCAACATCCTTTCCAAGTGGTGCTGTAAAGTTTGTTTTTCTGTGTTTAAAGGTCTTTGACTCCAACAATTCACGCAAACAAACAATTCCGACCTTTTGATTTGGAACCTCGATTCCTACTAAAGACTTTCCTGGGATCGGTGCCTCGATTCTAATAGGATGCGCTGCGAGTGCGAGTGCCAAGTCGTTATGAAGTGCGACAATTCGAGAAAGCTTAATTCCTTCAGCTGGTCTAAGTGCAAATTGCGTAACTGTTGGGCCCACTCGTACATCAACCATCTCAACATCAATACCAAAATTCTCAAATGTGCGTCTGATTATTTCTTGACTGCGATCAATATCGCCGGCTTTTCCTTCGGTTCCAGCCTCGTCCAAAATTTCAACCGGGATCTCCACCTTTCGTCTTCTCCGACTAGTCATCACGGACTCGTTCTCATCCTCTTCCTCCATTTCGATGCGCTCATCCTCCACTTCTTCCTCCTCTGGACTCTCTTCTTGCTCATCCTCATCGAATTCCTCGTCCTCATCTGCATACAAAACAGAATCATCCTCCTCTGATTTCTTCATGAACACTCCCAGCTGAGCAAAATGTCCAGGAACAGTGAGGATGTTTTGCAATGAAATATCAAATATCAAAATAATGGCGATGCACAGTGAGGCAAACACAATAACGAAAGACCCCCAAAATCCAAGCCAACCAACTAAAAGCTCGGAAACCAACATTCCGATATAGCCTCCGGCGTTTGAAAGTTCTGCTATTGAAAATACATCATCTAATATGAATAGATTGAGCAGTCCATTAAACGACATAAAGAACAAAACTAGCCCGATGTAGTTAACAACGCCAAATACTGTTTTATCCGGAAAGACAACGTGCCAGCCGATAACAAGCAACACCAAAGAAAACAGCCAACGGTCCCAACCAAATACTTGGGAGAGTAGTCCGTCTGCCCAAACACCAGCCGATCCGGCTAGATCAAAGAAAGCGAGCAAAAAGAACACTGCCAGTGCAGCTAACCCAATTGCAATAATGCTTTGTTTTACCCCATCTGAAAGACCAGATGATTTACTGCGCGATCCACCGCGCTTTCTGCGACGTTTTTTTGCCATAGCTATGAAAAATTCCTGAAATTTATTTCGTTCACTTAATATTTTATCATAAATTCACTTTTCAAGCTCTTTCATGTAATCTATTGTCAGACCGTGAAACAACTGGAGGAATCATGTCCCTTAGACTCGACATCGGTGTGGTATGCGACATTGGCGGAGCTGACCCCCAAAAAGGCAATGAAGATACCTACTTCATCTATCTACCCGCACACGCCATTGGTGTAATCGATGGGATGGGAGGACCAGGCGATGGCAGATTGGCTGCAGATATGGTGAGCACAGCCTTCCAAGGTCTAATGCACATCGAGGAGCCCGATGAAAGCATACTGGCAGCCGCTGTTCGCGATGCCAATAGCCGGGTATTGCGAGCCAACAAGACCGCGCGACGCAAGCCTGGAAATCGTATGGGCGCTGTTGGTACCATCGCTTGGATTGATGTGCGAACAGGCACAACCCTAATCGCCCAAGTTGGTGACTCACGTGCCTATGTGCACAGCGATGGTTCTATCGAACAAAAAACCGTCGATCAAACACCTTTGGCTGGAATGAACGAAGCCCAGCGCATGTGCCACCCGCACAAACATCACATCCAATACGCGTTTGGGCTAAAGGAACAATTACCTGCTGATTATTACCAGATCAGTCTTACTCCAGGAGACACGCTCCTCCTATGCTCAGACGGGCTTACGGACTATGTTGGATCTACAACGCTCATCCGTATACTCGACATGGACGTAAGTGCGCAGAAGATTGCATACGAACTCCTCAAAGAGGCACTTAGATGCGGTACTTGCGACAATGTGACAGCAATCGTCGTCAAGGTGCTGCCCGATAAAAGTCTTGCAGGCGCTGGACAAACACTCTGTCCCGTATAGCAGACGCTACGCAACACGACCCCGGACTGTCTGACGACACTTCGGGGTTTCATGCAACCAAAAAATCAGGTTTCCCTGATTTTTTTTGCTTTGATTGACTTGTCGATCCACCTATTTATTTACTCGCTCCAAATAAGTTCCTTCTTCGGTATTTACTCTAATCGTGTCACCCTGCTTGATAAATATTGGCACGCGGACCTTTAATCCATTGTCCATCACAGCGTCTTTCTGAACGTTGCCAGAAACTGTATCTCCCTTTGTTGCTGGCTCGGTTTGCTCTACCACAAAATCAACCTTAACTGGAATATCAACTGCGATTGGCTTATCGCCATACATCACAACGGTAACCTGCAGTCCTTCCTTCAAATATGATGCCGCCTCGCCGACCGTATCCGCGTCAATCATTACCTGCTCATATGTCACACCGTCCATGAAAGTGAACGAGTCACCCTCTGCAAAAATATATTGCATGTTCTTATTCATGACATCAGCAAACTCAAGTGTTTCACCTGACTTGAAATTCTCCTCAATAACTTTTCCAGATGTGAGCGACTTCATTCTTGTTCTAACGAAACCACCACCTCGGCCAGATGATGATCGGGTGTAATTTACAACCACCCAAAGATCATCCTTATATTTTATTACTGTACCGCGCCTGATTGAAGTCGGAGAAGCCATATGGTGTTTAAAGTGTTTAAATGTTTACTCTTAGAATAGTATAGCAAAACTTGGACCAAAAAAATGAGCAGATTTGGATACAGTGCAAGGAGAAACCGAGCAAGTCGCGAGGCGTACTAAAATGTACTGTGAGCGAGTAGCACAGGTTTCGACACAGCAATGCGCCAAATCTGCTTATTTTTATGATTTACTTATGAACAAATGGAAGCAATGCCATTACACGCGAGCGCTTAATCTCAAGTGAGAGTTTTCGCTGGTGTCTCATACAAACTCCACTTCGCTTTCTTGGAACGATCTTTCCAAATGATGAAAGATATCGTCGCAAAAGGTCAGTATTTTTATAATCAAGTGCTGCACCCTTGTTCACGCAGAAGTAACAATATCGTGATGACTCCTTCTGCTTCATTGTTGTAATTTTTGCCATATTAGAATGGAATATCTTCTAGTTTAATTTCGTCGTCAGCTGCAGGGGCTGGAGCTGAACTCTCTTGTGGCTCAGGTATTGATGCCGCAGCAGAAACTCCTGATGACTCACCGCGTCCTCCGAGCATAACCATGTTCTCTGCAATAATCTCGGTTCGATATCGCTTTACGCCGTCTTGCCCTTCCCAATCTCGAGTCTGCAATCGTCCTTCAACGTAAATTCGATTTCCTTTTTTAAGATACTGCGTAATGATCTCTGCCAAACGTGCCCAGGCAACAATATTATGGAACTCAGCTTGCTCCTGCTTTTCTCCGCTTGAGTCCTTCCAAGTTCGGTTAGTTGCAACTCCGAATGAACATACTGCTGTTCCTGATCCAGTTTTTCGCAATTCTGGGTCTCTTGTCAGATTACCGATCACCATTACTTTGTTAAGTGAAGAAGCCATATTATACGTTGGTTAAATCTGAATCAAGTATCTCGTCTAACTGCTTATCCAAGTCGTCAACTGACAACTTTCCCTCGTCAGCTGGCTTTGGAGCAACTTGAACCTTCTTCTCCTTCTTTGGAGCTGTTCGCTTTCCTTCAGGTGTTAGTGGCTCTTGGTATGAAGTGAGCGTGAAGTCACCTGACGGGATTCCATCAAAGCGCTTTACAACTACGTGACGTAAAATGTCGTCTGAAAGCTTGAAGTTCTGATCAATCTTCTGCAAGTTTGATCCATCATGCTCAAAATAAGACAACACATACGTTCCATGCGTTACCTTCATGACTGGGTATGCAAGCTTAACTTTTCCAAGGTTTTTTGTTTGCTGCACCTTGGTACCAGCGTCTTCGAGCAACTTTGATGTTCGCTCTATCACTCCGTCGATCTCAGAATCTGAGAACTTTGAAGGAATGATATATAAAATCTCGTAGATCATAGATTTATAGGCCCCATTTGGGGCGGTCATTAGTGACCATGGACTAGTAAGTCCTATGAATTAATGCCTGAATACTAGCTCAGAGCGACAATTTCGTCAAGCATTGGCCATTTCTCCTAATTCACATAACTGACGATCGTCAGTTATGTGAATTTATCAAATTCTGGCTTGCAGGAAGCTAGACTCTACATATAAATTGATCATACTCATTCATAAATGTTTCACAATGTGAACGATCGTCCACATTGTGAAACCCGACAGTTAAGCTCGCGAATGCGAATAAAGGCTTAACTTAGAGAATTTCTAGTCATTATTGAAGATTAGGAACTATTCATAATTGGTTCGATCGAACATAGTATGAAAATTTCTATTTCTCAGATTTCTGGTCTAAAAGCACGAAACCGCCCACCGAAGCGAGAGGCTTCAGGGACGGTGAGTTGTTCGGAGCTAGGTCCTGTAAAAAACCACGCTGATCACAGCTATGGAAATAAGGATACTCGCGAGCATACTCCAGAACATCAATGTATTTTTGGTCTTGATGCCCACGAGAGTGAATACGATCTGGATCACACAGAAGATCGCCCACATCGGGATCGAAATAGCCCGCACATCCTCGGCGATGATCACATCTTTGAGCTGTGGCACGAGTGCGATGGGGTTGAGGATCGTAATCAGACCAGATACACGGTTGAAGTACCTGTGCTCCAAGGGCCAAGTCAGCCAGCGATAGAGTCTATCGATGAGCCTTTCGCTCATGGTTCACCTCCAGTGAAGTTCGACGTTTGAGAGTACTGCATTTTGACGGAAATGTCAATCACTAGACCAAAACGCGCTTCTCGACTATTATTCACATCGTATGAAACAATTTGCGATTTTGGGGATTCATCCGGAACTTAGTGTTACTGAGCTTGAGACGGTGATAAAGGCAGAAGTCGATCAGGGCTCTGATCAGGTGGCTCTTTTTGAGTCGGATTTGCATTTGCCGGAATTGCAGGCAAAGCTTGGAGGGACACAAAAGCTTGGAGAGGTATTAGGAACTGTTAAGGATCATCAAGATATTCAAAAACATCTTCGGGCAATACTTGTAGAACATGAGGTTGAGGGTAAATTGAAGTTTGGAGTTAGTGTTTATGATCTTGGAAGTCCAAAACGTACAAAGGAAATCCAGAAGTACATGCATAAGGTAGGAATATCGGTAAAAAAGGATGTGAAAGACTCGGGTCGTTCTGTTCGACTAGTTACATCTCAAGAACCTGTGCTTTCAACTGTGGTTATAAAGAAAAATAAGTTGGTAAGTAAAGGTATCGAGTTCGCGATATTGGTCAGTGATGCCGAGATTCACATTGGAGTCACAAAAGCTATCCAAGATTTTGAAGATTGGTCGTTCCGTGACTACGAGCGGCCAGGACGAGACGCAAAGTCTGGTATGTTGCCACCAAAACTCGCTCGCATGATGGTAAATCTTGCCGGAGTCGACGCTAAATCTTCATATTTGCTCGATCCATTTTGCGGATCTGGAACAATACTCATGGAAGCATCGCTTTTAGGCTTTGATAATGTGATCGGATCTGATATTTCGCAGCGTGCAATTGATGACACGGGTGACAATCTTGTTTGGCTTCAGGATGAGCAGTACAGAGTTGCAGATAACACACTCATATGCGAGTCGGCAACCGAGCTTGGTAAACATTTAGAGAAAAATTCAGTCGACGTAATCGTCACGGAGCCATTTTTAGGCAATCCTCGTTCAGGCAGAGAACGTGTGCAAGACATCGAGCACGCAGTCGAGGCACTAACCGAACTCTACGAATCATCTTTCGAGGAACTTGATCAAATCCTAAAACCAGGCGGAACAATAGTAGTCGCATCACCAATCCACTTTGTTGACGACCAAGCGTTCCCAGTACCAACAATTGAAATCCTAGAGAACCTTGGCTACGACCAGATTCACACACCACTTTTATACAGACGCGAAAAGCAATTTGTAGGACGAAATATCCTAACTTTCCGCAAAAAATAGGCCAAAATTAGCATAAATGGCTTGACAAAAAGCCATTTTTGTGTTTAAATACTCAGTCTTTCGTTCCCCCTACAACCTGGAGTGATCATGAACAAGGACACGCTCATCCGCATTGGCGGCCGCCTGTGGGCAGCCGTCATCAAGTACACCCCCATCGTCATCGGTGCCATCTGGTGCTTCCTGCGCAAGTGGACACCCATCATGTGGTCCGCGCTCGTGAGCTGGAGCTGGCGCTTCATGTGTTTCGTTGGTCGATTGATCCGCACCACGGCCATCAGCCCTCTGCGTGGCAGCCCCAAGGTCTGGCTCTTCGGAGCTACCTGGGGAGTCCTCTGCACTGGTATCGCCGTATTGTGCTTCACCGTCTTCTACGGTCCGGTCGAAAACCCGATCACCAAGGATTCGCTGATCGCCACCTGCGACATCGAGGATGGCCCGGAGGAGTGCGACGAGGACGGCCCGGAAGCCCCAAAGGCTCGCTCGCTCGTTCGTGGTATCGAACCCAACGAAACGCAGTACGTGCTCAAGCAGTACAATGAGTTCGTGGGCAACCCCACCTGGGCCAAACGTACCAATGACTGCCTGACCGAGTACTGGCACTACTTCGAGGACGCGGAGCGCTTGACCCGATACCCTGCCGAGCTCATCGCTGGCATGTCGCTGATCGAGGCCGAAGGCTGTCAGTTCATCCCTGCCCGAAACGGTGACGGTGGCATCGGCCCAATGCAGATCACTGGCTACCCCGGTAGCGGCATCATCAAGCGCGCAGCCAAGATCCTCAGCATCTCGGAAGGCGAGGTGGATTACAAGAACGACTACCTCCACAACGTGGTGGTCGGAACCGCGATCCTCGCCAACTACGAGAGCCAACTGCAGAGTCGCGGCCCGGGTCTCTTGGCCTATAACCGTGGGCCAGGGAACGTCCGCAAGGACATGCGTCGCGCCAAGCTCACCAGCCTGAAGCGCCGCGTGCTCTCGGATTTCCGTGGAGCGATCCCCTACAGCGCCGGGCGCGGTGGCAAGCCGCGGATCTACGCAGACAAGGTCTTGGCCGGCATGGTCATGATTGACCGCATGTCGCGTGGCCTCACACTGAACACACTCTCGAGCCTAGATCTCGACGAAATCCCTGGATCCGACCCGTCCCAAGACGGTAAGAACCGCTGAGATCGTTGACCAATCGAGACTCTCCGACCTCCGCCCACTTCGTGGCGGGGGTCTTTGCATTCAAAAAAGACCTTTTTGGGTCTTTTTTTACTTTCTTTGATATTTTATACACCTACGCGGAAGTGGCAGACGTCTCCATCTTGGACAACGTACTCTTTTCCTTCTACACCCATCTTTCCAGCTTCGCGTGCGCCGGCTTCGCCTTTGTATGTTTCAAAATCTTCGTAGTGAATTACCTCGGCACGGATGAATGCACTTTCAAAATCTGTATGAATCACTCCAGCGGCCTGAGGAGCTAATGAACCTTTTTTAACTGTCCAAGCTCGTGTTTCTTTTTCCCCAGTAGTTAGGAAAGTGACCAACTCAAGCATTTCATAACTTTTTCTAATTACCTTATCGAGGCCTGACTCACCGATACCAAGCTCCTGCAAGAAATCAGCAGCTTCCTCGACGGTTAGAGTAGACAACTCAGCTTCGATCTTTACCGAAATTGGAATTGCAATCTGTCTTTCACCCAAAGGTGACTTCCAATCGTGATTTTTTATAGTTTCCTCGTCAACGTTCACGATGTACAGAATCTTCTTTGTGGTTAAAAGCCGCATGTCGCGCAAAGCATCACGTTCTTTATCACTTAACTCAACCGTAATCGCGAGATTGCCATCATCAAGTGCCTCCTTATACTTACGCAACCCAGAAACCTGCACGAGCAGCTCTTTATCTTTTGTACTTTCTGCTTTTTTCTCAATTGACTCAAGGCGCTTATCAACCACTGCAGAGTCGGCCATCATTAATTCCATTTCAATAATCTCACTATCGCGTGCCGGGTCAATACTTCCATCAACATGCGCAATATCACCGTCATTAAACTCACGAACTACGTGCGCGATCATGTCGCACTCACGAATGTTGGAAAGAAACTTGTTTCCAAGCCCCTCACCCTTGTGAGCACCTTTGACTAAACCTGCGATATCGACGAATTCGATAGCCGTAGGAATGATCTTCTCTGAACCAGAAAAGTCAGACAAAACCTTCAAACGGTCATCTGGAACTTCTACTATTCCAACGTTTGGCTCAATTGTACAAAACGGAAAATTAGCACAATCTACTTGCTTCTTGGTAAGTGCAGTAAATAATGTCGATTTGCCTACATTTGGGAGCCCTACAATTCCTACTTTTAACATACGCAAAGAAGTCTACCTGATTATAAAGCACTTGAAAAGCGCTTGATCTCCAATTGACAAAGAGCTAAAATCAGGCTAATGTCCCTTCTTCGCCCCTTCAACCCCCACCGGAGATCAATATGATCCACACCATGCTTCTGACCCTGTGCCTCGCTATGTCCTCTGTGGCCCTTGGGCAGGAGGATGAGATGCCCGGTCAGCTCGACATCCAAGAGCTTGAAAGCGCACAACAGCTCGACCCGAGCCACGAAATCGAACCAGAACTCATTGCCGCGCTCGAAGAACGGGATCCGAAAACGTTCGCTCTGCTGGTTGGAACTTCCAGCTTCCGGCACCTCGATGAACTTTCGCGACCCGACGCAAAAACGCTGTGTTTTGCCAGTGCGCTGTCGCTGTACAAATCGATCCCCACCGGAGATGTGATCGCATTGTGCGAACCAGAGGACGCAATTCGGGCTCAGATCATCGCCTCGGCTACGCAGATTCGCGATCGAGCACAAGCGGGAGACACAATCCTGTTCGTATTCATCGGCCTAGGTGTCGGTAGCGACTTTGACGAGCCGACATTTTTAACCCATGACATGACGCCACTTAGCGACCAGCTACAAGCAACGTCTATCGGGGTAGATGAAATGGTCTCAAGCCTACGTAAGGATAATGTAAAACTGATCATGGTGCTCGATGCCTCGATCGATGCTACCCTTACATTGAGCTCAGGTGGCACCCTTGTTACTACAGGCCCTATTGCCTCGAACATTTCAGGCAAACACCTGACAATCTCTTATAGTGCCAGTCCTCGTGAATGGCAACTGGATGAGAATTTGTTCGGCCGTACGCTAGCCGACGGACTCGCTGGCGCCTCTGACCTGGATCAGGACAGCCAAATCTCGGCCGCTGAGCTCAAGAGCTTCATGGTGATGCAGATCGATGCGCACACCAGTAAGTCACTTGGCTTGCGTGGTGAGTGGAACGATTCGACCGAGCCGTTCCTGACGCTACCCACCCCCGAACCGATCGTCGAGGTCATCGAACCACGCTCCTGGCGTCCCAGTGCACCACCCGCAATGCGCAAGATCGTCATCATTGGTGGTAGCTCCATGCTCGCGACAGGTGCGGTGACCTACGCCCTGGCCTGGCGCTCACAAAACCAATTGGAAGATCTGCACTACAACAACCAGTCTGAGTACAACTCGATGGTGTCGCAGCGCAACGCACTTCTCTGGACCAGTCGTGGTACCGGCGCCCTCGGCGCTATCGCGCTCGGTGGAGGGCTCATCCTTCACCCGCAAGGTGCAACCGTGAGCGTCACCGCTCGCTGGTAACACCAAACTCGAACTCAAACGCCCGGACTCTCACTCGAGAGGCCGGGCGCTGTTTTTTTAAAAAAATAATGGAAGGCTATTAATTTTCATGATTGGTTCGATCGAACCAATCATGAAAATAATGTTTTTAAAGAGCCGTATTACGACGGCTCCATTATTCATATCATTTATTCAATTATCTCATCCTCAAGTGGCTCAACTACCTCCTCACTCACCAGTCCAGCTTGAAGCCTTTCCAATCGCGAAATAATCAATTCGTTTTCTGGATTTTCAATTAACACAAATTGAATTTGCTCGATAGCTGATTCTAAATCTTCTTTCTGTTCAAATACTGATGAAAGGAACCAGCGAGCATTACTGTATTCAGGCGAAAGGTCGAGTACATACTCCAACTGAACCTGTGCTTGATCTAACTTTCCTTGTTGTAAATATAAAACTCCTAGTTGAAAGGCCAGTCCAGCGTCATATGGACTTACACTTTGTAATGCCTCCAGTCCCGCAATGGCGTCGGATAAGTTTCCCTGTCGCTCATATGCCAATGTTAGATAATACTGAGCCGTGGCATAGTCACTCTTTAGCATCAGCGCGCTCGTGAATGCCTCGACTGCAGACTCTAAAACCTGAGCCTTTAAAGTTTGGGCCTGCTGCGCAACTTCTTGATCATCGCTCGTAGCTATCGCGCTGAGCAAATCTGATTGCAGAATATGTGCACGTCCTAAAGATACGTAATAAACCGGGTTAGCCGGTGAAAGCGCGATTGCATTATTGTATGCGATAATCGCAAACTCATCAGCTCCGGCAACAAATGGTGTTACTTCACGATATACATCACCCAAGTTTGATTGATTTTTAACATCATTTGGAGAAAGCTCAACTGCCCTCTGCGCATAATAAATTGCATTTGCAATGTAGCCTTGAACTGACTCGGGATTAACCTCTGGGTCCAAGAGCAACTCACCGGTTTTAATAAGCAATAGACTAGATAAATTGCGTGCGTAAACATCGCTCCATTTATTCAACTTCGTCGCGCTTACTAAATCTTCAATAACTTCATCAATGGTCTCGCCTGAATCACTACGAGCTACAGCCTGTGCAAATGATATATCAGCAGCATATCGTGATGTCGTGATGAATCCAGTTGTAATTACAGCGATGGCACAAACTATGAACATGAAGGAAACCGCAAATGCCGCCTTGGGTGTTTTTTTGTAGGTTATTAACTTCTCCTTAGTGAGTATCGCCCCGAGCATTGCAGCGCTAAAAATCCAAAACAATCCCAGAATAGTTATATTTGATGAATAGAAAATCTGTGAAGTAGCCAGAACAATCCATGCCAGTGAGATTATAAAAACTGGCAACCACTTTTCATCATCCTTTGTTTTTAAAAGCCAGCTCATCACCTTAAGTTTTATCCAAGAAATAACTATAAGGTACGTGATAAAACCAAACAGTCCCATTGTCGCTAATATTGTAAGGATATGACTTCCAGATCTATTAAACGACAGGTTCCAAAAATCAGACTGGTTAACGCTCTCCAGCTTGTGCTGATTGTAATCGATTTCAAAAGTGCCAAGACCTGAACCGAAAATCCATGATGTGCCAACAAGTGTTTCCTCGGCTATTTGGTAGCTAGACGAGTAAGTGGGTGCAATCTCAACTGGAAATACTTCACCCCCTGGCGTTGGTACAAAGGCAAAAAGCAATGATAGAACTAAAATCGTTACTGGTAACAATATCTTAGATAAAGTCACATGCTTCATGTCATGCAAGAGCATGACACTCATAATAATGGCTATGCCGAGAATACTTAACGCCCACAAAAACCAATAATCAAGTCCGTAGAGAATTATAAAAGAAAAAACAATTACTGGAGCAGTGCAAAATGTTGCAAAGCTCGACATTGCCCAACGCTGCGTTTTTTTAAAATCCTTTTTCAAAAAATTCACACCCAACGCCATCACCAATGCCATCACTGCCAATACCCCAAGAGAATTCGGAGCTCCGATGAAATTCTCAGTAAACACATATATATCAAATGCAGATAGTGCACCAAACAATAGTATGAAGGCACTCACGATTAAAGTTAAATCTATAACCTTAAATAAACTGCGTGTATCGTTTAAAGTATTTATTCCAACAATGAAAATAATAGCCATGGACAACCAAGACAATAAACTCATGTACTCTTGACCTGCACCACCAAATAAACTTGTAAATGGAGCCAGGGAAAAGCATGTTGAAAGTATAGCTCCGAAAATCAACAGCACTACTCCAACATATAGCCCCGTTTTTTTATAAGACAGGGACTTCTGCACTATGAAAGATGCCAGCCAAGATAGGAGTGCAAATATCGCGCAAAAGATCAGTACTGTTTGTTTGTTAATCTCCAGTGCATCTGACGTCCATGGCAGATATGCCAAGGGAACAAGCACCAAAGCTGCATACAAAAAAAATCTTGCAGATTTTGTAAAAAATAAAACAAGACGATGCTCAGAGCGATGTAAAACATCCAACATATAATTTTTATTACTCAGCCGAAACCTCCTCTACAACTGCAGGGGGTTGGCTGTCTGATTCACTAACTTCTTCAGGAGCTGTCTCCGGCTCCGGTAACTGCTCGATAACTGTCTCAACGGCCTCTTCAGCTACTGGCTCCTCGATTACTTCTTCGATAATTGGATCTGCTGGCTCGGGCTGAGTTTCTTCTTCCGCGATCTCCTCGTCAGTATCAGTTTCATCATCCTGAGAATCAACAGCATCTTCGAATACGTCCTCAGCAACCTCTTCAGCTTCATCAATTTCGTCAATAACCTCCTCAACCTCCTCTTCGACAACCTCCTCAACCTCTTCAGCTTCTTCCTCGATAATATCATCCTCGCTTGGATCCGCGATGTTATCTTCTACTATTTCCTCTTCAGGTTCAAAGTCTTTATGGTAAGCGATCACAAGCCAATCGACGTTTACATGAGATACGCCCTCGGTATCACGAATGATGAATCCATCATTCTCTCTGTTTAATGCATAAAGCGAGCCTGTTGCATTGTGTGCGGTTAGGAACACTCGGTAAGGTGCGGTCAGTGACACGACGTCAGCAAAGCTCTCATCGAAATCATCAAAGAATACGTGCGCTCGGCCTTGATCAAGCTCGATAGTTCCTGAAAGCTGTATTGTAGTTTCACGCGCAGTTACAGCATATGTTTCGATTGTCTCTCCACCATATGACTCAACCTCCTGCACGAATCGCTCGCCAGTTCTGAATGTTCCATCATCGTCAATTGACCATGCATCTCCTATTCCGGAGAGTGAACTTACGGAAATCAAACTTCCGCCGTTAAGATTCACAACACCTGAAAGATCCAAAGATGATGTAGGAATTAATGAGGTTACAGAATTGTCAGATATGTCTACGTCCTGACCGTCATAATACGAAGGTCGCACAAATACCGTTATTGATCCGGTGTCGCCCGCAAAATCATCCATTGCATAACCCACAACTGGACCGGCGCTCGTTGCCTTCATCGCGTATCCAGGCATTGATGAAGTGGTAAGAGGATCACCAACTTGGATCGCTCCATTTTCACCACTTACATAAGTTGGAACACGTCCAGCAAGTGCTATTGGAACGTGACCATCGATATTTTCACCAGCTAAAAATCCAGGTTGAGTTGAAACTATACCTGCAATCTTGTCGTCGTACGCTACTCCAGTTGAGCGCATGACAGACTCTTTATTATTTGAAAATACTACAACCTCTCCTGGCGCGACCGATTCAATTGATGGGAACATCTCGGCAAAGTCATATGACCCCGATCCCCAACCTGATGCATTAGTCCGCATAAAGTCACCACCAAGCCCAGTTGATCCATCGTAGTAAATATATTTATCAGTTTGAAGTACACCTTGGTCTGACGGATAAAGCCTGCCAGACAGCGCCAAGTCTCCATCTTGATTCACAAAGGCTAATTCGTTTGAATCTTCATCCTCAATTGATAGCTTATACTCACTAGCGTCAGTGACGTGAGTCACAAACCCCAAAGAAACATCTTGCGCGCTCGTTCCATCCCAACCAGATCCACGCAACATAAGTCCGTATGAATCCATTCCTTGAGTTGATACGCTCGCATTTCCAGTAGCACCTAACGCTAAGTCATCCGACACAAGTGTCATCGATCCTGAATCAGTCAAAACTCCAACCGCCTGCCAGGTTGGTTTAATGTAAACTTGAATTGCTCCAGTGCCTCCAGAGTGAGACTCCAAAGCTTGTCCTAAAACGTAACCAACGCCTGTTGCCTTTTTCGCCACCCCTGTGGTTGCGGAAAGTGTCACGTAATCCCCTGGCAATATCGCTCCACCCTCCATATTCACCGTAACTGGAACTTGACCGAGCAAAGCAACTGGGACATGCGTGCCAGCATCTTGCCAACCATCGAACCAGTTACCAAGCGTATTAGGTGATACTGAATATGCACCAATGATTTTGTCAGAGTCTGACGCTAACGCAACATTGCCCAAGGAATCTAAACCAATCACATCTCCTTGAGTAAAACTAGATAGTGCTCCAGGGAAAAGCTCAGCGTAATCCGATCCTGGAGACGCATAGCTCACACCTCCACCATTACCTTCTATGGCACCTATCTGAAGCCCATCTCCATCCATAAGAGCAAGAAAATTACACGCCGTAGTCGGGTTGGTGTTCAAACATGCTTGGATTTTAATCCCCATGTTCGTATCTGCATTTCCACCGTTTGTAAAAGTCGCTATATAATCAGTAGTCCCGTTCGCGCTTACAACAAGTGGAATCTGATCTCCAAGTTGATTTATATTAATAGAAGCGCCGGTTCCTCCATTTTGTATATTTAGCACTGTACCGCCTGAACCCACATCATCCACCGCAAGGTGTGCCAAGCTTCCTGTCATGTCTGTACCACTGTCATCGCGCACAATATAAAGAGCGCTTCCCGATGTTAATGTCGAATTTTCAATATCAATCACCTTCCCACTTGTACTACCCGCACCATCTACTTCAAGTTGATCGTATACATACAAGTCTCCTGCACCAATCGCATTACCAGCAGTCGATGGAGTGATAGAGCTATCTACATGAACGGCAGAGCCATAAAAATATCCCGCATAATTATTCGTTCCACCCGACGCATTACCACGAACTCCGTAACGAGTGACTCCTGCGGATGCAGAGAAATCTCCTCCATAAGACCTTGTCATTATTGTGCCAGTCGATGAAACAGTTCCCCAAACACCATATGCATCAGTAACAGTTCCGGCGCCACCAGATGTACCACCATAAATACCGGCTGCGACGGGAATCGTAGCGCCTGCACCTGAACTAGTAGCCTGACCCCAAATTCCTAACAAAGAACCAGCAACTGCACTCGCAGCTGTTGAACTATTTGTCGCGCTTCCATTCACACCAACTAAATTTTGAACCGTCCCGGTGCTACTATTTGTCGCACCACCGATTAGGGCATGCGGCACATAAGTTTCTCCCGCGCCTTCAACAGCCGTGTTTGTTATCGCAAACGATCCTTGGTTGATATAGTATTCTCCTGCACCACCAATAGCAGCGGCACTAACTGTGGAGGTTGCGCTTAATAGAGAGCTTGTCCCAGGTGCTGCCGAATAAACCGCTGTCGGGCTATGAATGATATCCGCGCCTGAGAATGTCCAATTGTCAGAGCTAAAGGCCAAACTAGCTGTGCCGCTAGAAGAGTCTTGGAATGTCAGTGTAGGATCTGCGGACGTATCTCCAAAATATATAACGTCAGTGCTGGTTGATACTCCAAACGTTGATGCCGCGGCAGTAGCTCCTCCGACTGCAATGTCATCGGTTGAAGTAGTAAGGGCTACAACAGCTCCTCCGTCCGTCCAACCCGCGTCACCTAAAAACGCCACTGTACCCGACTCGTCTTTGAAGGTAATAGTTCTGTTGGCTGTTGGATCAGCAAACGCAAATGATGTCTCCAGATTGTCTCCAGCGGATAGACCATCGAATGTCAACGGCGTTGCGCCAGTAAATAGCGCATTGATAAAATTATTTGTACCGGTAACTGTGTTGTCTGCAGTTAATTGAAAGAAACTGGCAGAAGTAACACCGTCCAATGTATCGGCATTTGATGCATACGGCACAGCCGTGAACTGCTTAAGTGGAGTAAGTGCTTCACCTTCGATTGTTACCTGCAGATATACTCCTCCATTGTCACCAAATATATCAGCCGTGATCGCTGCATATGAATCAGTCGTATCTCCCAAGTCTTCAGAATACAATCCATCAGTAAGCGTTACGGTTTGCACTGTACTAGTTGCACAGGTTGAAGATGAGTTTGACCAAATACATGTATCGGTAGCTGCATCGTCACCATCAAAGAACTTAAAGACCATATCAACTGAGGTATCTGAAATTGGCACCCCATTTGAATTCAAAATGCGCCCTTGATAAGAAATGATTCGTGGAGGTGCGGTGGCAGCTAAAGCTAACTGAGAAAAAACTCCGAAAACCATAAACAAAGCCAGCAAAAGCACTGTGGCCTTTTTTGTTTTTCTCCATCGTTTACTTCGCATCTTCATACGTCCGACCTTGTATGCAGTGATGTACACAAGTGCTGACTTACGACGACGACATTATACCGCGTTTAGGATTGTTTTTTTAGTAATGTATCAACAGAAATTAATTCCGGTTCTTTTTTGCCTGACAAATCAATTTGTCCAACCTCCTGTTTTTCATATCCAGGCTTTTCAAAAGTCATGTAATACTGATTCGGGCCGGCCATAAACGCGTACCGACCGGAGCCGTCCGTAATAGTAGACTCGATCAACTTATGAAACTTTGGCTCAAACAAACGCACAACGGCATTAGGTAGAGCTTTCTTTATACCCGCGTCACTTACTATTCCCCAACCTTTCTTTTTACGCCATTTAGTTAATAGCTTTGTGACTCCGTAAACCATCACGTGCACCGCAACCAATCCAATACTTACAATTGACGGCTGTATAACTAGAATCACAAGCGCCATAATCAAACCAGCTATAGCTAACACATTCTGAAAAGTTCGCAAAAACCGTTTAAAGATGAGCTTTTTAGGCGCGTGGTACTTATCATCCTGCGATGGGTCGATCGGGATATTTGCCGCAATCACAACATCACCCTCTGTGACCTCTATTATTCCTTGCGTATATATATCTTCGAACATTTCGTCTGCATCCGCCCCTTGCACGTACTCACTTGGAAAAACAAATCCTGCTTTCTTTACTTCTACTCTATATTTACCTGGCTTCACTCTTAGTATGTAGTTACCTGAGCCATCTGACACAGTCGTCTTTACCAACTTACCGCTTTCGGAATACAAACGAATGGTAGCTAAATCAATCGGCAGCTTTGTGATGGCATTATAAATCGTTCCAATCCTTTTACGCTTTCGTCTTGCAAAAAATAGAATCGGAGAACTAAATAAATATCGCAAGAACGGAATCAAATTGAATGATGAAGATAATACTCCGGCACTTCCGACCACCGTCGCAATAGCAACGGGCTTCGTCACACTCGCCGCCGCCTGAACAGCTGGAAGCTCTCTAACTTCATTTATCGTTTCAGCAAACACCACCACGGTATCAACCGCTGCCGTGACGGTGGTTACCACCACACCTTCAGGCTCCTCATCTACGACCCCAACAATTTCAATTGTTCTAACAACCTCAATTACCGGAGCTAAAACATTATTAGTTACACGGACAGTCACCTCAGCATCCTCATACCCATTCTTTCCGGCTGTTACCGTATACGTTCCATTAGGCACGTAAAAAGCAATTGCCCCGCTGCCACCTGAGAACGTTGGATTTGATTGCCCGTATGATCCGGCGTCCCATTGCACTCTTTCATCGCCACTACCTTCATATATGATGACTACCACGTCTTCGACCCCCCGGCTCTCACCTTCAAGATCTTCATAAACCCAACCGTATTGGGCAACGCCCCACGACTGTACATCAGTTACAACTTCGCCATCT
This sequence comes from Candidatus Uhrbacteria bacterium, assembly GCA_018673485.1. Taxonomy (GTDB): domain Bacteria; phylum Patescibacteriota; class Patescibacteriia; order UBA9934; family UBA9934; genus UBA9934. The sequence goes on from JABHCP010000016.1 coordinate 38,425, forward strand.
GTATAATCAACAATTACTGTGACTACTTGATCATCTTTAGTCACTGGGATGATGCCTTGGTAAATACCATCGAGCACTTCAGCGAATCCATACGTTGTATCGTCGACCACAACAATGACTTGATCAATTTCTTCAGGATCACCAACCGTCACCTCGACTTGGGCGTAAGTTCCAGGAATGAGGTCGTCTTGATCAATAAATATTTGCCCATTACCAACAGTAATTTGAGTATCGACCTCACGCTCAACAACCTCGTCAGGAACACCGCCTGAAGAGTCGGGATCATCAGGTGCCCCACTCGTATCTGAGTCAGTGCCATCGGTTGGCTCGCCATCATCAACAGGATCACTGTCGTCAACGGGATCTCCGTCGTCAACTGGATCTTCGTCATCGATTGGGTCTTCATCGTCTACCGGGTCTTCGTCATCGATTGGGTCTTCATCGTCCACCGGGTCTTCGTCATCAACTGGATCTTCGTCATCGATTGGGTCTTCATCGTCTACCGGGTCTTCGTCGCCACCGCCGTCATCACCACCATCGCCAGGCCCAGGCCCAGGTCCACCACCACCAGATTCAGGAATGGTTGTGCTAACATTCCCATCATCATCTGCCACTATCGGGATTAGCACTGAACCAGAAAGTTCATTTGTATTTGTTTGCACCCACACAAAATATGTAGCAGCGCTTGATGGATTAGTAATCCTATTTGCACCTGATCCGCTAGAAGATGCATTGGATCCAATTTCAATAACAACCTCACTGCCGAGAACTACTGTACCGCCATCTCCGGCACAAATTTCAAAAAGCAAACTTTGTGATGAGACGGAAAAGCCAACTTCTTCTGTGTTAGCGCAATCTGAAGCAGTTGTTAAATCAATCGCGCCACTTGAAATGTCAATGTCATCTTCTGCAATTGAGGTGAGGTCGAATCCTGATGGGAATGTGATGGTGACAATGTCACTTTCTGGAATCGCTACCGGCGTTGTAAAAACAAAACGGTGGTTTGAACCAGAGCTCGTTTTAAGAGATGTTGTTTGATCATACAAATCTGTAGGCGTTGAAAAAGCAAAAGCAAAATTCGCAGGCATTATAAATGCCATGATCGCTAGCATTGAAAATATTCTAACTACGCTTCGCATACCTCCATATAAATGCCAGGGTGATAAGCACAAATGCAATCAACCCCATTGCTCTAAGGGAAAAAAACCAAACCACTAATGAATCCGAATACACCTCACCATCAGCCCAAGGCTGAACATCTACTTTTACCTGATATGGCCCGAGTGCCCACGGGTCACTGACAGAAACTGCAAACGTACGCTCCTGACCTTCGGCTATTCTTTTAAATTCCGGGTTTGCGTCAAATATATTTACGACGCCACCCATCCAGCTAACCAATGAGACGCTTCCGGATGGTTGAACAAACCGATCTCCTGAATTTCGAACAGTGTAATATGTATCAACTTCGCTAAAACTTATGGTGCTCTCGGCATCAAAACCTAGCCACTGACTATCTTCTAATATTCCGTCACCAATTGATACAAATAACAGTGTTATAAATCCGGACTGAACCGCGATACCAGAGCTGTCTGACGCGCTCTCCACAATCCTCGCTCCAACCACCATGCTCTGCGATTTAGCAGTTTCACTTGGAGCAATTGAAATGACAAATTCCCTGACCTCGCCTGAAACTAAGTCAAACGACTCCAGCTCAGATGAAAACCAAGACGCTTCATCAACGCTAAGCTCGTAAAATGAATAGTCTGTTTGCTCGTCTCCAAGTTCAACGCCAATGAAATCAATCAAGTATGTCTTACTCTCTGCGCTTTCATTCTGCACAACAATATCGAACTGCCCTACATCACCCTGCTTTACTGCAACATCTAGAACGTTTGGATAGAGCAAGGTGGCGCGCGTAATGTTTGCAACACCCAAAAAAACCAAGGCTGTGAAAAATACTCTAGTAATCACCCACATATATAATCGTGATTGTGTGAGAATATGTTCCACTGGCCTCAAATCCATTCGCTGAAGATTTTAGCGTCAGAAAATCTCTAGATTCAAATGTATTCGATGCTCGGCTCCCCACTTGCTGCAAGGTCGATGTTATCGCAACGTCCTGAGTATCGAAATCTGAAGAAAGAGTCGTGTCGGATGATCTTGCGCCATATTCCCTAGAACCAACCGTAACTGCACCGTCGGCTACATCGGTAATTGTATCCGTTCCTGTTGTTAAGTCCTGATTCTCATATACATAAACGCTATACCCATCACCAACATCGGCTGTAACCTCCCAACCTATCGCCGTTGTTGCAAGCACTGAAGGCGTGGGCTCAGGCATCGTTGTCACAGTTGCATTCATGTTGTAGAGATAGTCATCCACTCCACCAACTGTTGGCATAACTGTCGCATAGTGCCATTGGTCTACGGTTATAGTTGTGACATTTATGGATGTAATTTTACCCATCGCAGAAATCTGTGACTCCCCCTCATCTTCAACAATTAGCACCATATCACCGACAGTAAAGCCAGAGACAGATGAAACCGTCACCGCGGTATCGGTAACTGAAATAGCAGAAACCTGCGTTGATCTGCTTTCGATGAATATCTCAAAATCAGCTACTCGGTCATAAACACCGGCCCTATACCCCTGGTCCAATTCATAAGATGTGCTCGACCCCTGTGATGCGCTGCTAGGATCTACTGAATCTCGCAGTATATATGAGCTCGAGCTTGAAGTATCATCTCCGCCAGCACTAATGCTATCCCACTGAATTTGAAAGTTAGTAGAAGTCATCTGGCCAAAAACAGAAAAGCTGCAGCTAAAAATAGCTACAAGAACAACTAGAGCGATAGAAAGCTCTCTTCGTTTCATACACAGGAATTATATCAATGAACACAATTTTTAGCCAAAGGCATAATTGGCTAACCTTAGCACAATATCAATGCTTGCCTGTGGATAATTATAGCAAATATTGGCTCTGGGCCCTACTACCTGTGGAGAACTCCATTTATTCTTTGTCTACGCCTTGCTAGACAAGCAGATTTCACGTGAAACGCTCACATCTAAAGTAATACACTAGAAGTGACCTACGGTGATACAGAACTCTTCTATCTTCTCCGCTCTTCTAGGTGGCAAAAATCCCTACTTGATATGATTGTGGGCTCTCAGACTAACAAATTCCAGTATCTTATCCTTGTGCGCACTAGAGACTGCATATACCCTTGCGTTCACATATTTACTACCGAACAAGTCATGTCGATCCTGCATCACCAATAACAACATAAGCGATCCAAGAATAGGGCCCATCATCACACTTATTGCAGTCCAAATCATAACCCAGTCTTTACCACTAATAAGGAACGGCGCTCATCAGATGTGGTCCACAATCCCCTATCACATCTCAAACTCTGCACTTTCGATATTCACTAATATCTCTTGGCTTCCAAAAGAGGTCACTAGCAACGAGTCTCGGCTGATGCAAAAACTCATATTGAGTGAATAAAACAAAATCACCGCATCTAGTGCGGTGATTTTGGTGACCCCGGTAGGACTCGAACCTACAACCTTATCCTTAGGACGGATCTGCTCTATCCAATTGAGCTACGGAGCCATAGTTTCACGTGAAACATGCGTCGTAAAACATTACACATCGCTGTTGAAGCAACAAAATTACGATGGTGGTATAATATCACAAAACCAAAATACTATGAATACTTTTGACCTTATTTTACTCGTGCTTTTGATCGCATGCGCCGCAGCACTAGCAGTCATCATCTACAAGCTTTCAAAATCCTCCGGATCCCAAGCGTCGCAAAATACTGATCAGATGCTCATGATGATCAAGGAGGATTTATCAAGAGGATCAGACCAGCACAAAAAGGACTTACTAATTCAGATACAGCACTTGCAAAAAGAAATGGGCGAAGGAATCAGGCACTCTCATTCCTCAATGCAGAAACAGTTTGATCAAACATCTCGAATAGTTCAGGACGTAACAAAAAGGCTTACCGACCTAGATCAAACCAACAAACAGGTTCTCGACTTCTCTTCACAACTGCAGAACCTGCAGAACATTCTAAAGAACCCAAAACAGCGAGGCGTCCTAGGTGAGTATTGGCTGGAAACGCTTTTGAGCAACGTTCTACCAAAGGACAGTTACAAAATGCAGTATAAAATAGGAGTGGACGAAAAGACGGATCAAATCCTTATAGCCGATGCTGCAATCTTCGTGCGCGATCAAATAATTCCAATTGACGCCAAGTTCACATTGGAAAACTATAACCGCATGATGGAAGAAGCACACAACGAAGAACTGAGAGACAAGCTTGAAAAATTATTCAAGGCTGACGTAAAAAAACGGATTGACGAAACCTCTAAGTACATCAGGCAAGGGCAGGGGACTATGAATTTCGCATTTATGTTCATACCAGCTGAGGGCGTTTACTACAACCTATTAAACGCGGATGTTGGATCGGGAATAAACAGCAGCAATTTAGTGCAGTATGCATTCGAAAAGCACGTAATGATGGTTTCACCAACCTCATTCTATGCATACTTGCAAACAGTATTACTAGGATTGCGTGAATTACAGCTCGAGGAATCCACTCAAGAAATCATTAAACGCGTTTCAGAGCTGGGTAAACATGTAAACAGCTACAGTGATTACCATGAGCGACTTGGTAAAAACCTGGGAACAGTAGTTAATCAATACAACAGCTCTAGCAATGAGTTACGCAAGGTCAGTAAGGACGTTTCAAAAATTACGTCAGGGACACTCGATAACATCATTGAAACTGACGAGGTAATAAAACCACAAATCAACTAAAAATTACCATAACAAAAATCAGCCCATTCACCTCTTCCATATCGAGCGAAGCGAGATATCTCCTCGAGGAGATCCCTCACATTCGTTCGAGATGGATGGGGCAGGGGCTGATTTTTGTTTACGCTACTTTTTTAAGCAACTTCATTGACTGCGCTTTTACACGTGCTGCTTTATTCTTCTTGATAATTCCGTGTAGAACCATCTTGTCAGCAAGCTTGTAAAGCTTTGGAACCATAGACTCAACTTCTTTCATCTTATTTTCATCAGATAATTTCCGCATTTGTCTACGCATTGAATGCAACTCTGATCGGTAGATCTTGTTACGTTCAAAACGTTTTTTACTCTGTCGAAGAGCTTTCTTGGCATTAGCTAAGTTTGGCATAGTTTTCTATATCGAGCGTGATATAAATAATTTGAGACGTCGCAATAGTACGAAATTTAGCGACTTTTGTCAATTATCAGAAGTTGATAGCGGAGCAATTGATAGATCAACCACTTGTTTTGGGTTCAAAACCCCAGTCTTTACAAGGAAATCATTATCAAACATCTCGGATTGAACAGCAATTAGCTCATCTTTAGAAAAGTGTTGCTGCTGCTGAGTTAACTTCTTTGCAACAAATGGATGAACACCCAAAGTTTGCGCCAAATCACGCTCAGACGATCCTGGGTTGCACTCAAAGAAGCTCGCAGCTGCGATTAATAGCCTAACTTGCCGAACAAGCATCCCGAATAATTGAGCGTCTGGTGTCCCAAATAATCTCTGTTGCTCTAGAAGCTGCTTAACCTTTCTTGTGTCTCGTTGACTCAATGCATCTAAAAAGACAAACATTTGATCATCAGCGCTCGGTCTTACCATTAAATCCAAATCTACCTGAGTGACTTCGCGGCCTCTGCAATAACTAGCAAGCTTCTCAAGTTCTAACGACAACATCCACGCATCAACCCCAGCCATCATTATAAAACTACGCACCAGGGCAGAGGAAATTCTCAGATCCAACTTCACAGATTCATCCGCAACCCACTTAGCGGCCTGGCCCTCACTCATTGGTTCAAAAATATACTCATGCACTCCATCGACTTCTTTGAAGTTTAGGACCATCGCGTGCTTGCGTGCCTTGGCGACACTCAACTCATCAAACAAAACGACGATAGTGCTTTCTGGAACGTTTTCAAAAATCTCAATCCAAGGTTTTGATTCTGGCTTACGCGTAATCTCGCTCATCAAACCTTTCAAAATCACCATTCGTTTTTGTGCCAAAAACGGAGGAGATTGAATTGCTTGCGCGACTTGCCCAATGTCAAACTTCTTCTGATCGCGAAGAGGGAACTCGACAACATTTGTCCCCGACGGATCAAACTTATCCAAAAAAGCCTCACGCATTACACGCACCTTCTCCTTAGCATTAAACTTGTCCTTACCAAAAACAAATATCAACATAGTGAGCCCATCTTATCATAATCACAGAAGCAAAACACCCCGCTCGGAGCACCGAAACGGGGGCAAGACTCTCTCACAATGCACACTTCACACAGTAACGAAGAATCGATGTGTGAATTTGTTACCATGGCGATCTTTCCACCTCACGACACAAGGAAACGAATTATCGAGGTCAGAAGGACTTATCACTTCAACTACAATCTCACTGCAGTCATCGCGCTTGAGCGCCACTGCAACAGCCTTGAAGACGTGAGCATTCACCCCCTCTAAATCATCTTGTACACAAGCACACTCTCGAATCGCATCGTGAGCTGCCGACGCCATACTATAGGCCCAGATAGATCCAAAATCGATCTGACTCCATTCTCTAGACATGATTAACTCCTTGGGATATTGACTTACACATGAAGAGTGTAGGTAGTAGATTAATCAATAAAAATTAAAAAGTCAATCCAAAAACACCCCGCTCGATGAAAAGGGTGTTTTGAAATACCTATCGATACTTTTCAAAAATCTTGTAGCTCATTCTGTGGATGGGGCAGGGGCCGTGTTTTTCGATTTGTGATCGGTGGAGGGCGGTGCCGTATCCTTTGTGGCGATTGAATTCGTACTCTGGATATTCTTGAGCTATCTTCAGCATCATTCTGTCGCGGGTGACTTTTGCGATTATTGAGGCAGCTGCAATTGATTTTACTAACTGATCTCCACGGATAATTGATTCTTGTTTACAATCGAGCTCTGGAATTTTCCACGCATCGATAAGAGCCACCTCCAAGCCTTCAATATGCTCAAGCGCCCTACGCATTGCCAGTAGGGAAGCCTGTCTCACATTAATTAGATCGACTTCTTTATGTGACGCCTCACCAACGCCATACGCACTTGCCTTTAACAATATTTGATCAAACAAGTCTTCACGACGCTTTTCACTTAACAATTTGGAATCGTTAATGTCACCAAGCCTTGAATCCAAAGGCAAAACCACAGCCGCCGCAACAACGGGCCCAGCCAACGATCCAGCACCAACCTCATCGGCACCGGCTATAACAGTGAAGCCCTGATCTATATATTTCTTTTCAAAACAGAATGTTGGTCGTTTCATACGCAATAATTGACAAAATTGCCATTTTTTGATAATTTATTCAGTCCCCACGAAGGAGAAAAACCGTGTCAGACCTCGAACGCGTCATGATCTTTGTCGATGGCTCCAACCTGAGCTCTGCTCTGCGAAAACTGAGGGCAGAACAAGTACTTTATCTACCGATGTTCAGACAGATGTGTGCCGAGGTCTCCGGTAGGCCCATGGCTGTGCACTACTTTGACAGCACATCACCTGGCCCAAAACGAGATACTCGCATCACACTTTTTCGTGCGCTCGCTCGCATACCCAAGGTCCATCTCCATATCCACGAAAGAGTTGCAAATGGAAACAGCTCGCAAGAGCGTGGCGTCGATGTTGACCTAGCTGCCCACATGACATTGTTGGCGAGCACCGACCAGTTCGATATCGCAATCCTTGTAAGCGGCGACCAAGACTTCGTGCCGGTGGTAAAGTTAGTGCGGGATATTGGAAAACGCGTCTTCATTATCACTGGCGGACACGGAGCCGCGCAGTGCTACCATGATGACAACTACTTCGTCCACCTGGAACAAATCCTACGTGATATGCGCAAAAGCGCATAAGCTCACTTCCTCGCAACCCGCCACAGCGGGTTGTCATGCTTTCCGCGTTTCTCATTAACGACCAATCCGATCGAGATAATACAACCACGTAGTAGAAAAAATACCAAAGACTATTAGTATGGCCAATAACGTGGTAGAAAATTCTGATAATAACGAAATCATGATTGCTAGAATTGCAAACGCTGACCAGATTATCTTGAGTTTGAGCATTGCTCTAAAAACTTCGACTCCTGATTTGTGAACCGATAGGGAAGTCCCGCCGATTGCAAAAAGTGCGGCGCCGATCAATCGGATTGTGAGAGTGTTCTCATCTTCGATCCCCAATAACCCAGAGACCCAAACGGGCGCTAGGAACATTGGTATAGCGAAGATCATATCAGTAACAAAATGCGCTATGAACCATTTTCTAAGTGATGATGGTACTTTCATATTATTTCCAAGCTTTTAATTTACCCCAATGCTTTCCGTGCTCCACGTCCACTATCAAAGGAACCTCGCTATCCCACACGCCTTCCATAATTTTCTTAATTTGCACGACGGCCTTCTCAACATCACTATTCTTTACCTCAAAAACTAATTCATCATGAACTTGTAGTAACATCTTTAAATCAAGGTCAGTGCTTTCAACCCAAGTCTGCACTTTCAACATTGCCATCTTTACCAAATCAGCCTGTGTTCCTTGAATTGGCATATTCACTGCCATGCGCTCAGCTGCGGCGCGCAACATTTGCATGCCAGAATCAATTTCCGGCAAATATCGACGACGGCCAAACAAGGTCTCAACATATTTATCCTTGTGCGCTTTATCCTTCATCTCCTCAATGTAATTTGCAATGCCGGGATGAAGTTCAAAGTACTTATCGATGAATCCTTGGGCCTCTTCTTTGGAAAGCCCGCTTGAACGCGCTAGATTGCGTGGACCCATGCCGTACAAAATTCCAAAGTTTATTGCCTTTGCCGCATGACGCTCATGCTTATCGATCTCGCTCTCTGGCTTGTCTAGAATCTCGGACGCTGTGCGTGTATGAATATCCGCACCTTCTTTAAACGCTCTAATAAACGAACTGTCCTTGGCCATCACGGCCGCGAGTCGAAGTTCAAACTGCGAATAATCACATGCCACGAGAGTGTATCCATGTTTTGACGTAAACGCATTTCGAATCTCGCGACCAAGCTCGGTTCGCACTGGAATATTTTGCAAATTAGGATCTGATGACGACAACCTTCCAGTCGCAGTGACTGTTTGATTGAATGACGAATGAATTCTTCCATCTTTTTCGATCAACTCAGGTAACGCGTCTACATATGTGGACTTCATCTTGGCAAACTCTCGATACTTTGAAACCAATGGAATGATTTCATGCGTTTCCCACAGTTTTTCAAGTTCGCTCGCTGCAGTCGAAAGTCCTGTCTTTGTTTTTTTGATTCGCTTAGTTGGCAACTTAAGCACATCAAATAGAATATGCGAGAGTTGAGAAGGGGATTTGATATTGAATTCCTCACCAGCAAACTTATAGATCTTAGCAGTGAGACTTTTAAGCTCTTTTTCAAACTTATCAGAGAGTTCTTTTAAATGATCCGCATCAACCTCAATCCCTTCACGTTCCATGATGTACAGATTACGAGCAAGCGGCATCTCCACATCAGTAGCTAACTTTAAAGAACCTTCTTTGGCGAGCAACTTTTCAAGTTTTTTATATAAACCGATAATGACTTCCATCTGTGAATCCAAAGCTGCATCTTCTTTTAGATTCTTTTTAAAGTACTTCTTAGCACAAGCTGATATATCAAAATCTCTCTCATGTGAAGCCACCAAATAAGCCGCAACCATAGTATCGAATACTTTTCCTTCGATAGAGCTCTCAAGTAAGTGCATTATTGATTTTAAATCATGTCCGATAACCAACTTTGCTTTATTGATAAGCTCGATAACTTGCTTCACCTCATCTTGTGTTTGTGCTTTTGCGATTTTAGTTCCGTCTGAGAAAACTATCTCAATTGAACCCTTTCCAAACAAGTCCGCCTGCACGTTGCGGGCCGCAACGTATAGATCATCGGCTTTAAGTTGATCGATGGTGGCTACCTTCTGTCTTACAATCGGCGCCTGCTCTGCAGAATCTTCAGACCTTTTATATTTTCTTAACAAATTTCTAAACTCTAACTGTTCCAACATTGGAACAAGTACTTCTACATCAGGATCTGTAAATTTCGCGTCAGTTATTTTAAATCCAGGTAGCTTAACCCTATCAATCAACTGAACGAGCGCTTGCATGTCCTTGAGTTCCTTTTCTTTACCACGTAAACGCTTTGCGTACTTCTCCTCAAGCTCATCGCGCTTGAGTGCTCGCAGTAAATTATTAATTGATCCATGTTCCTGCAACAAAGTTGCCGCTGTCTTTTTTCCAATACCCTCAATGCCTGGAATGTTGTCTGACGGGTCGCCCATCAACGCTTTGAAATCGACCATCTGCTTTGGATCTAACCCATAGCGATCTTGGACAGCTTTTTTATCGTATTCAACAGTCTCTGAAATTCCTTTTTTAAAAGCAATGACTCTAACAGCTCCATCAACAAGCTGAAGCAAGTCCATATCGCCGCTCAATATCTTCACGCTGACATCATCCTTAGCATATTTCTTTGCAAGTGTCGCGATCACATCATCAGCCTCATAGCCCTCAGCTGACAACGAAGGGATTCCATAAACATCTAGCGCATCTTTAATGACATCTATCTGCTCGTACAATTCATCTGCCTTTTTCTCGCGCGTCCCTTTGTACTCGGCGTATGCCTCATGCCGAAAAGTGGCACCCGGCAAGTCCCAAGCGACAGCCATGAAGTCTGGTGCATATTGTTCACGCATTTTTTCAATGATATTTAAAAAACCATACACAGCATTTACCACCTGCCCGCTTGAAGTTGTTAGCGGCGGAATAGCATGCCATGCACGGTGTAAAAGTGCATTTCCATCTAGAACCAAAAAGACTTTTTTCTTTGCCATATAGATAGATTTTACTTGATTTTTGCTAAAAAAAGAAGGCGCCCCCAGCTGTGCCTTCCCGTACAGCTGAGGACTAGTTCGTGTGTTGGGCGCCATCAAGGCAAGGCCAGGAAATGCAGAGCACTTCAATTTGCCCCAGGCCGCAAAGGATCGTACCGACACACTATCGCACTCCTGCAACTTCACCCGCGGAAGTACGATATTTACATCGTACGTTGAAATACATAATTAAGTCAAAAAGTGATCCGCCCGGCATCCATGAGGACGCCGGGCGGGTGGAGAGACGCGAGAGGAACGAGGTCCGCTCACATCAAGGAGGGTGAGATCAGGTGGTCGCCAAGACGATGGCGCGCGTGGGGGGGGACAAGCGGGCGCAGGACCCGACAACCACCTGATCTCGAAATGTAGGACCGGACCAACAAGCTCAAGAGCTCATCGGCGACAGCGAGCATCCGGCGAACCGGGGGAGTCTCGCTGCAGAAGGGCTGCGCGACAAGAGGATCGCGCGCCGTGCATCGTTCAGCCGTAGCTCCGTAGAGCAAGCGGCCCGGTCCAGGGTCGTAAGGAGTCTGCAGCGAAGGGGAGGCTCGAGGTTCCCCTTACCCTCATCCGGGCGCGACTCGCACGCTGTCGATATTCCTTAACCCTTCGTGACAGCACACGTGAAACGCGCGGGATCACGAATTTCTAAATCTGCTCCAAGATAGTGCCATAAACTACAAAACACGTCAACAATAAAGGACTCGCGTTTTACAGCGAGCCCTACGACGAGCGATGCACGGGTCGTTAGATCAGCCCCGACAAGATCAGGCCCAAGTCCACTGCAACGTGGCAGAACTGATCCATCTTGATGGTCTTGATGATGTTATAGCGGGCCTTGAGCGCATCGATCACCATGTGCGAGACGATCCTGATCACAAGTGCCAGTGCCGTCATGCTAAAGCTCAGTGCCAGACTCACACCAGGCACGATACTGAGCTCGAAGCTTGGCATCAGCCAGAGCAGCATGATCGGCGCATTGGCAGTGACGGCGTGGTAAAAGAGCACTTCACGTGATTTACCCTTTTCCATCGCCATCCATGCGCTTTGCAGACCAAAGTCCCCCCACACGAACAGAAGGTACATGACAGTCAGCTTAACGAGAACGAGCAGAGCGAAGTCCATGAATACCTCCTGGTACGCACATCATTGTGCACTCAAACCATCTCATGGATCATATACACCGCCCAGAGTATCTGTCGTCATTTTCGACACTTTTTGACGTGTCAGCAATATTGCATTATCCTTATACTATATGCATATGGGATACAACGATCACTTACTTGCCGGACTCGAGACTTATGGACTGTCTAAAAAAGAGGCAGAGATTTATCTTTCAATCCTGCACCTTGGGCCAGCAACTGTTTTGCAAATATCACGCAAAACGCAGTATCCAAGAACCACACTTTACCCAATATTAGACATATTGGTCGCCAAAGGCGTCCTAAGATCAGGAAAAGATAAAAAGAAAACAGTATTCGCTGTTGAACCGCCAAAGGTGCTTCGCCGCAAATTAAAGGAAAAGGAAGTCGCATTTGATGATATCTCCTCAGAACTAGGTGCTTTGTATGACCACGTGGCCGCGAGCCCAGACATTATCCTATACGAAGGAACGGATGGCTTTAAACGCCTATGGCAAAGAATCTATAACTCTGAGGTGAAAGAATACAGAATACTAACGAGTGCCACCGGCATGCTCGAATACGTGAAAGTGCCATATATTATTAAAAGTGTTATCGCAAGGCGCATCGAGCTAGGCATCAAAAGCCTGCAGATTGTTCCAGACAATCCTGAAACTCGCCGAATTACACAGCACGATAAAAAGCAGCTGCGCGAATCTCGTTTTTTACCCAATAACACCAACATTCCAGCAACAATCATCCAATTCGGTGACGAAATAGCGTTCATGACAACTCGGCGGGAGAACGCAATGATAATCATGGCCAGTGGTGACGTTGCGCTAACTTTTAAAACAATGTTTGACCTTGTTTGGAAATGCGCCAAAAATCCTTATTCTGAGATATAATGTACACATATGCAATACACACAAAAATCACTCGAGCAGTACTTTGCAGAGCATGGCGTAACCGACGCTGATGCAAAGGCAAAACTTTTACCACTCATCACAGACCTTATCTATGATCGCAATATGCATGTTGTAGAGCTGGAAAAAGAAGAGGACGAGTATAAGATCAAACAGATCCAAGAAGGGATTACGGACCTGGAAGATGAAATCAAACGTCAATTCGAAAATTAGATTATGAAACCTACTGCACTAATTATTCTCGACGGCTTTGGCATTGCACCACCATCAGACGCCAACGCAATTTGGACAGCAAACACACCGTTCATCGACTCACTTATAAATACATATCCTGCTCACCTCCTCCACGCCTCTGGAGTCGAGGTTGGACTTCCAAAAGGAGAAGTGGGGAACTCAGAAGTTGGTCACCTTACTATTGGTTCTGGAATTCTCCGCTATCAAAGCTTGCCCCGAATTGATAAGTCAATTGAGTCAGGTGATTTTTTTGAAAATGAAAAACTCGCAGATGTAAAAGCACACCTTAAATCAACAAAAGGGAAACTCCACGTTCTTGGACTTATCGGAAACGGTGGAGTGCACTCGCACGGACGCCATCTTGAAGCACTTTTACAGTGGTCGCGAAAAAATAAACTTCATAAAAAAACTTTCATCCACGCTTTTTTGGACGGACGTGATACAAAAAAAGATCTTGGAGCGCAATTCATGCAAGAACTACTCACAACCTGCAAAAAACAAAAGATTGCCGGTATCGCATCAGTTTGCGGACGCAAACTTGCGATGGATAGAAATAATAATTGGGATAGAATCCAGAAAGCCTACAATTCAATCGCGTTGGGATCATCAGAGCACACTCATCAGGATCCGCTTGAGGCAATTCAAGATTTCTACGCGCAAGAAATGTTTGATGAGGAACTTGAGCCTGTAGTTATTACAGATAAAAAAGGAAATTCAGTCGCCACTTTTGAAAATGGCGACGCTGTAATCTTCTTTAACTTCCGTGCTGATCGAGCTCGCGAACTTACTCAGGCAATCGTTGATCCAACGTTCGATAAGTTTGAACGTACACTGACTCCGAACCTTCACGTTCTAACTTTCACAGAATATTCAAAGGAACTCCCAGTAAATATCATCTTCAAACCGGAGTTAGTCACAAACCCAATTGCTAAAGTTGTATCTGACGCCGGACTTAAACAACTTCACATCGCAGAGACCGAGAAGTACGCCCACGTCACATTCTTCATGAACGGAATGATTGAGAAACCGTTCCCAGGTGAAGATCGTGAACTCATCCCGTCTCCATCGGTAGCAAGCTATGATGAAAAACCTGAGATGTCAGCAGCGGAAGTTACATCGAAGATCATCGAATCGCTTGATAGTAAAAAACACGACTTCTACATTATCAACTTTGCAAATCCTGACATGGTAGGGCACACCGGAAACCTTGAGGCATCTCGAAAAGCGGTCGAGGCAGCTGACTCGTCACTCAAACAAGTCATCGATAAGATTGTCGAGCTTGGAGGAAATGCATTTGTAGTAGGGGACCACGGAAATGCAGAAGAGCTCCTCCACCCAGTAACAGGTCGCGTCGATAAAGAGCACAACAACTACCCAGTTCCACTCTTTATCATCGGGGAACAATACAAAGAACTCCGCAATCCTGACGTAACGCCCGAGAACCTCCACCTCCAACCACCAATAGGAATCCTGGCAGACGTCGCGCCAACGGTCCTGCAATCTGCAGGCCTACCAATACCTGAAGAAATGACCGGCGCACCGTTGATTTGACAATGCGCAGATCAAAAAAATTAAAAACCACCCATTCCGAGCTCTGCGAGGAATCCCGCTGTTTACGTCAACGTTCTATCAATACGCACGGGATCCTTCGCTCCGCTCTGGATGGATTCTTATAGCTAATTTCAATACCACTTAAATTTTTATAAACGAAAAGCCGCCTTATGTCAGGCGGCAGACTAGCCAGATGGCCAGTATCAAACGGCGAGCGCCTCTGCGAGCTCAGAGCTGAGCGAGTGCCAGAAGCTCCCGACCTCGAGGTCAACGACCCTTCCGATCAGGAGGGTCCTGCACGAGCGCGAGCGATGCGGCCGCAAGATGTGCAGGGAGACGTCACCGAGAATGAACACGTCTGCCGTGCACTCCCCGACTTTTCTCACTGCCGTGCCACGCACTGCGCTCCCTGGCATGGTCACGCGGAAGTTGAGCCGGGGAAGCCCATGGTGCGCCGACCGAACCTCATCGACCGTGCAGCCGAGGCTATGAAGCTCTTCCGCGATATCCTGCCACACGAGATCACCGTGCGCAGTTACATCGAAGAAACAGTGGGTAACAACCCACAACCCTTCGTCTTTCTCGACAGTTGTCGTAGGATCTCCGCTCATCGCATGCTCCTTGGTGCATGAAGTTATTGAAACGAGTCAACGAAGTAATATAGCAAAAAAACAGGCCTTTGTCAATACTTTCGCCTGTTTTTTTGACTAATGTTTGCCTATTTATTTGAAATACTCCCTACACCTTTGCATCAATTATAATAGCCACTGGGTAATGATCAGATCCGTATACGTCCGTCATAATCATCGCGTCTTTGATTTTTGACTCAAGGCGCTTGTCGGCCCAGAAGTAGTCAATGCGCCAACCAACATTGCGCTCTCGTGCACGCGTAATTACGTCCCACCACGAATACATGTCTCGTTTTTTGTGAATAAAAAAAGCCGCCCACCGAGGTGAGCCGATAGGCAGCTCAGCTTCTCGTGGACGACACGTACGATTACCCAGCAACGCTCTGCAGGAATAATTGCGCGATGCCCAGCAGAATAAGAGTTAGTGACAAGAACATTATGACTGCGGTCTGACATCCGATGATTACGCTTGTTCCGCTATACCACACGATCATCTGTACTTTTCTACCCATCATGACTTTGCTCCTGCCAGTGTCTTACATTAAAGCGAGGTTTCAGGCTCATAAAGCCGAATGCTCCGCGGCCGTCATCACTCATGAACGCCATGAAGTGAAGATGGTCACAAGAGGTCCAGCCCGTCTTACCAGTTCGGGCAATAGGCTGGCCTGCGCTCACATGATCACCAACGTGAATATCGAACTCACGTTCTGATCCCCGCGCCAGATGACAGTACTGAGTCCAGTAATGGTACTCGGGTGGTCCGGAGTGATGATGCGTACGCCACGTATGGTGCGCGATCGTAATGAAGTTGAGATGATCAGCAAACTCGGGACTAGGCCCCCAGATATCAGAGCTAGTCACAATCTCCTCCACGCGGCCCATATCAGCCGCGCACACTACGGTTCCGTCTGGCACTAAGAAGTCGACAGCGTAACGATAGGGACCAATGTGGCTCGCTGGACTCTTGCAACACAGGAATGGACCCACTTGAAACAGAAGTTCTCGGCGAAGACCCTTAGCAAGCTCATGTGCTCGCTCTTGCAAATTCAGGTCATTATGAAAAGGGAC
>JABHCP010000008.1 GCA_018673485.1 Candidatus Uhrbacteria bacterium
CTCGTACTTCTGTGAACGTTTCTTGCGGTAAGCTTCGTATGCCATAAATGAGGTATTTAAGAGCAATTCTTTGCCCAAACAACCTCATCACAGTTTATATGAACCGTCTACGATGTATCTCATCTTTTTCAGGATACATAAAACAACCAAATTAATTGGTTGTTTTATGGTTCCCGCTACTGGACGCATTCAGAACAGCAAAATGGCAGGAGTTACAGACGATGATGGCTCAGTTTGCTTGAGACTACAAGCGATCAATCAAGGCATCAACTTCTGTTACTACTTCATCATCAGACTTGTGCAGAATGATTCTTGCAGACTCACGTGCATCTCGATACTTGCGTAAGTTTTCATCAATTTCTTGATCTCCTGAATCAAAATGATCACTTTCACCCAAAAGAAATGCTCGCAGCTCTCCTTTTCTTGCTCGTATGCGTTGCATCATTCCATCAATAGACCTCGCTTTTTCACCAGCTTGACGTAAGTGTTCCTGCCCTGCGTGAATCTGTTTCCATAATTCGGATTCCGCACCAAAATCAGGACTTTTTCGAAAATCTTGCAATCCACCTTCCAAATGATCCTTCACTCTACGCAATTTTTGAGCTTCTTCTCGTGTAATACCTGTTTCTGCAAGCGCAGCAATTGCTTCGGACTGAATCTTTTCAAGCTCATCCGCCGTGGCCGTGTTTTGAAGAACATCATCAAAGGCTCCTTCGGCTGCATCTGGTAATTCTTCCATGTTCCCAGCGTAATTCTCAACGATCAATCGCCAATTTTCCTTCGTTGTCGGCAAGAAACGAAATGGTATTTCAGGCGTTTGTTTGCGCAGGCCGTAAACATTGAAGTCCTCACGTTCCTCGTAATCAACAACATCGCTGACATCTTCAAGAACTCCATTTCGTCCATCTGCATAGATGATTCTTCCATCAGCAAGTTTTGCAACTACCAGAGCATGCCCATATGGGTTCACGTAATCGGCATCAATGCCCGTTCTTCTTGAAGTAGCCTCAATCATCGTTGTAAGAAGAGCGGCGCTGCCAGAGCAGTTGTTTTTCTTTGTTTTTGCTGTTTGTTCGATAGCGGAGTCCCATGTACCCACATCCATTTCTTTGAGCATGGAAACAAGGTCACGTAATAGATCAAGCTGCATGACACCACGCTCTTCATCTTCTCCGTCAAAATCATCAAAGTTTTGGATGTGCTTTTGCAACACATCACGGAAGGTTGCTGATCCACCTTCAATCTCGATAGGTAAATCAAGAACTTCTTGTGTTGGCTTGGCAAACAGGTCAACAAACATCCGTAACGCACTTCGTTCAAGCTCTCGTTGTTCGGCTGTCATTTCTTGATGATCAAGACCTTCGATTCTTGCCTCAAATGAAGACACGTACTGACTCGTGTCCGTTTCGACGCTTTGTTCACCTTCGACAACACATGTTTCGCATCGACTCGGAAAATTACCATGCGGACACATACCCGTTGCTTTCTGAAAATCCATACCTTCTTTCATATTTTTTGCGCTATTTTCTTCACAATGCTCTGACAAACTCCACACGTCCCTGAATGAGCAATTCAACGGTGTGTCTTTCAGGATGAAGGATTTTGCCTTCCCAGTAGGCTTGAACCATACGTTTTTGTGCTTCTTCCGCATCCATCCCCTGAAACATGGCCTTGTTCTTCCACTCATCCCATTGACCAATGATGCTGCACGCTGCGTTGTACAAGTCCATATCGCCTTTGTGCAGTAGATCCAGCCTCGTCACTTCATGTTCAGTCAATACGCCACCCGACTCCATTCGTCCACTTTGCTGAAACCATCGGGCAGTTTCAGGATCTTCAAAAGCAAAGATTGAGGTAAGACGATCAGGCTTTTGTGAAAATCCGTCAATTCTTACTTGTTCAAAAAGTTGTTCATGGTCTCGTTTTGATTGATTTGCAACAAAACCACTTGCCATTATGCTGTACTCTTTCGGTCGTAACGAGTCTCGGATTTTGATGATTGGTCGATTTGGAACCTCAACTCGATACACTTTCATACCCATTACACTTGAAGTGAAATCGGATTGAAATCAGTATCCGTATCGTAGTGATCTTCGTTTTCAACCTTCTTCACCCATTTCACTACAATGTATGTAACAGGTGTAAGTACCACTTCTACCGCTACCTTCAATAACCATGCTGCAACAATTGATGTCAATAAAACATTGTTCGGAAGTATCGCATAAAGTGCGATGACATAGAAAAGAGCCGTATTTCCAAGCTGACCAACGATCGTAGAGCTGATAGTACGCATCCAAAGAAACTTTCCCTTAGTCCAAACTTTCATCTTTGCGAGTGTGTAGTTGTTCAAAATGTCACCAACAAATACAGCAATCCATCCACCAAGCAATACACGTGGCACAATGCCAAATACGGACTGATAGGCTTCGTTTGCATCAAATACCACGGAAGGCGGCAGGTAGACGACTAACTGGTAAATCAGTCCAGCAAGTATCGAGCAGAGCATCGTGATCAAAAGAACTCTTCTTGCCTTAGCATACCCGTAGACCTCCGTTACGATATCTGAAATTATGTAAACAATCGGAAAATAAAGAATCGTAGCCGATACTGGGTACGAAAATACGTCAATGATCTTTCCAGCGGTGACGTCAGAAATAAGCTGGAAGGCTATGTTCAAGGCTGTAAAAAGCCCAAGCAACTTGAATTGTTTTTGCATATTGCATTTTTATCACATCATTTGAATACTCAAAGTATAGCAAAAATGCACTTTTCTCGGTAGTATTACATTGAATTGACCAAAAGATGTGACCAAAACCGTAATCGACAGCTTGCAGCGACTCCATGATGCTTTCATCAACGAACCTGATGACTGGTTTTTCTTTTTGGGCTTGGCCGAGTACATGCAGTTTGCTCGTAGCAATGATCTCACCGCAGCCATCATTGAAGAAGCGGTTATACAAACCATGCATGATTTTGACGAAAAGATTGAAGAAGCCGAAAAGACTGTCGAAGAAGAGTCTCTTGCAGCCTACAAGGTCATTCAGGAGCGTATCGAAACAAACAAGATTGAAGACGGTAGGTTGCCCAAGATTGGTGAAGAATTACAGGCCTATACAGATGGTCGCATACAAAGCACAGCCACAAAAGGCGAATGTTTTCACCGCTGTGTAAGACGTATCATTGAAGTTCTGCGTAAGTTGAATCAAGACGAATTGGTGTGTGAATACTTCGTCCCACTTGAAGGCGATCCGCAGTACATTCGAGTGTTCAAAATCTCGCCAAGTTTGGAGCATCTCGAAGATCTACGCAAAGAAAAAGAACAGTCAAAGAGAACGGAAATGTGGGGTAGCTATTGGGAGCTTGAACGGGCAAGATGGACGATCAAAGACGGCTTAGAGTATTTCAAGAGTCAGACAGGCTTGCGAGGTTCTTTGAATCGCATGAACGCAAGTATGATGCTCTCGGAAATGGCTGAAATGGAACGCCGCTTACCAAACCGAAAGACAACCATTTTCAAAAAGGAAGAGTTTGCTTTTCATGCCCGACGGTTTCATAACTACTTGCTGAATATGCTTATACGAGTGCCTGAAAGCGTAGTCAGCAATTCTTTAGCACCAAGCTACAACAACGGTATCCTGCGCTTTGCAGAACACGAAATGGAATTACGAAAGCCAGAAAAGCATGTTTTGGTTATTTCAAAATTGTTTGGAAATCCGCATAAACCCGTACCAGCAGATAAGATGTTTGCCCACGTGTACGAAGAAGAGCGAGGAAAGGGTGACTGGAAGAAAATGTATAGCCTGATTGACCGCATCAATGACAAGATCGGCAAAAAGATTGGTGTGTTTGATTTGATTGACCACGACAAACAAGTTATTCGAGTCAAGAAGGACTACCTGACATAACGTCCCGAAAATCCCGAAACGTTTCGTGAGCATCAATTGAGTACCGTGTTTCTATAATGAATCACGGTACTTTTGTGTCTAACGAAGTAGTAACAAAACAAGAACGAATACCTGTCGATCCACATATCGTCGAGTTCTTTGCGTTGCTTGCTGAACTTGGAAAAAAGTACACACCTGAAATCTATGAAGATAAACGAAGTACAGATTATCCCAATACGGCCTCGTGAGGGACTGGTTGGTTTTGCAAGCATAACGCTGGACGACGGTCTACACCTTGGCTCTATCGGTATTCACAAGAGACTTGATGGCAGCGGCTATCGCATTACCTACCCAACCAAAAAGATCGGTTCAATAGATACGCACATCTATCACCCGACCACCAATGCGGCCAGCAAAATGATCGAGCAGGCCATCGCAGATAAAGCGGAAGAATTGCTCGGCCTGTAAGAATGTAAAAGATGTAATAAAAATGTAGCTATGATTGACACCGTTGTAATTATGCTTGACTACGGACACTACTACATCACCGATCCTCAGCGGTTCTCGCCAGCATTGATGGTTCGTGATGAAAAGAACATTCCTTTTACAAAGCATGTAAACAATCCAACAAAAGCTCAAAAGGAACAGGGCTACTATCCACGACTGACGCTTCATCATCGTTCAAGAGGTGCAAAGTTCCAGCAGCCTTTATTGATTGAGTTCTCAGCGCCAAAGCTACTGTATGGCAATAACCTCGATGAGCTGAATGAGGATGATTTTGATGCTGTTGTAGCTACCATCAAAAGACGTTGCGATGAGATGGGAGTAAAGATTTGGGGCGGCTCTATCGACAATGCCCATGTGTCTACTATCCATTTTGGTAAAAACATTGAACTGCAAGGTGGCTATACCAGCACACTTGCCATTCAAGAAATCGCCAAACTCCATGGCTCTACACAGCAGGATCATAATAAGGCAGATTTTCGCAACGAAGGTCATGCCTATCAGATCTACACGAAAAGCCGCTCGGTCGTTCTGTACGACAAGATGGCGGACATCAACAAGCCAAAGAGCCGAGCAATAGACAAAGACAAGATCGTAGCTCAAATGTCACTTTTCGATGTTCTCAAAGAGCAGAACAAGCCTCCTGAAATTCTGCGTATGGAAGTGCGCTATACCAACCGTCGTGTCCTGAAAAAAGAACTTGCCAAGCTCGGTATCAACACCGAGCTGATATTCAAACAGCTATTCAAGAAAAACATCGCCCAGAAGGTTGTACAGGCACAATGGCAACAGATCTATGACCCACGAGTACGCTTCACCCTCTCAATGGAGCGTAAGCCGCAAGCAGTCCTCAAAGAGCTACTGATCGTACATCCAAACATGACGCCAAAGCGTGCAATAGAGCTGATTGGTATGTACGCACTTGCTCGTGATGATGCTGGCTTGCTTGGTATACGAACAGCCATTCAGTCCCTTCGACCAAAGACAAATTGGCATCACTTCAAAAAGCGGCTGGAAGCATTTCAAGATCCTCCGTTTCCGCTAACTGTTCACGGTTTCGTGGACGACATCGAGTCACAAATCAAATCATTCAAATCTCTTCGCTATTCAGTTGCTGACAACAGCGATGTGCGAGATAATCAATTATAAGAATGTAATACTATGCGTGGAATCATACTTGCCAGAGTCTCAACCGACGAACAAATGCAAACAGGGCAATCAATCCCTGCTCAACTTGAACGTGCGAGGCTCTACTCCGCAAACAAATCACTTCATATTGCCGACGACGACGAATACCAATTCGATGAGTCTTCACTTTTGGATCATCGAAAGAAGTTTGAAGCTGTTCTCGACAAGATCCGTAAGTCGAAACAGCCGATAGCTCTTGTTGTTGAAACCGTTGACCGTCTTCAACGGAGCTTCAAGGAATCAGTTGAGCTGGACGCACTTCGTAAGTCGGGAAAGCTGGAACTGCATTTCATCCGAGAAAATCTCATCATTCACAAGGACTCAACAGGATCAGAGATTCAGCGTTGGGATCTGGCTGTCTTTACGGCCAAGGCCTATGTATTGAGTATCAGCGATAACGTAAAGCGTACGTTGGAACGTAAAATCCGTGATGGACAATGGGCTGGCTATGCTTACGTCGGCTACACCAACGAACGTAGCAGCGATGACAGAGAAGGTTTGATCGTAGCTGATCCACTTCGGCGGCATTTCATCGTACGTGCCTATAATTTGTACGTCACAGGCCTTGAATCGCTCGCCAGCGTACGTCAGAAGCTCATAGACGAGGGTTTTCGCACTCGTAAGGACAACGAGCCATCAAAGAGCCAGATTGAGCGAATCCTGAAAAATAAGTTCTACTACGGAATCATGACGATCAAGGGCAAAGAATACCCTCATAAGTACGAACCGCTGATTTCACGGGAGCTGTACGACAAGGTTCAAAATGTCTTTGCAGGTAAAACCAGTCGTCCGAATAAGACCCTAACGAAGTATGATTTTGTTTTCAAAGGATTGATTCGTTGTGGTCACCCTGATTGTGGATGTTCTGTAACGCATGAACGCAAGAAAAAGAAATACAACATGTACAGCTGCACGAACTCAAAACAAGTGCATGAAGGTCGTAAGTACATCAATGAAGATGACTTTTTGAAGCAGGTGTACGGCGTATTTGCCGATCTAACGCTTTCAAACGAACAAGTTGAGGAAATCACCGAAGAGGTAAAAAAATCACAGGAATCGAAGAATCTGTACCACACCAATGCCTTGAAGGAATTGCGTACAAAATACGATGCTTGCCAAAATAAAGTTGATCGCCTTCTCGACCTTTATGTCGATAAGAGTATTACCAAGGCGGACTATGACAGAAAGTTGAAACAGTACAAAGAAGAGCAGTACGAAATCGGCCAGCAAATCCAAGACCACACGCAAGCTGATGAAAACTACTATCTGTCCGCAACACAGCTACTAAACGTTGCTCGCAACGCTGAAAAAATCTTTGAGCGTTCGGAACCGCACGAAAAACGCCAACTTCTCAATTTCGTATTTCAGAACTTCGTTTTGAAAGATCGTGAACTGGTCTACGAAGTCAGAAGCCCAATGAAATCAATCATTTCCTGCAAGCAAGAAGCATCACGCAAACATAAAACGACCAGTATTTCTACTGATCGTCCTATGTGGCTCCCGGACAGGGATTCGAACCCCGATTTTCTGGACCAGAACCAGACGTCCTGCCATTAGACGATCCAGGAGTGTAGCGAGGGCTTGAAAGACTGCATGCAGATTTTCAGTCCCGAGCGCAACGATATGGATACGTAAGTATCCAAGAATATTTACCCGCGTGGATAATACTAAAAAATAACGTTTAAGTCAATATATGATACACTTGATGAATATGGGAGACGCCCCACACAATAAATTGGATTATGATCAGATTACAGATCAAATCTATGTTGGTACTAATTTTTGTTGCCAGGTTCATTTTGATAAAGAGCTGTTAGATCTTGGTATCTATGCAGACATATCGCTCGAAGGTGAACGAGTCGATGCGCCGTTTGGTGTTGATTATTATCTTTGGTTGCCAGTACCAGACACACAGGCTCCAAAGCAGGATCAACTCATGCAAGGAGCAAATGCCATTAAATCATTAATCGACGCAGGTAAAAAAATATATATCCACTGCATGAATGGCCACGGACGTGGACCAACACTCGCGGCGGGGTATCTAATCTCAACTGGGATGAGCACAGAAGAAGCTGTTGATTTGCTTCATAAAAAACGACGCGGATCACACATATTATCGATTCAACAAAAAGCCTTAAAGCAATTTCAACAAACAATCAAAAAACAGGACTAAGCCCTGTTTTTTTCTTTACTAAGCAATTTTTTTCTTTTCGCCATCAATTCTTTCCTCAACCTTACTTTCACGAAGCTCACCTTTAGGCTCACTCTCATGCATTGGCTCAAAGTCAGCCTCTGCTACTTCAGTCTGAGATTCACGCTCTTGAGCTTCACTTTTAAGCTCACCAGCTTTTTCGTGTGCGATCTCGGCAGTATCATAGACCTCAGCATAAGCTGTATCTTGCTCGATACTCTCAGATCGCGCTGGTTCATCAGTGTCTTCCAATCGAACAGGCTTTACACCATCACCAGTGCCAACCATCGCGATTAACCCCATTCCTTGTAACCATTTCTTTATTCCCATATTTTATAATTAATTCTTTTTCTTATTCTACCACTGATCCGCCGAATTCGGCAGCGAGATTTTGTACTGGAACGCTCGCCTTCTCTTTTGGAACATGCTTCACAATAACTGACACCTTGTTTGGCATCACACGCGCTATTCCCTCAGATATGGCATCTAGATTTTTACGCTGATTTACAGTGTCGACATGAAACTGCAATTCAAATCCTAAAAGAAGCACCCCGTCCTCGATCTCAATGAGTTGAGCGTCTTTAAGCGCCAATGGCAATGCAATGTTTGTTTTTGATACTTCATCACAGCATCGCTTCCACTTTGGTCGCAGTTCTTCAATGCTAAATACGGAGCTCATGTCCGTATTTTTTTCCTCCGTTCTAGGTTCTGAAGCTTCTATCTTATCCACAGGCTTTTCATCTGGCTCTTTTCTCGACTCGACGACTGGTTCTTGTTTGACTTCGATCTTAGGTTCAGGCTGATCGACGGCAACCCCCTCTACCTCCCCCTTGGGAAGTGGGAGATTTGTTTTGCTCGATCCGCAAATCTCTATGATGGCAATTTCAAGTGGTAGGTGCGGGATTGTCTCGGGTGCGTGTGTGATTCTTGCTTTTAGGAATGATTCGAGGGCTGATCTGAACCATGCAATCTTATTTGCATCTTTGCCTAAATTCTCCATCATCATTATTCTGCACTCTTCGATTAGATCATCGTTTAATCGCTTAACTGAGCCACCTGACTCAACAAAGCTTTGTAGTGATTCAATAGCTGACTTAGCATTAGACTCGGTGCATGATCCTAGAATCTCACTGACAGTTTGTGTGTTTGTGCGCGGTAAAACAATAGAAGCGATCTCTTGCGTTATATTTTTCTCACCAAGCGCCATGATCTGACTTAGAAGACTCTCAGCGTCGCGCAAACACCCCTCAGATAGCTTGGCGATAGTTTTTAGCACCTCATCATCAACTTCAACATTCTCAGCTTTTAAAATCGAATTTAAACGCTCAACAGTTTCATCTGCTGTAAGACGATGAAAATCAAATCGCTGGCAACGTGAGATGATTGTCTGTGGAATCTTATGCAACTCCGTAGTTGCCAACACAAAAATTCCATATTCAGGTGGTTCTTCAAGTGTCTTCAAAAGCGCATTAAACGCGCTTGCTGAAAGCATGTGAACCTCATCAATAATAAAAACTTTATGCGATCCACTTGTTGGGGCAAACCTTATTGCCTCAATAATATTCTCACGAACGTTATCCACACCCGTATTACTTGCCGCATCGATCTCTACCACATCAAGCGCCCCATTATCATCAAACGCTTTGCAATGCTTACACTTTCCACAAGCCTCAGACTTCCCTGCCCGATCCTCACAATTAGCAGTCTTTGCCAATAATCGTGCAATCGTTGTCTTTCCAATCCCACGTGGCCCGGCAAACAAATAAGCATGCGCGATTTTATCATCAGCCACTTGATTTTGAATAGTTTGAACAACATGCTTCTGCCCAAAAACATCACTAAATTGTGACGGTCGATACGTTCGTGATAATCCTTTACTCATACGCGCTGTATTTTACCACACTGCGACTTGTGCGTTGACAAAACTTAAATTTTAGGCTAATATCTGATGTTCGCAAACCTGGAGGTACTTCGTGGACAAGTTTATCAACTGGACTATGCAACGCGCCACACCGGCCGAAGCAGTCAAGCTCATACTCGTCAGCCTGGTGGGACTCATTGCCTACGGGCAGATCAAGCTCCTCGTCGCAATGTTCATCGTGCAAGTCCCGCCGCCAGAGTCTTACCCTGAGATGATTGGCGACATGATCATTGCCATGATTTTCTTCATCCCCATTCCAGCGATGGCTGAGGAACTACTCGGCAGAATGCTCCCAACTCTCATCGCCCTGCTCATCTTTAGTAGGCATCGCTCCGCAATCCTGCCGCTTATGATACTCTCACCGCTCGTATTTGCACTACTGCATGCTCTGGGCCCAATGAGTGCCATCATGGCTCTGTGGACCTACCTCCCTTTGGGGATCGTGTTACAGGTCATCTACCTCAAGTGCGGCGGCTGGAAAGGAAGCGGCGGAATCCTGACTGGGCTCCTGAGCTGCTGGGCCGTGCACATAGTGTACAACTGGGCATCCTTTGCATCGATGGTGCTCTACGCACAGTAGCAACGACCGACCAAACGAAAACCGCACCCCTTGAGGTGCGGTTCAATGCTTTAATTTATTTCGCTGTTGGCATTGGTGGCTTTGCAGCTGGTGGCTTTTTAGCTCCGATTCCAGCGCGTAGTGCGATTTCGCGTTCTACCAAGTCCTTTGGTCTACCGTATGTTAGTCGTGAGACCTCTCTGAGCGCTTGTGTAAGCTTTGGATTATGCTTTCCTGGCCATTCAGCCTTTAGTGTAAATGGCTTGCTCTGAGACATGTTGACAATAATTCTAGCGTTCCACATAAACTCTTCGTTGTTCATCAAATCGTAACCAGAAAGTGTTGGCTCATAGATCTTTGAGAGTATCTCAACATCCTCGGGACCAATTCGGGACACAAGCGTTGTTCCAACGTTACCCAAAATTGCATCACGAGTTTCTGTCTTTCCATCTTTTACAAGCTGCCCCATGTACTGGTGAGCGAGGATGAGGTTCAAACGATATTTTCGTGCCTCAGACAGGATCGTCGCAATAGATGGAGTGATAAAGTTCTGAAACTCATCCATGTAAAGGAAGAAGTCTCTTCGATCTTTTTCTTCCATGTCAGCACGTCCAAATGCAGCCATCTGCAACTTTGAAACGATAATGAGTCCCAACAGGTTACCGTTAACATCACCTATCTTTCCTTTTGAAAGATTAACCAACAAGATCTTTCCTTCGTCCATTATCTCTCTGAAGTTGAAGGCTGATCGTGATTGTCCAATAATATTTCGCATCATCTCGTTTTCTACAAAACGACCAACTTTCGAAACTAAATAACCACTCATTTCAGATTTATGATAATCGCTCTTATTATCCATTTCATCATCCCAGAAAGATGTAACCATTGGGTCTGTTACCTTTTTTCTCCACTTTTTCTGAAATGCATCGTCAGTTACCATACGAGGGATTTCGGCTAAAGTGCCAGGATTTTCTGGATCTGCCATCAACGTCAACATATAGTTACGCATGCTGTGCTCAAACATTGGACCAATCATCTCAGGTGGAAACAACATTAGAAATATAGAAATCATCTCCTGCACTGCAAAATCACGATCAGCCTCAGTCTTTGCCTCCAACATATTCAGTCCCATTGGCCGGTCTGTGTCAGACGGGTTGAAATAAACCACGTCGTCGATTCTATCCTTTGGAATCTGACCCATGATTTGATCAACAAGATCTCCATGAGGATCGATCACTGCAACACCTTTTCCATTTTTAATATCCTGAATGGCCATTGAACGCAAAAATACAGATTTACCAGTTCCAGTTTTTCCAAGAACATACATGTGGCGAGTTCTATCCTCGTTTTGCATGAACACATTAGTCTTATGTCCGCGATAAACATTATGACCGATCTTAAAATCTCCCGCATCTGGAACCTCTGGTGGAACTGGAGCGTTTCGCGCCAACATCCAACGTATGTTTGGGGTCTCTGTGGTTGGAATCGGTAAATGCCACAATCCAGCAAGCTCTTCGGTATTTAGTATGATTCCGTTAGATTCGCTGAACTTTCTATATATAAAATCTTTCACTAAACTGTTACGCCGTGGAATTGATTTTGAAAACGAATTTCCGTACTCATATATATTGTACTGATTGTATGCCTGCAAAACCTGATTTAAATACATTGTTGCAGTATCAGCGCTCTGTGCACTTGCGACTATTCTAATATTAACGTCGAGTCCTGCCTTACTAGCCTTAGTCTCGATTCCCTCCATCATTTTCTGCTCAGTAGCTGAAAGTTGCTTTGGCTCATCTGGTTTATCATCCTTGCTTTCAATCTGTGACTTCAACAGCTTGCCCCACCCAGAATTTCCGCCTTTTTTGGCGTCCTTGTAGGTCATGCCCTTCTTCATGTTCTTAACAACCTTTTTCCCAAGATCGCGCCAGTTTCCTCTTGCAGAACGAATAACATACTGCACCGCCAGTCCATCACCTTCTGGAACCTTGGATAGCGCATTGGTAATCGCATTTAATGGATCACCCTCCATCTCTGGATATGTCTTGATTGGTAACGCATTCTCTCGCTTCAAATTCAAATAACCACCAACAATAGTTCCACTTGGTGCAAAGATATTATAATCCTTTACAGGCTCGATAGCAGCCGCGCTATATTGAGCATGCAACTGTTGCTCAACAAAATTCTGCATGTACTTTGGCACCGTAATGTAAAAAGTTATCAACTTAGCATGCGCTACCATTTCTAGTGCTATTTCATCTGTACGGCCATAAAGCCAAGGTTTGAGTCCCTTTTGTGGCTTGAGTCCACCGATAGCTGCAAAGAATGTCTCAGCGATCGCAATGTCTTCCTTGATATCTGAAGTTTTCTCGTCTGCCCTGCTCTCTGCTTCACTTTTAAATTTTGGCACTGTGACCATCATTGTAACGCTCGAAAACTCACCACCACGCATCATTTGTCTTTTGCGCAAAACTGAACGAAGTATGAATAAGGCAACTATGAAGATCGCAAAAACAAAAACAATCCCAAACAACAAGTATAAAAGTGCCGATGGATTATTTATGTACTCATCAATCATACTTTGTCAGAAAGTCGTTTTTTATAATCTTTTGTGTACTGAACTATTTTATCAGCCTTGATCTTTGCCTCCTGATCAATAAAATATTTATTCACACCTGGAATCATCTGCAGCCATTCACGAATCCAATTAAGTGCTTTGCCAATCTTAAACTTCCCGGTTGATACCATCTCACGAATTTTTTGTGCGACCTCCTCACCTCTTTGTTTGAATTCTAGTTTTCTAGCATCTGGCAACTCCAAAAAAATATCAGTGAGATCGTCTGCTAAAATCTGCTCAAGATCAACTAATATTTCCTCTTTCTTTATTGGGATCTGACTTGGTGGTTCCGGTGTTACGCTTACAGCCGGGGTCTCGGCGACCTCCTGTGGCTTTTCTTTCTCAACAGGCTTCTCGACTTCCAATTTTCTCTCATCCTCCTTAACTTCCTTCACCTCCTTAACCTCTTTTTTATCCAACCCTAAATCCAACCCCTTCTCTTGGGCCTTCTCAATTTTCTTAACAACTTTTACCTCCTCATCTGGCATGGATTTATTATATCAAAAGTATCCAGTAAACAGTAGGCGGCATGCAATATATAGTTGATAAAATGTTTCACTAAGGTCCCGATCGGGACCTTAGTGAAACATTCTCTTCATTTAATTTTTGTAATCATGACCCTCGACGCAGCTTACTACGCTAATTTTTCCAACTCTTCACAAATCGAACTGAACTCATTCAAATTCCCTGCCCACATGTCTGGCTCTTGTAACATTGAGTCCTCGACCTCTTCCTGGCTCATCCATCGTACTTCTTGCACTTCAGCATCGTTGAAAGTGAGCTTGGACTCGTCCTTATCCCCTTTGTAAAAAAATACGTAATTAAACTCTCGGTTCTTTTTGCTTTGTGAAACTGATCTTCTAACTGAGCCTTCAATTAAATCATCAATTTCGATCTTCACACCGATCTCCTGATTCATCTCGGCCTTAACCGCGTCTTCTATACTTTGCGTATATTCTATATGGCCACCAAAACGTGTGTCCCAGCGATTGGGAGACGAATCCTTGTCCTTGGCGCGCAAATGAACTAAGAAATCAAAAGAGTCTTTTGCTGGCTTTATGTAATAAATATGCACTACCCTGTGCCATTTACCATCCCGGTGAGCATCACTCTTTAAAATCACGCCTATTGGATTATTATTCTCATCAACTTCCTCGATTGTTTCGTTTGTACTCGACATATTTGCATTTAATTTACGTACCATCTCGAGCAGAGCGAGAGATCTTCTTAGTTAGATCGAATCGAGAGGATTTCTCCGATGCGTCGAAATGGAAAGCCGGTCAATCAAAATGCACCGCGTTAAACTAATGACTCGAGAACCTGACCTGTCTCCAAATCCTTAACTTCAAATCCATGCTCTTTAATTTGATCACGAATTTGGTCTGATACCTCCCAATTCTTCTCCTCTCGTGCTTTTTTACGAAGTTCGAGCAAATCATGAACCTCATCAGGAACTTCTAGTTTTTCTTTTTTCAAATCTGCAAATCCCAATCCAAACACCTCATCAAACTTAAGGGCAGTTGCATACTTCATCTCATCCGGAACCTGATCATCCTTGAGCATCAGCCACAAATCAGATAACGCACCAGGAATATCAAGATCGTCATTGATGTGCTCAATAAACTTTTTCAAATAACCCTCGCTCACCTCATCACCACGAGGAAGTTCGATAATCATCTTGCGAAGCTTGTTCAAAGCGTTCTGCGCAGCCTCGATTGATTCCCAGGTAAAGTTCTGCGTCTGCTTGTAATGTGCGCCCAATAAGAAGTATCGATACGCTAATGGCTCAAATCCCTTATCTTGAATATCGTCGATCGAATATACATTTCCTAGTGACTTGGACATCTTCCCACCATCAACCTGCAAAAACTCGTTGTGCATCCAGATGTTAGCCAAAGGCTTACCGCGCGCCGCTTCAGTTTGCGCGATCTCATTTGTATGGTGAACCGGAATGTGATCGATTCCACCAGTGTGAATATCAAACGGCACTCCAAGATATTCCTCGCTCATTGCAGAACACTCAATGTGCCAACCTGGAAAACCAATTCCCCAAGGTGACTCCCACTCCATTTGTCGCTGTTCATCTTTTGGCGAAAACTTCCACAGCGCAAAATCTGTCGCATTTTTCTTTTCAGGATTCTTCTCTACTCGCGCACCTTCTTGCTTGTCGTCAAGTTTCTGTCCGCTGAGTTTGCCGTAATCATCAAGCTTTGATGTGTCAAAGTAGATTCCGTCAGAAGTTTTATAGGTGAATCCTTTTTCTTCGAGCGTCTTGATCAAATCAACCTGTTGCTCGATGTGTGCCGTTGCTTTTGGCATCACGTTAGGTGTAATGATATTCAATCGCTCTAAATCTTGCATGAAAAACTCTGTATACTTTTCTGCAATATCCCACGCTGTCTCACCAGTCTTTCTAGAAGTCTTCTCCATCTTATCTTCGCCGTCATCGCCGTCATCAACTAAATGCCCAACATCGGTAATATTCATTACATGCTTTACCTCATATCCATTAATCGTAAACGCTCGCTTTAGAAGATCGTTAAAAACATTGGCTCTATGATTACCAATATGTGCGCGTAAATAAACTGTCGGACCACAAGAGTAAAAACCAACTTTTCCATCAATTATAGGCTTAAAATCTTCCTTCTGACGCGTTAGCGTGTTGTACAGTTTCATATTCATAGTAAAAATATTATAGCAAGAAACGCCACCCCGAGGTAGCGCTACGCAGGAAGAATTCGAATTGTAGCGAGTCCTGACTCATGCACATTGGCATATGCTAATCGCCACGAATCGTCGATATGAGCTAGTCCGATCCAGCCAATGCGGTCGTCTTGCCCTTCACGCCGATCATGGAAAAATCCGATCGTCCTTACTGTGAACCAGCGCCCTAGCGGGTGCATAGGCTCAAGAATTTCTAGAACGATATCTGAATTTCTGGCATAAATCATGGAGGCGGTGATCATATCGAGCCGACCAAAGCTTACGACTGCTACGTACTCAACTGACAAATTCAGACTCTCGGCAAGCTCGTGCATCTCGTAACGCACAAGTGCCATCACATTTGCCGGATCCAACATCTGCCCGATCTCGTAGGCAAATCGCTGCTGGTGGTAATGGCAGCGCAGGGTGCTTAGCGAACTGTGCTCACGAGGTAGCCTACCAAAGAACTTGAAATGACTCTTACCATCTTGCTGCCATTTCATTATGCCCGTGATGCAAACTCTGTAGTGCCCGCGATCTGTACCGATGTATACACCCCTTGTTTCCCCTCGCAGCCCGGAATAGGCGGCAAAGACAAGGGTTTCAAAGTCTGGAATCTGAGTCATAGTGACCCATGACTTGAAACTTCTTCTTACCATATCCCCCTCCAGGAATTGAAATTAAAAGAACCGGGAATTTATCCTGGCACTAAAATCACTAATTGTCAATACGTAAACACAAACGGCGTCTCAGGTGAGACGCCGCACGAACGCGGGACGAACAAGGGCCATGCTACGCGCAGAGCGCGATGAAGACCGTAGGCTCGTCCTTCTTGAACCCGAGGCCAAGAGCTTCCTGCTGGACTATGAGCAGCGCCTTGTAATGCCCGAACTCATCATAACTTGCCGTAAGAGCCAATAGAATAGATAGAAAAATACTGTCCCCAAACCCGTTACTCAAGTGGCCCTCAATGTCTCCGAGGCCTTCATGAATGATGCACCAAAAGCTGTTTTCAAAAACTCCACTAAAGCTACGCGAAAAGCTTTCACGAAGACTCTCGTTAAGGTTATATCGGACGCTAGGCAAGAGGCTCTTATCAAAACCATTACCGATGCTATCCGAAAGACTTCTCCTATAAACCTTCTGTGTCATCCAACGCGGTCGCTGCACGAGGCATGTGCAGCTTGCGAAAACAACCTCCGTGATCTCCTTACCCGTGGCCGCTGCCACAGCAGCACGGTAGCGCCCCTTATCAATCTCACCCTCAGGTTTGAGTGTAAAGGTGCCGATCTGCGCGATCCGTACCCAGGGTGCGAGCATCTGCTCGACTTCGGGCCAGATCTCCTGCCGGCCCTGTTGGATGAAAAGTTCCTTGAGAGGGGTCAGGTCGACTTTGGTCATGGTAGCCTCCAGGCTTGGGTTTGAAAGGGCGGTCACTCCTGGCATTATGCGCCAGAGAGAAGAAATAAATTTAATACAAAAAACTCATTGTGTCAATGAGTGTACTGTGAGACAAAAAAACGTCAATTGATGACGATTTAATCAAAATAACGGCGACCTCCCCTAGCCCCTCCTTGGGAAGGAGGGGGAATTAAGTCTCACCGCGTATCAAAACCATTAGGCTAACTGGAACCAATGCCCAGACGGTTATTTGAATATCGCCTATAAATGCGGATCGAACTAGTGGTGAAAAATTTGCTGCCATTTCTTCACCGACAAAGCTAGCGATAATCACAAGTATAAGTCCGGAAATTCCAATACAGAATGTGGCCGACTCCAGTCCGGTTGGTACGATGTAGGGTTCAAAAAAGCCATTTGATTTAAGAACAAAGAACACAATCAAAAGTATTGCGAAAAATACAATCGTAGAGGCAATCCCAGCGTCAGTCTCTATCAAACCTTCAAGCCAAGCAATGTAAGGCACAAACGCCATCACAAATCCTGCAACGTAAACTGAAACCAAGAGCGGAACAATGTAATCCTTCCCCAGCGTAAACCCGTACGCGCAGACTAAAATTATCACACCAATCACAACCAAAGCATCCCACGTAAAGTACGACGTGTTTTGCACAAATTCTGTGACCCCTTCAATGGAGTCAATATCCAAAAAATCCTCCTGCATATATTTATTATACCAGAATTGACGCAAAATTTATAAATGGTACGATCACCGAGCACCCCATACTCAGGAGGAATGATGTCGACAGCTGCAAATATTCGCGACAAGATCCTTCCAGAGATTGGGGATCACATGTACCTTATCGGGAGCTCGATCGCAACGCTCAAAGCAGAAATCGAACTTATTAAAGGTATCGGCTTTGAAGGTGACTCGTTTGTAGTGCAAAGACAAAGTCTTGTAAAATTGCACATCGGTTCAAGGATGATACTACGCACGCTACGCCACATTGCCAGACGTTGCCGAAGGGACACCGTCTTTGACGTACTTGTCGCCGAATCGAACCTACCTAGCTACAATCCTGAGTTCACCACAGCTACAATATGGAAAATGGTGGCACATACGTTAAACGGTGCTCTCTATAATACGGGCGAGCAACGGATGTCCAAAGCCCTCAATGAGGTGCTCACCCCCGCTACATTATTTGCTGATGCCCTACAAGTTCAATCAAGCGTATGTATCGGCATGCAATACGCTGCCATCGATACCTCTGAGTTGCAGACCATCGAAAACGCATTCGAACTACTTGAAGAGCAAGTCGGCATGCTATGGGACCTTTTCATGGCTCTGCACGACACGATCTCGACCCACTAACGTCCACGGCCCAACCAGGTCGTGGCTTTCGCTTTATTGAGAATCATCACGCAAACGCAAAACCCAGGCTCTCATGCCTGGGTTATTGCTTTGTAAATTTATTTCTCGTTCAAATCTAGATCTTCCAATAGTTTCTTCTGGTTACGAGTAACCTTCTTCGGTGTTACCACCAGCATGACCACAATCATATCTCCACGTCCTCGTGCTTTTGGAACACCCTTACCTCGCAGTCTGAGTTTATCACCACTTTGCGTTCCTGCTGGAACCTTGAGCTTTACTTTACCTTCAAGTGTCTCAACTTCGACCTCATCACCGAGTGCAGCCTGCGTGAATCCAATTTTGTGATTTGTGAATATATGCTCGCCAACACGCTCAAAGCGTGGATCTGTCTTTACATATAAAACTACGTATAGATCTCCCGCAACACCAGATGCGCCGATTGACTCACCCTGACCACGAACACGGATCTTCATTCCGTTTTCTACTCCTGCCGGCACATCAACACGCAATGACTTCTTTCCATATTCCATTCCGCTACCGTCACATGTTGAACACTTTTTCTCTGGAGTCTCACCCTGACCAGTGCAAGACTCGCACGCAACGCGTGATCTGATTGCGCCTAAAATAGTTTGTTGCATTTTCTCCTGCACTCCAGAGCCTGAACACGTAGTACACGTCTTCATAGAGCTCCCAGGCTCCGCACCAAGTCCGCCACAACGTTCACAACCATTATTCTTTGAAACCTGAATCTCCTTTTCAACTCCAAACACAGCTTCCTTAAAACTCAACTGCATATCAACTTGAATGTGCGACCCCTGTGCCTGACGAGTCCTTCTGTCACCTCCGCCAAACATTCCAGAAAACATATCACCCAAATCTTCAAAGTTAACTCCCTGGCCACCAAAACCTTGTCCGCCGCCAGAGAAACCCCCAAATCCTCCACCACCACCGCCTGCTTGATCAAAAGAACTACCAAACTGATCATACTGCGACCGCTTAGTCTCATCTGAAAGCACCTGATAGGCCTCATTCACCTCCTTAAACTTCTCCTGATCCCCACCCTTATCCGGATGATGCTCATGAGCCAACTTCCGAAAAGCCTTCTTAACCTCATCCTTCGAAGCACCCTTCTCAACGTTTAATGTATTGTAGTAGTCTTTGCTCATAGCTACTTCTGTGACCTCTTTTGTTTTCTGAAACTGAAGAATTTAATAATAGAATAAATTGCGAATGTCCAAAATAATGTTGGCAATGTGATCATCAACAAACCAATTATGTATAAATTTCCTACCCAAAATACATAAACATTCTCTGGATTTTGAATAACCCAATCTACCCACGGTCGCGCGATTTCAATAATATCAATATTCAATACCGAATTAATTGCTGCAAATGCAATCGCAAGCGGAATAATTGTAATTAAATTCCAAATTAGATTTGAAGGACCAACCCATGTAAGCCAAAAGATCATATTCGATGACCCTGGCATTGAACCCGCAAACTGAGGGATACCTAAAAGTAATACTGAGTACAAAGCCGATATAACAAGGCAGACGATCAATACCTTAAAAAGCAGGGCTCTATTCAGTCTACCACTCTCACCACGCAACTGAAACGCCCATGGTAAAAATTTTGTATTATCTAATTTATTCATAATCATCGCAATTACATTTTTAATTTTTACTCATATTCGTTGACCATTTCAGCATTTATTACACATCTGAGTCGATCGACTCAGATGTGTAATAAATGTCTTAAACACAGGTCTTCACATCGGATGACTTCACATAAGGTCCGATCGGACCTTATGTGAAGTCACTTCGTTATTTTAAAATCTCTATTTACTGCCTTTCTTACTTAAGGTTAGACACTTATCTGCACAATTCTTACACTATCAAACTTTTCATTCCATGTTCGATCGAACATGGAATGAAAACTATTTCAGAAATGTTTTTTTCTCACTTTTCTCCACAATCTTCGCCTTAGCGTCGATTATCTTTTCTTTTCCTTTAGTCTCCACCTTCTTCCAAATCCAATTCCGAACGACCTTTAGGCTAAGAAGCCACATTGCGAATGATCCGATCGGAACCGCGATTCGCAGAAGAATACTCCTCTTTTGTTTTTCTTTCTTATTGAACATATGCATGGGGTTAATTGGGATTACTAAAAATCACAAGCCTTTTCTGTACAAATCCATTCACTCCCCACATTACATGAGCACCAATTACATCCGTCAAAATACTCGTCACCTTCGTAATATGTCTCACCATCCGCTTCACAAGTTGTGAAATCACTCAAAGACGGTATGAACTGCTGGTTAAGCGCATCAAGATCAGAAGTATCAATAATTTCTGAATCATCAAAGTCTTCAATAAAGTCACCAAACTGCTCCATAAGCTGATCAGCCTCACGCTCTATCTGATACCCAAGGTACCAACGTCCAGCAAACCAACCAATAACTAACGCAACAAGAACCAATAAAGCAACGGCAGCAACATGTGTCTGTTTATTCATATTTGAGTTTATGATTTTATTATCAACTTCGACGGCACCCCCCCCTATCTCCCCCTTGCCTGCCTGCCGGCGAGGCGGGGGAAAGGGGAGGACCCAAATCGAATTCAATCTAGTCTCCCCTCCTCTTTTAAGGAGGGGCTGGGGGTGGTTATTTGTTTATAGATTAGCTTCCGATCCCTGATCACCTTCATCCTTCTTCTCCTCTTCCTTAACCTCCTCAAAGTCTGCGTCTTTTACGTCTTCACCTTCTGGCTTTGCGTCAGATCCTTCGGCAGCACTTTGAGCTTCGGCTGCTTGGTCGGCTTGGTACATTTTTGCGCCTACTTCTTGTGCGATCTTTGAGAGCTCTTCTGATACTGCTTTGATTTTGTCTGTGTCTTCGCTGTCTTTTACGTCCTTAAGTGCGTCAATCTTTTCTTGCACCTGTTTTGCTTCAGCTTCGTCGATTTTATCTTTACCATCAATAAGCATCTTTTCTGCAGTATACACCATGGTGTCAGCGACGTTTCTAATCTCAACGCCCTCTTTTTTCTTCTTGTCCTCGTCAGCGTGCACTTCTGCATCTTGTTTCATCTTTTCAACTTCATCGTCAGACAATCCTGATGATGCTTGGATTGTAATTTTTTGTTCTTTACCAGTTCCCTTGTCCTTTGCAGAAACATTAAGGATTCCGTTAGCATCGATATCGAAGCTTACCTCAACCTGTGGGATTCCTCGTGGTGCTGGTGGGATTCCGTCGAGCATGAATCGTCCTAGAACCTTGTTGTCTGCCGCCATCTGCCGTTCACCTTGGTGAACTTTAATTTCAACTGAAGGCTGGCTATCCGCTGCTGTTGAGAAAATTTGGCTCTTAGTTGTTGGAATAGTTGTGTTGCGTTCGATAAGTTTTGTGAATACTCCACCCATTGTTTCGATACCAAGTGAGAGCGGTGTTACGTCGAGCAATAGAACGTCCTTAACATCACCTTGCAAAACTCCAGCCTGAATCGCTGCACCCATGGCAACAACTTCGTCTGGGTTAACTGTTGCATTTGGCTTCTTACCAAAGAATTCTTCCACCTTCTTGGTGATAATCGGCATTCGTGTCATTCCTCCGACCAAGATAATCTCCTCGATCTCTGAGGTCTGCAACTTTGCATCGCCAAGCGCTTGCTTAACTGGTTCAAGGGTCTTCTCCACAAGCGGCATGATTAGCTCCTCAAGCTTTGCTCGAGTTAGCGTCATTACCAAGTGCTTTGGTCCTTCAGCGCCGGATGTGATGAATGGTTGATTGATCTCAGTCTGCGCTGCTGTGGATAACTCAATCTTTGCACGCTCTGCTGCGTCTTTCACGCGCTGCATTGCCAAAGGGTCACCAGCAAGGTCTACTCCTTCTTGAGCTTTGAATTCTCTAGTAATCCAATCAATTACCGCTTTGTCAAAGTCATCCCCTCCAAGGTGAGTGTCACCATTTGTTGAAAGAACCTCAACTGTGTTCTCTGAAACATCAAGCACTGAAACGTCGAACGTTCCACCACCCAAGTCATATACCAAAACCTGCTGACCAACCTTTTTATCAAATCCGTAAGCAAGTGCAGCTGCAGTTGGCTCGTTAATAATTCGCAAAACCTTCAGTCCTGCAATCTCACCCGCATCTTTGGTCGCCTGACGCTGAGCGTCATCAAAGTATGCTGGAACAGTAATCACAGCCTCGGTGATAGTTTCACCAGTCTTCTCCTCAGCATCAGCTTTCATCTTTTGCAAAACCATAGCTCCAATCTGCTGAGGTGTGTACTCCTCATCTCCCATCTTGATTCCAACACCTTCACCACGTGCGACAATCTCGTAAGGCATGTGCTCCATATCATACTTAATCTCATCGTCGTTAAACCGACGACCGATCAATCGCTTAATAGAATAAAGTGTGTTCTTTGGATTGGTAACTGCCTGACGCTTTGCCGGAGTTCCAGCCAAACGCTCCGCATTCTTTGTAAGTGCCACCATTGAAGGTGTTGTTCGTGACCCTTCCTTATTCTCCAAGATCTTTGGCGATCCACCCTCCATCACAGCCATAGCTGAGTTAGTAGTCCCTAAATCTATTCCTAATATTTTTGACATAATGTTTTGGTTAGCACCCATCCCGAGGAGCCCAAAGGCGACGAGGGATCCCGCTGTTTACGTCGACGTTCGATCGAACGTTGAGCAATTTACGGGATCCTTCGGCCCGTAGGACGGACCTCTGGATCGTTGATTGTATTTTGTTATTTTATTTATTATTTTAATTTATTTACTATCACCTTAGCTGGTCTCAACACACGTTCTCCTATTTTCCATCCGGTTTGTTGAACTTCGATAATCTCACTTGGACTTCGATCTTCTTCTTCACGCTCTTCAACTGCTTCGTGCAAGCTCAGATCGAATTCAATCGAAGTGTCTATCTTTTCAAGTCCCATTTCATCAAGCACATCTTCGAACTGTTTTTTGATGAAGGTGACGCCTTGCAACCATGTTTCGAGCGACTTATCCTTCGATACATCGGGCGCGTGGTTCACTGCCTGGTCGAAGTTATCCATCACGGGCAATAGGTTGAAGACTAGTTCGATCTTGATTTGATCTCGATTATAAGACTTGGTCTTATCAATGTCGGCCTTCATATTCTCGTAATCAGCCAGTGCACGTTTCCACCCAGACAGATACTCCACGCACTTCTCGCACTCGCTAGTCTCACCATCTCGAACGGAGTGAGAGATCTTCTTACTTTCATCTTTCAACTTTTCACTTTTGTCTTTCTTTTTCATAATCTACACATCTAATATGTCTTTTGCCTGCTCAAGTAAGCAGATATTTTTTTCATAATTCATTCGCATTGGGCCAATCAGTCCAAGTGTTCCGATCATTCCATTTGGAAGTTTGTACTTAACCATCATGGTTGCGACTTGTTCTCCAAAAGGATTCTCTCCACCAATCCATATATTTACATCATCCTCGATGTCTCCGAATATATCCCGCAAAGTCTGGTCGATCCCATCGACAACGCTCGACAATGCACGCAGTGTTGCCACGTCACTGAACTCGGGCTTATCA
The DNA here is from genome assembly GCA_018673485.1 of Candidatus Uhrbacteria bacterium. Taxonomy (GTDB): domain Bacteria; phylum Patescibacteriota; class Patescibacteriia; order UBA9934; family UBA9934; genus UBA9934. Next base: position 23,915 of record JABHCP010000008.1, read on the forward strand.
AAGAGTTTCGAGATTCCTGTGTAATGATTCCAGCCGGTGTCGAGTGATGCTACTGCAGTCTCACCTGAAAGTTTTGTAAGGCACTGCGCCATCTCACGAACTAGCTGACGGGGTGTTTGAGCAGACGAAACTGCTTGCTTCATCTTCAAACTTGTTTTATTTGTCCGCGCTCTGTTAACAAATGTCTCAAGATAAATTCTGTAACCTTCCTCAGTCGGAACCCGACCAGATGAAGTGTGGGGTTGCCTGAGCAATCCTTCTGATTCAAGCAGAACCATATCATTTCGAATGGTCGCCGGAGATACAGAAAACGCGTACTTGGAAACCAATATACGCGAAGCAACGGGTTGTGCTGTTTGCACATACTCCTCGACAATTGCTGACAATATTTTGAGCTGACGTTCGTTTAACACAGTAATAAAATTAGCAGTCTATATTGTAGACTGCTAATTTCTTCATGTCAAGTTTTCTATGCTTATGCAGCCTTCTTCATCACAACCTCTCTTAGGTGCCCCTGTCCAAGAGCCTGATCAAGCTCGTCCATTGCACCGTAGAGCGTTGCTTCATCTTCATCTGATAACCCAGGCACATCTAATTCATTAAATTTATTTCTTGCATCATTATATGTTCTAGTGATCGCATCTTGATCGTCTCCACCTTCCGATACTAATCTTCGAACTCTTTCCAGAGCATGCATCGCAGCACCAAATTTTGGACTATCTTCTAAAGAGCTGGCAATCTCAGCCGCATTATCAACAGCAGACTCTCGCGCAACCCGATCCTCTCTTTCCTGACGTGCATTTTCTTCAGCCAACTCGCCCTCAGCATGCACGGTATGCTCATCAGATCCTAATTTTTCCTGAACTGAAGCCTCTGCTGCCCCCTCCGCTTTTGCGCGTTCTACTGGAGTACCTCCACTATCCCCAGAATGCATCTTTCGTCTTATTCTATCCATCATCGATTCTCTACCCATATAATCTATATTAATACTTTTCTTGATCTTATCACAAAGATCGCACTATTCAACTGCCCATTTGTGCTTTTTGGCAGATGCAAGCCAAGAATTCTTTTTAAGCTTCTTACTCTTGAGCATTTGCGAGAACAGCTCTCCGCTCATAAGTCCTGGAACCATCACGAATGTGGCACCGGCTTTATACAACTTTTTAGCGTCATCTACCGTTTTTGCCGTAACCACAACTGATGCTTTGGACTTTTTGAACTGTAAATATTCCATCATGTCTTTGTTGGCACTCACATCTGGGATTGTCGAAATAACGAGCTCGGCCTTTTCTGCTTGAATATAATTTAAGAAATCACGATTTGCCATGTCACCGTACATATGCGGGATCTGCTCCTGCTCTAGGTCATCGATCACAACAGGATCCAAGTCAATTACCAAGAAATCCTTCTTTGTGGCCTTAATCGATTCCAAGATAGATGTACCCATATCATGGCACCCAAATAATACAACTGGAGGCGTCGCCTTTCTCTTCTTATGATCCTTTTTATTTGGGACGTGTTCTAACCATCCAAACAAAGGCTCGATCTTTTCGTAAATCTCTTCATTATACTTAATGGCATACGACGAGATTGTGATTGTAATCATCGCTACGATGGTTGCGATCGATAAAGCTTCCATACCAACCAAATCCGCGGCAATAGCGGCTGTGAGCAGGATAAACGAGAATTCACTAACTTGCGCCATGGTTACACCTGAGAGGAATCCAGTACGCGGATGATAACCAAATACTCTAAGCACGAATATCACAATCAGTGGATTTCCGATTAGAATGAACGCACTGATTGCAAGCGCGATTGGAAGCGATGACATGATCGTATCAATCGGCAACTGAGTTCCCAAAAATATGAAAAACAGAATTAGGAAAAAGTCACGCAAAGGACGGATTCGCGACTCAATCTCGCGTCTAAATCCTGTTCCAGCTAACGCAATACCAGCTAAAAGTGCCCCCGTCTCGATCCCGAATCCAAAGAATGTTAGTCCACTGGCAAGTGCAAAGCACCACGCAATGGCTATTAAAAATAATTGCTCACCAGAACGCGCCGCTGTTTTAAAGACATGTGGCAGAACATAACGTGCCATAAACCACAAAACGATCAGAACAACTAATAACTTCAAAAGTGAAATACCGACAATTACATATATACTTCCAGATCCCTGACTAAATGCTCCAAGCCCCAACAAAATCAGCATGGCGATTAAATCCTGAACGATCAAAATACCAACGCTAATCCTTCCGTAGAATCTATCGATATCTTGCTTATCAGAAAGCAGCTTTACGATAATAATCGTACTCGAGAATGAAAAGGCAATTCCCATGAACAGCGCTTCCATAAAACCAAACCCAAGTAAATATGAAATTCCAAAACCAGCAGCACTAGTAACTATCACTTGACCAAGCCCCGAGAAAACCGCAATTTTTCCAACATCTTTTATATTGCGCCAGTTCAAATGCAAACCAACTAAAAATAGTAGGAATGCAATTCCAATCTTCGCCAACACATCGAACACTTCTGACGACTCAGCAAAACCAAAAATAGCAGGACCGACCAACAGTCCAGTTACAATATAAGCAATGATAAGTGGCTGTCTTAAAATTCTTGCTATAAAAGAAAGCAAGCCCGCAGTTACGATTACAATTGCTATTTCAAAAAATAATAGATCCTCCATAGTCTTGATTATTATATCATAAACTAGCTATACTGTTCATATATGAAAATGCACAGACACGTCGTACTAACGTCCATAATTATAGTGATTTTACTCGCCGCCCTGGCCTTATTCTTTTTCTGGATTGAAGAGACAATTCCTCAGAATAATGAAGCTGAAAACACACCAGACGAAGTCGTCATTGATAATAGCCAGGAACCAGAGGATCAGCTCTACCTAACAATCATGACCCACATGGAGCAAAGTTTCATGGACGACAAAGATGAGGATGTATTCTTGGAACACGTTGAGCAGTTGCGATATGCCATGGAACTAGCCCAAGAAGTTGGCGCTATCCTAAGCATTGAATCAGAAAAACCATTTGCCATTGCAAATAGAGCCTGGAGTGTACCTATCCTGCGTGAAATATTGGAACACGGTCATGGTGTGCAAACACATTGCGATCTAGGGTCACGCTATACCGGCGTTGATCTAACAGCCGAGGAATACTCAGAAGCGTTTAAAGAAAATAAAATACTTGTAGACGGATTGATCGGCGAAGAGAATAATATTGGCTGTTCGGGAGGTGCCGGAATAAATGACTGGGTAACAGCCGCATCTCTGGCGGGATTTAAGTATTTGAATGGGATTGTAGCTGGACACTTACTTGCAATGGACTATGAAAACAGACCAGGTGAAAAATGGACCGATGATTATATAAGTAACGAAGGGTGGCATGACAACTTACCTGAAGATCTTTACGAAAGCATCTATCCGATTCCCTTGGCAGATAGTAATGACCTGATCGCCGATGATGACCCGGTGATTATTATAATGTCGGGAACTATTGGTCCACTATATTATCAATATGAAGATGGTGACCTGTGTATAAAAAATGGCAATTGCGAATTAACTTCTGAGGACATCGACACTGCTGTGAGCACTATTCTAGACATCGCTGAGCACTACGATTCAGAACGCGGAGTAGCTAAAATAACCATATACGTGCAGTCGGTGCTATATGATGAAGAAAATGAAATGGTCCTAAAATACTTCTTCTCCGAAATGGCAAAGCTTGAAGAACAAAACATCATACAATTCGGAACTCATAAAGAAATCTACGAAGCATACATAGAACAAACTGGATTTGATTTGTAACCACGCCTCGCACAAACAAAAACTAATAGAATTAGCATATTTCATTCAAGGTTGAACCTTTAAAGGTTCAACCTTGTGCTTATAAGCCATATTCTAGCACTCGGTGTTCTAATGCTATCAAATGACCTCGAGGGATCATTGCTTGATATTTTTCTTTAATATGATATAGTTTTCGCGCTAGATAAGGCCCCATCGTCTAGCGGCTAGGACGCTGGCCTCTCACGCCGGAAACCGGGGTTCGATTCCCCGTGGGGTCACCACAAAAACCACTCGAATGAGTGGTTTTTGTGTAATCCACGAGGGAATCGAACAGGGGGATAGTAAGGGGGAGAATCCCCCTTATATTGCTGGGGGTGACAGTGAGGAGTCACTGACAAACGCCAGAGGGGTGGAAACCCCATGGAGAGGAATGTAATGACGATGTGAGACATCTCCGTGGGGTCACCATAAAATCCTTCAGCCTTATGATAAGGGATTTTATGATACTACTGAGAATGAGGACATAATTTCAGCCTCAGGGTTTCGTGCTTTATGTTATTACACATCTGAGTCGATCGACTCAGATGTGTAATAAATATTTTCATTCCATGTTCGATCGAACATGGAATGAAAATAAAATCAAAACCCTGCGGTTTTTAACACACAGGGTTCAAACATCAATTTCTTATAAAAATACCAAAAGTAGGACTCCTAGAATAATTCTATACACTGCAAATCCGAAAAATGATCCTTTTTCTAAAAACTTAAGTAAAACTTTAATTGCTACTATTCCGGATAAAAGGGCTGCGATACAACCGATGATCAATGCGCTTACCTCGATATCTAACCCAGTCTCAATCGCATCGAACATTGTTAATACTCCTGCGCCCAAAATTGCAGGGATGGAAAGCAAAAATGAGAACCTTGCTGCTCGTACTCGATCAACTTTAGCAAACAATCCAGCCGTCATTGTAATTCCTGCACGGGACGTTCCGGGAATCAAAGCAATCGCTTGCGCGCACCCGATAAAGATTGCTTGCAACCAACGTATATTCTGCACTTTTTTTACAAGACCCTTTTTCTTTTTCAAATAAACATCGGCCGCGTAAAGCACGATACCCCAAAAAATAAGTGAATACCCTACGATCTGTGTTGTCCTTAAAGCATCCAATAAGTCCCCTCTCAACCAAAGTCCAAATATTACAGCTGGAATAGTCGCGACAACAATCTTGAGTCCAACTGAATTTAACCACTTCTTCGAGAAAAACTCACGAATAATATCTAATATCTCACCTCTTAACACCCATACTACCGCCACGAGAGTCGCGATATGAACAGCAACGTCAAAGCTTAAACTATCAACTTGGATACCAAAAAGCTCGCGCACCACGATAAGATGCCCTGAGCTTGAAACTGGAAGAAATTCAGTGATACCTTGAACCACACCAGCAATAATAGCCTGAAAAAACGTCATACTATTCCTCCTTGAATGTTACACGCTCATTTGGTAAAACCGCCTGTGGACTATTATCTTTCTTTGTATCTGGCGATGCGCTAGGCGTGCTCGGTGCGCTTAATCGTTGATCACTTCGATCCGAGCTCTGGCTAGACTGTCTTTGAGGCTCTGAACTTCTTGATCTGTCTGACGACTTTTTACTCCGATTCCTACGCCGTCGATTACGCTTTTTTGGTTCTGATGAATCAGATGATCCACTATTTGATCTTTGATTGTCTCGCGGCCTATCAGGTTTCTTTTCAGAGCTTTGTGCCTTTTCCTCGACCTTAGGCTCATCAGGCTTCTTATCGGCAAATTTTTCAACTTTATCCCCATCTCGACGTTTAGGAGAGATCTTCTGATTCTCTTCATCGTTCTTGGGCTCTGAAGTATCAGGCTTGACCTCTGTCTTCTGCTCGACTTTCGTTTTCTCAACTGCGCTTGGAACCTTAATCTGACTCTTGATATCTGTCTTCTGCTCGACTTTAACCTCGTCAACCGCCTTCCCCTCGACTGCGCTCGGGACCTTCGGCTGACGCCTAGGTTCTGACTTCTGCCCAACCATTTCACGCGCCTGCACTTCTGGCTTCTCTCTCTTTGGCTCAGGCCTTCTTTCTTTTTTTTCTTTAATTTTATCGTCTGACAAAGCACTTAGACCAACAGACTTACCCGTATCTTTTTGAATCACTTCCCCATCATCAACCTTTGGTGGTGTCGCAACAACTCTTTTCGTTTCTTCTCTACGCCCTCGCTGCTCTCCACCTCTTTTTTTCCCGCTCTTTCTTTCCTCCATTATAATTGGATGGCAGTCTTCACAATAAATAGGTCGCGACCGATCAAGCTCAACTGGCAATGGGAAAGCCTTAGAGCAACGCGTACAAGTGTACTCGTGTGAAAAACGCGCCTTCTTTGCATCCTTCTTTCCCTGCTTAGCCTTTTCATACTCCTGCTCAATATCAACATCTTTACCAAATCCACTCCACACCTCAACTTTTTCTTCAATTTTTTCCTTCTCACCAGAATAACGCTCACGTGACTGCTCGATAACCTTTTGTTCAGATCCAGTTCTTACTGCAATAGGCGGCAAGGTAAGTGCCGAAAATGGCTGAGATGTAACTCCATCAATCATCAATTTAAGATAAATTGAGAATTTTGGAAGATTGATCATGTCGTTTGGTAGGAATCTTGGCATGAACTCCTCCTCCATAAATGCCGCATCAGGCCCACCAACTCTAAACGAAATCAATGTACCAACGTTACCAAATACTGCATCACGCACTTCTTCTGTAAGTTGCGCGATGTACTGATGAGCCATTACCAAGTTTAGGCGATACTTACGCGCCTCAGACAAAATAGATGCAAATGATTCCACAGCGAAATTCTGGAACTCATCAACGAACATATAAAAATCTTGACGTTCTTCCTCTGGCATATCTACACGCTCCATCGCTGACATCTGTAACTTTGTAATTAACAGCCCACCCAATAGTCTTGATGAGTCTTCTCCAATACGACCTTTGGAGAGGTTCACAAGTAAAATCTTTTGACCGTCCATGATCTCACGCATATTCATTGATGACTTTGCCTGCGCTACGATATTTCGAATAATGCTCGCTGAAAGGAACTGACCAACCTTGTTCTGAATCGGAGCTACTGCCTCTGATGCAAACTTAGACTGATAGCTCTCAAACTCCATCACCCAAAACTGCTTTACGATTGGATCTTTTACGTTTGATATTATTTCCTTTCTGTATTTATCGTCTGAAAGCATTCTGTTAATTCCCAAAAGAGTAGTATTTGGTGTATCCATCAACGCCAAAATTGTATTATTAAGAATATATTCCATTCGAGCAGACCAAACACCTTCCCACAGCTTTTTAAATACTGACATCATTCCTGCTGCAACCAAGTGCTTCATCTTTTCGTCAACAGATTCTAAAATATTAAATCCAATTGGATATTCAATATCAGCCGGATTAAAGTATACAACATCGTTGATTCTCCAACTTGGAATGTAATCAAGTATTTTCTCAGCTGTGTCTCCATGAGGGTCGATGTAAGCACAACCATGCCCAGCATAAATATCTGAGAGAATCATGTTTTCAAGTAGGGTTGTTTTACCCATACCTGTTTTTCCAACAACGTAAACATGCCGACGACGATCGTCTGTTTTTATACCAAAAGTTTGCAACTTATTTCTAAAGTTGACTTTTCCAAAGTAGATTACATCATTTTCGTGATCATGCGGATATCGCATTGGCATAGGTATTGTTTTATCGCTTCGCTTGCTGAAATTGTTCAATCACTCGTTTATCACTCGTTTGTTTAAAGTGTTTACTTCGATATAAACATTTTAAACGTCTTCAACATTTAAACCCTCACTTAAACTTCAAACAGGAATATTGCCCGGTGTTCCACTATCTGACACCTCGACGTCGGAAATATCTAGCCCAGGAGGTAGTGGTGCTGGCATTCCAGCTTGGAACGTTGGTTGATCAGGGGCAAGAACCTTATCTACTTCCGATTCTGTAACAGGCTCTGGAACAGTGATTTGCTCAGTTACCGCTCTAGGCTCTCCAGTTGGCGCAGTTGGTGTTGGAGACTCGGGTACAAATTCCTCGACTGGCTCGATCATCACAGGCAATGACCCTGCAACATCTGACGATGCTCGTTCAATGTTTGGTAAAATTGAATTCTCATCAAGCGCAAATCCAAGTTCTTGTGGAGCCTCAGCCATACGTGCGCCAAGTGAAGTAAGTACAGGCGTGCGAGCATCAGCTGGTGGAAAGTGCCACAAAGTCGCTAGTTCGGATGAAGAAAGAATGTAAGGCGTTGTACCGCCTGTAATCAATCTATTCTTGTACCTCGAGACAATCTTACGTTGCTTGCCTGGCATCTGCCATTCCTGCCAAAAATAGTCATCCTTAGTTGTGACGTTCCCTGTCAAGCTAAATTTATTCATTCCTGAGTCATACTGCGCGAACATCCCCTTGGTCATTGATGCAATTGTACCTTTACGGAAAACCTCTTTTTTAGCACAATAAACCATTCGGATCTTTGAAGTCCAACCAATTTCTTTTGATTTTTCATTCACCGCTTTCAATGTGTCTTGCTCGCTCGGAGTCATCTTCCACATTCTAAAGTCATCTCCTGCGCTTTCAGCGTCAGCACCAATCTCTACACCAGTAATCTGTGAGAGTACACCCCCAGGTATCCAACCAACAGAGCTCTCTATTAGCCCCTTCTTTTTCTTCTCTTCAATTCCATACATCTTGCGCATCCACTTAAGTGATTCCTTGCGCCAATCCTGGCTATCAGGGCCAATAATCAATAACTGAATCCAATAATGCTCACCCGGGCGCATTTTACCCATCATCTCGAGCATTGGCAGAATTGGATCTTTAAATCTAAGGTCCTTCTCTCCAACATGCTCAAAATCTTCATAACGCCTAACCGGAAACATTGCGTCTTTTGATAAACTCAACTCAGTTCCAAAGCAATCATATTCCTCGTTTGGAAAATCATTTGGGATCAAATCAACGTAATCCTTAACTTCTACAATTTGTGCCTCTGGATACTGAGCGTAAAGCGACGCCTCGACAAGATCACGGTATTTTTTTACACAACGAATGTAGTACTGAATCTGACCTCCATTACTTACAATTTCGAAAGTGAAGTATGCCTGAAACTTTCCCCAAAACCATTTTTCTTTCCAGGTAATCGCTGACTTGCTTCCAGAAAGGTTGTTGAAAAAATTCATCATTCCTTTTGGGGTTTGCACTGCATCTTGTGGAATTGTAACCGCAAGCAAGTCCCACTCAAGCTTTGCCCAATACTGACCTTGCTTAGCGTCAAGCCAAAGTTCAATAAACCCCCAAACTAGAACTGCGAAAATTGGGAACCAAGCAAAATATTTCAAAATATCAACACCGAGCTGATCCGCCGGAGTTGTTGCAAGGTAATTTAGAAACCAATCGTAAATACCTCCCATAACTAGTTAATATTATAACACGTTGAGCCTGTGAAGTTCGAATTCGAAATTATAACTTGGGGATACATAAACAAGTCATATTGACACCAAGCACTCCAACATATGATATTAATTTGCTGTTGGAAGTCGGGCCATCTACTCGAAGGTTCGATCGACTCGGCATCATCACGACCAATCCATCTACGGAGCATCCATGCAGAGCTGTATTCCTCCGCCCAACACGGGCATCACCACCAACACCAAACCCGCGGATGTGATGGAGCTCTAGCGCCGCCGCGTTGGAACCATCTAACGAGGGAGTGGTTACCCTCACACGAACTCGACCCAACAACGCTGCCCGCCGCGACCCAACTAGTGAGCCCGACGCAACTCGCCATGAGATGCTTCCGCCCACCAAGTCGGTCGTCATGCCGCAGCCTTCCCAGACGGTTCTAGGACCAGATGGGGCCTTCTCGCCCGGCGCTTGCACTTGCTCGCGCTGGGCGACCTGTTTTCTAATTAACAACCTATCAACATCAACTCTTGACACAACCTTTTATAAATGAGGTAATGGGAGTACTTGAGTGAGGTTCAAATGTGAATCAACCTTCAGTGACAAAAATAAATCAAGGACGCGAATCCTTGGTTTATTTTATTATCCTGAGCTTATCGGGCTCGTGGAGGTAATTGGTAACCTCACTCAAGTTGTCACTGAGGGTTGCGGGTTCGAATCCCGCCGAGTCCACCAACATATCTCAGGACCAACAAATCCCTGCATAACGCAGGGATTTGTGTTTATTTGATATGTCAATTGCTTTACTCAACCGCTTCTTCGCGTTGGCGCTTCCACTCTTCCCATTTTACAAGCAGTGGGCTTGCTAGGAAGATTGATGAATATGCACCGGAAAGAACTCCAATAATCAACGCGAGAATGAACGGTTTCACAGTCTCTCCTCCAAACAAGAAGATTGCCATTAAAACCAACAATGTTGTGAATGATGTATTTATTGATCGAGCAAAGCTCTGGACAACACTCATGTTCACAATCTCATCAAATGGCTTTGAACTATTGCGGTTATTAACTAGGTTCTCACGAGTTCGATCGAATATTACGATTGTATCGTTAATTGAATAACCCAGAATCGTCAGTAATGCCGCCACAAAGGCAGTGTTAATTTCATACCCAAGGAAATGTCCTAAGGCTGCAAATATACCTAGTGGCAAGATTACATCATGCGCTGCGGCGACGATCGTTAGAACTCCGTACTTCCAACTCTTTACCGGCTCTGACACTTTACGAAATGCCCAAGCGACATAGATCACGATCAAAACCAAAAGGATGAGAATAGCTTTCATCGATGTAGCCTTCAACTCACTTCCAATCACTGACCCAATCGCCTCATATCTATTTTCTTCAAATGAACCAATTTGAGACTCAAGATCAGATATAAGCTGTGTGTGTTGTTCTTGAGTTAGCTCTTCTAATCGAACGAGGAACTCTGTATCACTGCTCTGCTGTACGGTTGCTGATAATTCTGACGTTTCATACACTGCTCGAACTTGGTCGATAGTTACAGTTTCATCGAAAGAAATATCCATGAGTGCTCCACCGGTAAAATCGATTCCAACGTTGAGCCCGAAGACCAAAACACTAATAATTGATGCAGCCATTAAGACTCCCGAAATAGTGAGCCAGATTTTTGATTTACCTATAACGTCTAAATATTTCATATTTTATTTCTTACGAATTCCGTACAACCAGTGCTTTTGCGCTGGCTTCCAACCACTTACCCATTGAAGCAGAATACGCGTTACAAAGATTGCAGTCATCATTGAAACCAAGATTCCAATTGCTAGAGTTAGAGCAAATCCCTTAATAAACCCACTCAGTGTAAACAATACACCAGCCGCAATCAAGGTTGTTATGTTTCCGTCGCGAATTGAAGTCCAGGCACGTCGGAATCCTTCGTCAATCGCTGTTGATAAGTCACGTCCGCTCTTGAGCTCTTCTTTCAGACGTTCAAAGATCAGAACGTTTGCGTCCACCGCCATTCCAAGTGACAGAATAAATCCAGCGATTCCAGAAAGCGTCATTGTTACTCCAAGCCACTTGTAAAGCGCTAGGTTAACTGATGTGTAAACAATTAATGCAATGATCGCGAGCAATCCAGATAATCTGTAATACGCAACCATGAATAGTGCCAGTAAAATAATTCCGATCATCGCCGCCTGAATACTACTTTCAAGTGAAACCTTTCCAAGTGTTGGCCCGACGGTCTGCTGGCTTAGTAGCTCGATTGGCACAGGAAGTGCACCAGCGTTTAAGCGCTGAGCTAATAACTTTGCCTCCTCAACTGTAAAGTCTCCGCTAATAGTTGCTTCACCTCCGTAAATAACATCTTGCACAACTGGAGTTGAGATCGCGGTGCCATCGAGGAAAATTCCAATTACTTCACCCACGTACTGCTCGGTCATTTCTTCAAACAATTGAGCGCCATCACCGTCAAAGTTTAATAGTACGTACGGAATTGTAGTATTTTGATCGAATCCAACTGCAGCTCTTTCAACGTTCTTTCCAGAAAGCTCAGTGTTTTCCCATGGATCAAGGTCCAAAATGTCAGACTCTGTAGTCCACGGCATCTCGATGTGTGAAATCTCATACTGAGTTTCTGATCGTGAATCTGATCGATAAATAACGTGATAACCAAACTGAGTCTCGACTACACCTGAGATCGCGCCGTCTGAAAGTACAAATGCTGCGTCCTCAAAAGGTTCAACCATCATTCCTTCCACAACCCAATCTAAGTAACCTCCACTTGGTCCACTTGGACCATCTGAATACTCAATTGCCTTATCTGCAAAGTTCGACGCCGTCACCTCAGAGGCAACCTGCTCTGCTAAAGTCCAGGCTTCATCAGTAGATCGATCTGCCTCACAACCTTCAGACTCGCTGTGACAAATTAAAATATGTGAAAGTTCGACCTCCTCTGATTCTTGAGTCGCAGTATAATTTACAATATGCAATGTTGAATTGTATTCATACAATCCATCAATTACGCCTTCCCCAAGTCGATCATCCTGTATCTCTTGTGCGAGCTCGCCAAAGGCTGGATCGTTCTCATTGATATATCCGTAATACCCTTTACTAAGTGATGTACTTGAAATTGAAAGCTCTCGCGCCAACTCACCAAAATCCTCACCCGCAAGCGCTCTATCAAGTGCTTCAAGCGCTGCTGATTCTTCTTGTGTTTGAGCTTCGTCCATCTGTGTCTGCTCATCTGCTGTTAGTTCAACATCCTCATCGAATGTCGCTTTCAATGTTTTAAACTCTAAAATCGGCGTTTCACCAATCAAACCTACCGCCTGCTCTACATCAAAAATACCAGCAAGCTCAACAATGATTCTATAATGATCACCATTAATATTAGTTTGAACAATTGGCTCGGAAACTCCAAAAGCATTAACACGCCTTTCAATAACATCACGCACTCCCTCAATGGCAGTACCGCGATCAGTTGACTCGATATCAGACATGTCAGCCTCATAAACCAAGTGAACGCCACCTTGGAGGTCTAATCCCAATTTGAAGTCCTCTTCATTAAACTCAGGCATATTCATGCCCACAGTATCCTCTATGCTACGCGCTGCTGTGTTCCAAATATTAGGAAATGCAGCTGAGCCTGTTAAAACAAAAACAACGGCTATGGCAACCAATGCACTATAAAGCCCTCGTCGTGTACGAAACCCTCGTTTTTTATCCATAATCAAATAAGTGAATAACGACGCTATTTTACGTTATACCAGAGTTCATTGCAAGCGATCTATGGATAACAACAAACACCAGATATTAGCTTAGCGGCCTATAACTCACCATTTCGACATCAAGGAGAAATCTACTAGTTTTGATCGAATATTAGAAGATCTCTCACCCCTTCGGGGATTCGAGATGGAGATCTTATTTCATGGGATTTACTAATCTTTTACAAATTTCACTGAAAATAATGGCACCCAGCGTTGATCATATTCGTCCAATATCTCCACTGACTGTTTGTCTGTAAACATATTTAATGCAATGTCAGCGAGCAACTCTTGGTCAGTTTGAATCTCAATTTTAAGCTCATCAAGCTCTTGAGGACTAGCAGTGTGACCCTTAATTTCATTTTCAATAGACTTACGTTCATCACGAAGCTTCTTCATTTCCTCAGTAAGTTCTCGATATCGAGTGTCCTGCACAAGCTCATCGCGAATCATCTTTGTAATTTCGCGCTTCTTCATTTTTGACTCGTGTAATCTCAAGTAAACCTTCTCAAGTGATTGCATAGGAAAAAATTAATGTTGAAAGATAAAAGTAAAAAGTGTCACGCGCGCAATTATATCACACCCCGCGAATTAGCATGGGAAACGAGCTTAGCCAAATCAGCTAAGCTCCATGGGCTTAGCCATATCGTCTAGGCCTAGAACATGATCTTTTTATAATTTCACACTAAGATTAGGTATTAAAATTTTAGGCTTAGCCATTTGGGCTAAGCCTAAATCTTGACAAAAGCACTATTTTCTGGTTTAATGCCCTGTCTCGACAAGGGCACTTTTGCCCAGCTGATCGACCCTAACTCGGTCGAAAGGAGATGAAGAATGTCGAACCCCACCGATCTGCCCGATAAGATCTGCGCCTGTACCCACGACGACCAGGTCTGCAAGATCTGTGCCCCCGAGCGTCGCTCGGCTATGCTCAGCACCCACCCTGGTCCTGAGCGCCGTGCCACGCCTCGCGTCGCAGTTCTACCGGTCCGTGAGGGCTGCAGAATTGATGACAGGAAACGAATCTGGTGCCGTCAAATCACATGTACCGTCTGCAGCAACTGCGGAGTCTGCGATACTGACGATCCCTCGATCTACGCCCCCTAGACGAGCTCTCATAGCTCGCAACGTGCAAACCTTAACCGCCCGGTCCACTTCATAGTGGACCGGGCGGCCTGTTTTTTATAAAAAAGGGTTTAAATGTCTAAGTTGTTTAATGTGTTTATTTCGAAATAAACACTTTAAACAGCTTCAACGAGTGAGGCCAAAGGTTGAACGATTAAACATCTATTCGTATCGTAGTGCCTCGATTGGATCTAGGTTTGCTGCGCGCTTTGCGGGGTAGACACCAAAGGCTACACCTACTCCAGTTGCAACTACAACTCCGGCTATGATTCCACTAACTGGAATATTCAATGCCCAATCATCCAAGAAAAATCCAGCACCAAAGGCAATCACTACGGATGCGAATATACCCATTAAAACTCCAACTATTCCACCGATCATTGTCAAAAGTACGGCCTCGGCTAAAAACTGCTGCAAAATCTCGTTCTTTGTGGCACCAATTGATTTACGCAAACCAATCTCACGCGTTCGCTCAGTAACAGAAACAAGCATGATATTCATAATTCCGATACCACCAACCACAAGTGAAATTGCTGCAATTGAAGCCAGCAGAATCGTTAGCACGTCTCCCACAACTCCAATGATATCCTCTGCGTCGTTTTGTGATGAAACAAAGAAATCATCATTATCCTGCGAACGTTCTGGGTTATCGATATTGTGCTCATCACGCAAAACAAATCTAACTTCATCTTTTGCAAAATCCAAATCAACGCCATCGTTTGCGCGCAAGGTTAAGTAACTTACAAAATCAACACCCATCAAGTCACGTTGCATTGTTGTAACTGGAATGTTAACACGCGTATCCAAATCCTGAAAAAACCGCGTTCCCTGCTCATCAAATACTCCAATAATTCTAAATTGGATATTATCAATTTTAATCTTTTGACCAGTGGGATCCTGATCGCCGTACATATCCTCGGCAATCTCCTTTCCCAAAACTGCTACTCGCGAATAGCTATCAATTTCTGATTCAGTGAAAAATCGTCCGTAAATAAACTCGGCTGGAAAAATATCTAAATACTGCTCATTCGTTCCCTCAACACTTGCGAACTGATTTTCTTCCTCATGCGACACAGTGTACGTGGAACTCAAAATTGAACTTGTCGCTAAAAACAATCCAGTATCAGCAACAGCTTCTTCATCATCCATTGTCATACTCTGCTCAATGAAAGGATTTGGTGGACCGGAAGTTGGGTCACCCGCACTAGGCTCTACAAATATCAAATCCGAACCAAGATCCGCAATCTCAGAAAGAATCAAACCTTCGGCACTTTTACCAATTGACAGCATCAAAATCACGCTCGCAATTCCAATCACGATTCCAAGAATCGTCAAGGCACTACGCGACTTGTTACGTCGAATAGATATTGTCGATGATGATATTAAATCTTTCCAAAGCATTTGTTTGTTGAAATTATTTTAGTAGATCCCCTACCTACCGGCTGGCAGGTTCGACTCCCTTCGACCCGTCTGACGGGTCTCTGGTCGCTCAGGATGACGGTGTGTGGAGCAAATCTATCCGCTACCGTCACTTATGAAACTTTCCTGTCCGCCTTTTATGACCATTTGTATCTGATACGATCTTTCCATCACGAATTGATACTATGCGCTCTGCATATTCTGCCGCTTCTTGTTCATGGGTAATCATAATGATTGTACGACCGGTCTTGTGCAAATCCTGAAACATCATTAATACCTCTTCACCAGTTTTTGTATCTAAGTTCCCGGTTGGCTCATCTGCAAAAACAATACTTGGATTATTCGCAACAGCACGAGCAATAGCCACACGCTGTCGCTCACCTCCTGAAAGCTGGTTCGACAAATGATCAAGTCGATGGTCCAATCCAACAGTCTTTAATGCCTTCTTGGCCATTATGCGTCGCTCGTCCTCTGGAATCTGTTCGTAGATCATTGGTAAAGCCACGTTTTCCAAAACTGATGTTCGTGGCAAAAGATTGAATGATTGAAACACAAATCCAACTTCTTTACGCCTCATGATTGCCTTTTGATCATCACTTAATCCTGATACATCATGACTATTGAACTTATAATATCCAGAACTAATTGAATCTAGAAATCCCAAAATGTGCATGAGGGTAGATTTTCCACTTCCTGAAGGCCCCATAATTGCTACAAACTCACCTTCGTTTATAGTCAAAGAGACGCCGTGCAAAACCTTTGTCACGACATCTTCATTTACATATTGCTTGTAAATATCTTTGAGTTCAATCAAAGGCTTTTTTGCCTTATCAGACATACTAATCATTTATAGCTGTAATAACTCGATCTCCTTCCTCAAGTCCTGAAATCAACTCAACATATCCACCGTCTGCTCGCAGTCCGGTCACAATTGTTTGCTCCTCGTATTCATCTCCATTTGGCACACGAACATAACGCGTTCCATCTGAATGTTCATATACAGCTCTCTGTTGAATATACAATGCGTTACTCTTTGTCTCTGTAGTGATTACCACGTCCGCTGACATTCCTGACTTAAGTGCTAAATCAATATCTTCATTTACATAAATCTCAACACCATAATAAACAACACCTTCTATATCACTTTCACCTGGATTAATCTTGCCAACACGAGCTGGGACCTCAATGTCATCTCCATATGCATCAAAAGTAACGATGGCCTCGTCGTCCAATGTAAGTTTTACAATATCAGCCTCAGGAACGTCGACCAACACTCTATATTGCTCAATACTTGATTGAACTCCGGCAACAGTTGCTCCCAGAACAACTGGCTCACCCATACTCAAATCCATATGAGTAACAATCCCGTCAAACGGTGCTGTGATCTCAGACTTTTCAAATCGAGCTTCAGCTGCCGCTAACTGTGCTTGAGCTTGTCCTACCTGTGCATAATAAGCTGCGGTATCAACTGATCGCTTTTCTACAGTCAATGAGTCATACTCAGCTTGTCGTAAATCTAAAGTCGCTTGTGCTATCGCTACGCTTGAGCTAGCGCTTGAAACAGCTTGCGCATAATCCTGTTGTGCCGCTTCGTATGCGTACGCTGCTGTATCGTCAGCGTCGTCTGAACCAATTACGGTTGAGTCGATAAGCTGACGTTGCGCCAACAGTGCTGTTTCCTCTGTTTGAATAGTGTCTCGCTCAGTATCAATCGCTGCCTTATACGTTGCGATATCACTCAAGCTAAGTGCTGTGCTGTCTGATTTTGTAGCGTCGAGCACTCTTCGAGTGTAGAGCAATGTTTCTGAAGTATAATCCAATGCTTCCTCAACTTTATCGGCTGCTGCATACATCTCATCTGATGTTGAATCTGCAGTAAGAGCGTAGACTAAATCCTCACTAGCGTCACGCATGTCTGCTGCATAAGCGTAATAATTCTTGGCTGATGTGTACTGTTGCGGGTCTGTTGCTGAAAGGACATTTTCAAAGTCTTGGTTTGTAAGACTATTTTCAACTCCTAAAATTTCATCTGCTGCACTGAGCGCGCTTCGCACATCAATCACAGCTCCAAAAAGTAAGTTTTCTAGATCCTCATACACTTGTTCTGAATCCTCACCACTGTCCGCAAGAGTATTTTCAAGATCGCCCTCTGATGCTTGCAAAGCAACAAGTGCCTCTGCAACATTTAATTCAGCCAACTCTGTTTTCAATCCAAGGTCCGCAGTTGCACTATCCAAACTTGCCTGTGCTGCCGCGATCTCTTGGTCTGTGGCTCCAGCTAAGAACTGATTGAGGTTTGCCTCGGCTAAATATGCCGCCTGCTGTGAAGCTGACAGATCTGCCAAAAGCTCTCCACTTACAAGTACAGCCATAGTCTGACCCTCCACGACCTCGTCGCCTGCTTGCACGAACACATAGCTCACCGTTCCACTCATCTCAAAAGCTAAATCTGCCTCTTGAAAAGACTCAAGTTCACCTGATACTTCCACAGTCTGAATAAGATCACCCTTTTGCACTTCTGCGTATGTAAATATATCTTCTGACCCGCCACTTGCAAGAACCCCACCAGCAATCAATAAAACAATAAAACCACCAACAATCCACCATCGTCGGCGATCCAAAAAGCCTAAAAATCCAGACTTTTTCTTAATTTCCACTGGAAGTGCTGGAACCTCCTTATTTTCGATATTTTCCATAAGAGCGATACTTTGCTCCTGTTTTTGAGTTTTGTCAATAAACAACAGCATTATTATACCCTATCATTGACAAAAATGCGATTATGTGATAGATTACTGCGTCAACAAAGCTAAAACATTTCCTCAGAGGGCGGTATACAGCCGCCGGAGACTTAATGAAGCGAATCATCGCTCTCACCTTCGTGCTCGTCATGAGCACTATGTTCAACCCCCTACCCGTCATGGCTGAAACGCCAACGGCAGACAAGGCGGCAGGGGTCTGTAGCCCGATGCCAACCCTGGACAAACAGGCTGTGACCTCCGCCCTTGCCGCGGGTGAGCAGGTCACGCCGATGGTCGAGGTGGCCATCGAGGCCCTCCAGGACTGTAACGGCAAGATCCAAGCCGTGCTGGACTGGGTCGGACCTGACAACTCAGAGGAGCTGAAGCGACTGAAGGCACAAAAGGCCTTCGTTGCAGAGCAGCTGGCTACTCTGCAGCTCATGCTCCTCATGGATTCCAAGCTCGAGAATCTGCGCAAGCTCTTGTACCCCGACGAGCTCCTAAAGATCGTATTCGGCCTGGACTCCAAGTTCGTACGGGAGTTCAGGGACTCTCCCACTCAAGCTTGTGAGGACCATCAGCTTTCGGAAGAAGAGTGCGAAAAGCTCAAGAACCTTCCTAAGCAGACCAGTCTATACGACCTCGTAATGGAAGCACGGACAGTCCTGCTCGATCGCTGAACTAGACCGATCGCACAACGACTCGCTCCAGATCCCCACCTTGCCCCTCGCGTCATGCGGTGGGGCTCTTCGTTTGTGTTTAATATTTAATCAATATTGACTAGATATAGTAGCCCTATGCTTGACAAAAATGCGATTATGTGATAGATTACTGCGTCAGCCTAGCTGAAACATTCCCCCAAGAGAGTGGCCTAAAGCCGCCGAAGGAAACCAAATGATGCGGACCACCGCCATCATGAGCGCGCTCGTCCTGAGCGCAGTGTTCAACCCCCAGCAGGCGCGCGCCGAGTTCGACATGCTGCGCGATCACGCGGAGAGCGTCGATCTCGAGGCGGCCTGCGGGCCGATCCCGCAGATCGACAGTGAACTGCTGATGGCGGCCTTCGAGGCCAACCTGCCCATCTCCGAGTTCATCGACCCCACCCTGCAGGCCCTGCGCGCCTGCGATGCTCGGCATCGCACCCTGAAGGCCGAGCTCAAGGAGCAGGCCGGTGGTCGGTTCTCTGAGCAGACCAACCCGGCGATCCTGGCGCAGTGGCGTCACTCGGTCGACATCAGCCTGGCGCTGAGCTACTACATGACCGAGCTCAGCGGACTGTCCATGCGCGACAGCTACACCCATCTGATGGGTGAGCCCAGCGTCAAGGACTGCATGGCTTCCGTGCCGCCCCTGGACCGCGAGGCCCTCAAGGCAGGCGTGCAGGTCAGCGACGACATCGAGCCCCTGCTCAACGCCACCCGCACCAAGTTGCAGGAATGCAGCAAGCTGGCGGCACAGACGGCCGATCGTCGCTACGAAGCGCTGGTCCAGACTGCTGAGGCCATGGGCCACGGTGACTCCGTGACGGAGAAAGCCGAGCAAGCCTGGAGCAACGCCCTCCTCCAGAGCTTCGTCATCGACGAAGCTCTCAGCGAGCTTGCGTTCGTGGAGATCAGCTACGGCCTCAGCCAACTCCAGAACTAGTCCGACATCTTGGAACTGTAACGGTCATGACAAAGGCGCCTAATAAGTGCGCATGACCCGAGTTCCCCTCCGACCCCGTCACACTGTGACGGGGTTTCGCATTACATTGACTTTTTAGTATATTTACCCTATGTTTATATCTGCTTTGCGCAACACCGTGCGGCAGTTCCGGGAGGACATTATGCACAGCCCCTTCATTCGTCTACTCACGCTCATCGCCTTCATCACCTTCCCCTCTGCGCTCTGGGCGCAAGGCCACATGACACCGACCATCAACGACAGCGACGTCGAAGCTGTGATCGCCGAACTCGACTGGACCAATCTCGACAGCAAGATCGGCCAGTACTGCAACGACATGCAGACCAAGGCCGACCTGCAGATGTGCCACGCCTACGAGGGCGCGCTCCTGCTGTCGCTCAGTGAGGGTGCCAAACAGCTGAGTCTCCAAATTCAGCTCATGGCGGCCAGCGACTACAGCGAATCCGTGAACGTCATGAACACACCGCAGAGCTTCGACTACTACATCGAAGTAGTGGACAACTGGGTGATCGCGATCGAAGGCTACGCTGACGACCTGGAGAAAAAAGCCCAGGTCTACGGTCCTATGGTCTCCAAGGCTGGCAGCCCAATCGAAGCCACCAAGGTGATGCTCACGGAGGGCCAGCTCGCGCAGGCCGACGCCGCCGTGCTGGAGTTCATCAAGGATGTGCGCTACGAGCATGCCTTTGGTATCGTGATGGCTCAAGTAGCCGGCTTCGATATCAACCAGGCACGACGCAAAGTAGACTTCTTGAACATCGACGACCTCGACATCGGGGCTCTGGAGATTCTGGGCTACACCTTCCGATCCGAAGAGCCCAGCCGCTACGAACAGCTGTACTCTCCGCACCCACCATGGCACGGCACGGTCGACCCACCTGCCAAAGGTAGCGACCGTCGGCGCTAGTGCCCATCAAGTCCGCTCCTCAAACCCCGTCATCTGGCGGGGTTTCGCGCATAATTTCGCACCAAACTTGATACGATCGACTCAAATATGAACAAGGTGGCTTCACTAAAGGTCCGATCGGACCTTTAGTGAAGCCACCACTGAAAAAGATGAGATACATCGTAGACGGTTCATATAAACTGTGATGAGGTTGTTTGGGCAAAGAATTGCTCTTAAATACCTCATTTATGGCATACGAAGCTTACCGCAAGAAACGTTCACAGAAGTACGAGCCAGCGC
>JABHCP010000002.1 GCA_018673485.1 Candidatus Uhrbacteria bacterium
AGCTGGCTTTTTCTTAGCGACCTTTCGCTTCGAAGCTGCCTTACGCTTAGCTGGTTTTCGCTTAGCTACTTTTCGCTTTGCAGGTTTCTTTTTCGCAACCTTACGTTTAGCTGGCTTTTTCTTAGCGACCTTTCGCTTCGGAGCTGCCTTACGTTTTACTGCTTTACGCTTAACTGGTTTTTTAGCGACCTTTCGCTTAGGAGCAGCTTTCTTTTTTGTAGTCTTTCGTTTTTTTGCTGGCATGTTTTTTCACCTCCCTTTCATTATACGACCATGTAGATCGCTTGGTTTGTGTAGTGAACATTTCGTCGACCACGAAATTTTTTATGTTCGTACACGATTAGTTTGTTGCATGATAAGCACGTGCTATGACCATGCAACAATCGAAACATTAAGTTTCGAGAAACTAAAAAAGTTTCTAACTAAATTATATCGTTGTTTGCACTTTAAGAGAACATATTTTACATAAAGTTATGCACACTTGTGAAAAAAAATGTTTTATCGTTCGAAGAAATTTCTTACTTGTTTAAAATGTTGAAATTGATTATCGAACTTTCTTTTTCCCACTACCTACTAGCTACTTACTACTCCCTCACGTATAATGCATTAGTATGAAAAAGATTTTATTAGTTGCAATCGTTGGAATAATTTTCTCACCACTTGTTGTAAGTGCGGCGCAGTCGCGAGATGACCAGTCGCAGTTTAGAATTTTGTCGACCGACGGTGAGTCACAAACTGTAGTTTATCCTTTTGACGCATCTTACCGCGGCGGTGGAAGTATCGCCTCGGCTGATTTGGGCGGTGATGGAGTTGATGAAATAGTTTTAGGTGCGGGTCCGGGTCTGGCTCCATTGGTGAGTCTGTACCGGCAAGATGGCTCAATGATAGCAAGCTTTTATGCGTATGCGGAAAGTTTTACAGGTGGCGTGAATGTTGCATTAGGCGACGTTGATGATGATGGAGAGATAGAAATAATCACAGGAGCGATGTTTGGCGGTGGACCTCACGTTAGAGTTTTTGATTCGTATGGAAATTTGGAAAGTGAATTCTTTGCATATGATTCAAGCTTTCGTGGTGGCGTAAACGTTGCGGCGGGTGACGTGAATAATGACGGAGTTGCCGAGGTTATAACTGGTGCCGGAATTACCGGAGGCCCTCATGTGAAAGTTTTTACATCCAGTGGCGAGATGCTGACTGAGATTTTTACAGCGAGTTCAATTGAGAACACAGGTGCAGTAGTTGCAACGGCTGACGTCAACGGAGACGGTGATGACGAAATTATTACAGGACGTGCCGGATATTCTGACACACGTGTGCAGCTTTTTGATTGGAAAGATGATGCGTTGATGTACGTTCTTGCTATCGATGCATTCGAAGATAATCATTATGGTGTAAATGTTTTCGGTGGAGACATTGATGGCGATGGTATGGAGGAGATCGGTGTCGGTACAAAAGGAGGTGAGTCAAAGATTGTTTTTTATGAGATGACCGGACGTAAAGCGCTGGAGCTTGAACCATTCAATACAATGTCGAGCGCCTCGGCCTCAGTAATTGTAAATAGTGATCCGGTGATTGTTACAATAGGGTCAGAACAGACGACAGTAGACGAAGAGGGTCAATATATTTTGGTCGACATTGATCGTCAGACTATATTTGCGTATCAAGACGGCGCATTGCAAAATTCGTTCTTGATCTCTGGTGGCACATCTTACTACCCATCACCAACGGGGGACTATGAAGTGATGGAGAAGATTCTTTGGAAAGATTACACTTGGTACTTTGGAGATGCAGATTCTCGTAACTATGATCTTTCAGGGGTGAAATATAATTTAAAATTTAAGAACATGTATTACATCCATTCCGCTTATTGGCATAATAATTTTGGGAATCCGATGAGTCATGGGTGTATTAATACCTCGTATGAGGATGCAGAGTGGATATATGAATGGGCTGATGTTGGAGCTACGGTAGAGGTTCGATAAAGTTTATAGTGCGCCCTTCGACAGGCTCAGGACAAAAAAACCGCAGATTATTCTGCGGTTTTTTTGGTGGACCCTATCGGAGTCGAACCGATGACCTCCTCGGTGCAAGCGAGGCGCTCTAGCCAGCTGAGCTAAGGGCCCATATTCGAAAGCGACATAATAATACCCAATTTGACTCAATTCGTCAATAGTTAATAATAGCGCTATTTTAGCTTCAAGGTTGAACCTTTAAAGGTTCAACCTTGGGCAGATAAAGCAAAAGCGTCCGCCACGAGGTGGCGGAGCGCAGAGCGCGAGCGAGGTCAATCCTTGAGAAGCCCGTACTTTTTGAGCTTCTCTCGTCCCTGCGGAACGATGCGGCTTAATCGATGGCGTTCCCGGGATCCAGACTTTGTCACACGATAGTCAGTATAGCCGGGGCTGACTGAGGGCTCGCACGCTACCATCTTTTGCTTCCTGAGCATCTTGATCGTCTTCCAGATTAGGATAAAGCGCAAGCCCTTGATCGTGTCTCCAACGTGTTCATGGATACGGTCACCGCGGACCCATCCACACGCTCCAAATGGGCCCATGACGTAGGCTCCCTCAATTGCGCCGATTCGAGACATGGATTCGAGAACAGCCCAAGCATACAGCTCGTACTTGGTGCGCTTGAAGTGGATGCTCCGACTGGTGCGGATTGCGATGAGCGTCGAAATAGCGAGAATGATCCAGGCGATCGTCATTTTTCCTTCTTTCCGAGAGAGGTCTCGCGGATGTGGGGTTAATGGTAGAACGGATAATGAGATTAGCCTGAAATCTACGTTTTGTCAATCCGTTCGCTGAAAAGTGCTATAATTTATAAAAGAATTAATATAATCAAATATGAATAGATTTTGGAAAAATGTTTCTGTACTTTTGGGGCTCATTTTAGCGATACTTATCGCTGCAGCATGGTATATGGGTTGCATGGGTACCTATGAAGTTGAGGTTCGTTCAATGGGTCCTTATAATTTTGTGTACGAAGAGTACACTGGCCCTTACACTCAGTCCGGACCCGTCTTCACACGAGTTTACGATAGTCTTTTAGAAGATGGTATCGGAACCAATGTTGGTATGGGTTTGTATTACGATAACCCCGATGAAGTAGCGCAAGACGAGCTCTACAGTGAGCTTGGATCAGTTATCGACGACATTCAGGCCACGGTTCTTCCTGAGGGCTATAATTCCAAGGTCATTGATTCCACTGAGTACGCGGTAGTTAAGTTTCCTTACAAGAACATGCTTTCGTATATGATTGGGCCGATCATGGTATACCCTGTTTTGAATGAGTATTTTGGAAATGAAGAAAATGGCGCAGAGTATGCAATAGAGCTTTATACCCAAGACGCGATTTATTACATGATAGAAGTAGCTCAATAATTTATGGACCGTTTTGGATTATCAAAAGAGGTTGGTGAGATGTATGGCGATGCAGCTCTTGCCATTGGGCATGAGTATGATGAAGATCGGCTAGTAATGCCTGACAGTAAGGAAGCGCGAATGAGCGTTGTACCTTTTTTGCACGATGCGGGGATTGATATTTCAAAATTATCTCAACGTGCTATTGATAGACTGGAGATGTTGCATGAAAACACCAGACATTTTAGAGATGAATTGCAGTCCGTTGAATATATTCGCAGAATTTCAGATTATATTGCTAAACATGATTCAGCACGTGCGTTTGAAGATGGTGAGATCGAGCAGATAATTGTAGGAACCATATTTTCAGACATTGGTAAGACTGGACCGCGCGGAGCAACTCAGGAGCAGATTCAGGTCATTACAGATATGTATGGTATTGATGAAAAGGTCAGTCCTAATGATACTGTTGCGGAATTTATACAAAAATTTTTTCCATATAGAGCTCCAGAAATGATAGATGATTATAATGGAGTTAGTGGTATCGATTCTGATATGACAATGCGTGAGTTTTGGGATCAGCATGTGTATTGGAGCTATGACATTATTCAGTACACTGGTTTGCCAGTGGATGGAATTATTGCAGCAGCTACTCACCATATCATGGAAGGAAATATACCAATTGATATGGATGAGCACGGCATAATCCATGCGTTAGGAGTGGAGAGAAAAGTCGGTAGACCAGAGGTGTTTGTAATGATGCTCGATAAGTACGATGCTCAAATAAGGCGTGGAGGCAGAACGCATGATCAAGCGATCGCATATCTATATGATAGAGTCAGACATAATAAATTGTTAGATCAGATCGATGATGGCGGTGAACTTAGCGCATTAATGGTCTCATGCATTAGAGATATTGATATGGCACTGATGCTGCAAGAAGACGCAAAGGACTTGGATAGTGCGAGTGCAATGGCTGCAAAATAAAATATAGTCGATTGCGGTCCGATCGGACTACAATCGATTATAAAATAAAAAACACCCGCGCTTGATCGAATTCGATCTAATGCGGGTGTTTTTTTATTTGTGTCTATTGGAAAAGTGCTGTTTCACACTCATCGACTGCATCCTCTGCTGTTTCGATAATTTCATCACTTGGTGTGTATTCTTCGAAACCGTTGTATGGATCAGAGAGATTAATTGTCATCATGTTTCGATTTGCACGATCTTCCCATCCCATTAGCCATGGATTTGCGCATGGTCCAGGAGAGTCGTCACCTGACTGGAATAGAACGATAAGCTTTCCATTTTCGTATCCGATTACGTGCATAACTGGGAAGTATTGATCAGTGCCATCGATTCCATATTCATCGACGTTGTTTATATCTCTTCGCCATAGACGATCAAATGAGTAGTCATCTTCATTGTACTTATAAAGACTCAGTAGCGTATCACCTAACTCAAGAAGTGTTTTTCTACTTGCAAAGTAGACAAAGTTTGGCTCGATGGGATCTTGAACAACGCCAAACTCAATTTCTTGATACTCAGAGAGACTTTGAATGTCCTCAATTGCATTTTCATAAAACTCCCATTCCTCTGGCATAATGTATTCATAATTCGTTGCCTCGACTACGCGGGTTGTTTCGTCGAGCACCTCTTGTGCATCAGGGAGTATTGCAACGTCTTCTGTTTTGAGAATTGATGTTATCAAGATTATCCCGACGACGATCAAAACACCGGCGATAATGTACTGAAAGTACTTTGGTTTGTGGTCTGACATAGTTATGCAATTTTATTAGGTAAACGTTTGTTATTTGTAAAAGCTAAAATGTTTTTTAGTGCAATCTGTCCCATGGCATCGCGCGCTTCGATCGTGGCTGACGCTGTATGCGGTGTTAAGATTACATTTGGCATTTTCCTGAGTTCAAATTTATCTCTTGGGTTGCAGTCGATCTTTGGTTCACATTCATAAACGTCTAGCCCAGCTCCGGCAATGTCGCCATTTTTTAGGGCCTTGATGAGTTCAGTTTCATCGACTACTGGGCCCCGCGAGGTGTTTATTAGGAAAGCTGTTTTTTTCATGGCCTTCAGCTCCTTTGTGCTTATTAGGTGATGTGTTGCTTTTAGTAGTGGTACATGGAGCGTTACGATATCAGCTTCTTTTAGGAGTTGAGTTTTAGTTCTGAGTTTTGCTTTAAAATCCTTTTCGTATTTTGTATTTCGTTTGATGTCGTTGTATATAATCTTTACTCCAAATCCATCATAGAGCCGTTTTGAAATGCTGTATCCGATTCTCCCAGCTCCTATAACCCCAATCGTTTTACCAGATAGTCCGCTTCCAAGCATGAGTCCTGGATCCCATCCTTTATATTTTTTCGCTCGCGTGAAATTATCAGCCTCAATTAATCTATGTGCTAGTCCAAAGATCATTGCGATTGCGTGTTCAGCAACGGACTCTGTACTTTGATCACACGGCGTGTTGATAACTCGAATTTTTCGTCTCTTCGCCTCTTCGATATCTATATTATCAAAACCAACTGCATAGTTTGCGATCATTTTAAGCTGATCACCAGCCGCGTCCATAACTTGTGCGTCAATTCTGTCAGTGAGCAATGAAAGAATAATATCAGCGCCTTTAACGCGCTTGAGAAGTTCTTTTCGTGGGATGATTTGATCTTTTTTGTATACAGAAACTTCAAACCCTTTTTGTTTTGAAAGTTTTTCAATTGCAGTTCCAGGGAACTGTCGCGTAACAAATATTTTGGTCATATGTATTAGTCTTGAGAGGGTCTCCCTGACTTGCTGGCAAGCAGGTCCTAGACGTCGAGATGGGAATTAATGCTAACCATTTCGAACGGAGTGAGAAATCTTCTAATTATATCAACTTAACTTTAACTCTCTTGAGAGCGGCCCTTGTTGGCCACTTGTTCAATATTCCAATTTTTGCACCATATGACTGAATCACTGACTCCGCGTTTAACATCCCGACCTTGAGCGCCTCATCGATTCCCATTCCTTTTGCAAGCGCTGAAACTAGCCCTGATCCGAATGAATCTCCAGCACCAGTGCGTGATATCGCTTTCTTGCCTTGCGGTCTGATATACCAAGTTGTTCCATCCAGGTGAGCATATGCGCCATTTGGGCCATCTGTGATTATCACAGTGAGCCCGGGGAGCGCTAACTTCTCGCAAAGCTCTTTAATACTGGATTTATTATCTTTGGTGAGCTCTCGAGCTTCCTCAGTATTTAGATTAAACAGTGTTAGATGTTTCATGATCGGGAGCAGTTCCTTTAGTCCCTTGCTAAGCTCTCCGCCTCCAGGATTAAAGGCGATCAGTGTTTTGTTTTTGCGAGCTTCTTTTACAACTTTTAGAGCGAGCGATGTATTACCTGCCAGAGATGTAATATAGAGCCATTTTGATTTTAGCTTTTTAAGCGGTACGTCTTTGATTTGGAATTCGCTAGAAACACCACGATGAACGAGCGCACTGCGCTCTCCATTTTTTGCAGTTAGCAAAACACTATAACCAGTTGTACCTTTTTTGATTTTGTTAACGAGAGTTGTTTTGACGTTGAACTTTTTTAGATCATTGATCACTGACTCGGCAGCATCGTCGTCACCAACTCTGGTAATGACTGCGGTATTAAATCCAAGTGATGCAAATGTCGCAGCTGAGTTTGTTCCACCTCCACCAGTAGTTCTTACCACAGTCTCGACATCGATTTTACTTCCAAACGGAACGCACTCACCAACACCTGTTGAGAATTTGTCAGAATTAATAAGCTGAAAATTCTTTGATGCCAAGAAAACATCTCGAGTAGCTGATCCAATTGTTATGATGTCGTACATATAATTTTGTCATTCCTGGCCCCGACCAGGAATCTATCATTTATCGAATTTGATATTCGATGGTTCCCGGATCGGGGTCCGGGATGACACTAAGCCTCGTGCTTTTCCCAAAGCTTAATGAAGTATAGATAGTTTTTCGCAATTTTCTCTACTGCTTGCTTGCGTGTAATTTTTTTATCTTTGAATTGCTCAAGCGGTTTGTAGAATATGGTGCGACCAATTGCAAACCCACTAACTACACCGGACTTTGCCGCTGCGATAATCCAGTCTTCTACCTTTGCTTTGCTTGCCCCCCGACCCAATATAACTAAGTCGCTTTTTGCAACTTTGTATATCTCTTTCCATTGTTTTGCATATGGTAGGCCTTCGAGCTTCCATACATCAGGGTCAGAACCTGCTTTTTTCATTTCTATAATCGCTTTTCTCATTTGTTTGAAACGAGACCCCTTACCTGTCATTAGTGGCTCATTCAGCCATTTTTGATCATGATTCTTACACCAGTCATTAAGTCTTTTAAGTCGCGCATTCTGAATCTTATTGGCTTCTTTTTGACTTACGTCATATCGGACAAGTGCTTTTGCGTATGTAGGTTTCATTTCTTTAAGATGCTTTCCAAATCCGTTACCATATTTAAATTGAAAGAATAGCTGTCCACTTTGTTCTACTGACATGGCAAATGGAATCATCTGCTTTTGGCACGCTTTTATGACGTGAGAACCAAATTCTTCATCAATAAGAATGCCCATGTCCTCTGAATGCTCGTATTGATTATGAGCTAGCATAAAACCGTCAAAAACTACGCTTTTCATTTTACTAACCTCACGAAGTTGAGCGGCTGTTTTTACAGGGTATTTAAAGCCTAGGAGCTTTTCTGCAAATGTTGAACGATGATCAAATGGCAAAATAAATAGTCGATCCATATGTCCCCATTATAGCATTTATCGGAAATCCGATCCTTTGTAGATGTAGAATGGTAGAGCTTTGTCAGTTTTGAGTACTTTGCTTGGTTTTATGTTCTCCATCGCCCATCCTTGTACTGCAATCAGTGCCTCGTCTTTGAGTTCAGCTTTGAATTTTTCTTTAAGCCTGTCATATGCTTTTGTGAGCAAGAATATAATGATGATGTCCGCGTTGTCGATGGATTGCTTGAATAGATTCTTGTACTTAATTTGTACGTTCTTGTATTTGAGCGCTCTGAGTTTTGCGATCAGATAGGGGATCACGGAAATCTCACACCCAATAAAATTTGCCTTGGTATTTTCTTTAGCTAGTGCAAAAAGCAGGGTTCCAGTACCGCAGCCAAGATCATAAATTATCTGCCCAGGCTTTATTTCCAGACTCTTCACCAACGCCTTTTTTTCACGTCGTTTAGTAGGTACCCATGGGGCAGCTGATAGGCCGGCGACAGCGCCGGTTGCGACAGCGATCCAGATAATAGCAAATATTACCCATGACGCTGTGGGGTATAGTTCAAAAAGATCTGAAAATGGATTTGTCATATGTTGATGCGTGAGTTGAGTTTTGTTGATGTATTATAGCTCGAACACACTAAATGCGCTAAAATGTATTCATATGAATAAAAAACTATCGATTAGTATAATTATTGTAGTAGGCGTTATCGTCGTCATAGGTCTTTTCATTACAGCTCGGTCTTTGTCGCAGAATCAATATATAGACGATGAGGTTTATGTTCCACAGGAGTATCAAGACGTTGAGCTTGGCAATGATTACTCTGGACCAATTAAATATGATGATTCTACGCTTGTGTATGGTGCTGACGCACCAGTGTACGTGACGATTTACTCGCACAATGAAGATTCATGGTCGTCACTTGTAAATACACCTGAGCATTATGAAGAATATCGCACTGGATTAATCGAGCGTGCTGAGTTATTAGCTGAGTATGGTATTGAATGGAACTGGCAGTCCGACCAACCAGTTATAGAAGCTATGATTGAGTATGAAGATGATGGTTGGCTCAAGGCGCTTCCCGGAGGTCTCAATGTGCTTGAATATTTAGAAACACTTGGCGCGCACTTTGATCCGCATGCTCATTCTAATAATTATGCAGACATAGCGTATCTTATTGAGCAGCTTGGTGTTAAGGCGACAGGAATTATTGGTGGAACAGTTCTGATAAAATGTGGTACTGAGCATTTAGGATTTTTAAATTTAGATAGCTGGTATGACAATGTTGGCATTGAGAGCGATGGTTATGTTTACGGAAGTGACTATCCATTAGCAAAATGGAAGCCAGAAATTCTTTCAGACCCCGGAATGGGTGGGCATTATTATGATGAATGGAGCTCGGGAGTTTGGAGGCCAGGTGATGAGGACAAGTTTTATATTAATTTTCCAGACAATGACATTGTATATATTGGGGAAGGGTATCCGCACGATGCAACCGTGATAGGTGCCGAGCATGCAAGTGGGGCGGAAGTTCATTCAGAAGATGGCCAGTATATTAAGGACTTGGTAGGTAAGATTGAAGATGGAGATGTGCCTACGGGTACATCCGATGGTGAGAAATTCATGTATACCGCATCTATTCATATGCGCGATACTGACGTTGTGAGTCATGAAGATTCAACTGTTAACACTGTTGAGGGGATCCAGTCTGTCCTTGATGAGCTTATGCCTTTGGTGGATTCAGGTCAGATAATATTCGTTGATTACGAGACAGCGGCGGAGATCTGGGAGACTGAATATAGTGAAGTTCCGTACCGATATGACTTGTTCGAGTTTAAGTTTTACAAAGCAGTTCGTGATCAGGCAGAAGGTCAATGTGAGGAGATGGCACCGAGTCGCTAAGTTTCACAGAAATAGAAAACCCCGCAATCGCGGGGTTTTCTTGATCCCAGGGTATGTTGGTGGATCCGACGGGAGTCGAACCCGCATCCTCTGGTGACAAGCAAGATGAGGTTACCATTACCTCTACGGACCCATTTCCCTGAGCTAATAAAATAAAAACAAGGATTTGCGTCCTTGTTGTTATTTGTCACCAGAGGCGAGTTCTTTTATAGAACCTCATCTAGCACTTCTATTACAGCATCTGAACTATCTTCCGTCAATGCCCAGTGTTGATAAAAGCTCTCTTCGTTCTGTTTTTGTGAGTTGTCGATAGTTTCCGGGGCCAAGCTCACCGAGCTTTACATTCATTACTCGAATGCGTTTGAGTGTTGCAACTTCGTATCCGAGTGCTGTACACATCCTTCTGATTTGTCGGTTGCGACCTTCCTTGAGGATGATTTTAAATTTCTTTGGACCAAGATTTTTTACAGGTGCAGGATTTGTTACTCGTCCGTCGAGCATCACGCCCTTTTTCATTCCATCGAGAAACTTTCGATTCATTTCTTTGTTCACAGTAACAACGTATTCTTTTTCATGCTCAAATTTTGGACTGGCAATTTTATTGGCAATATCGCCGTTATTTGTGAGAAGTAATAGTCCAGTAGACTCAACATCAATTCGACCAATGTAGATTAGGCGCTCATCAGAATCGATGTAGTCAAAAACGGTATTGTCGGCATCCTCATCTGAAGTGCAGATAACACCATATGGTTTGTGAAATGCGATGAAGACATCACCTGAGCGTGGTCTGATGAGCTCACCGTCGACATAGACCTTCTGTCCTTCTTCAACCTGCTGCCCAACTTTTGCCAGATCATTCCCAATAGTAACCCGACCGTCATCAATAAGCGTGTCGGCTTTTCGTCTTGAACAAAATCCAGAATCAGCAATGTATTTGTTTAGTCTCATACGTGAAAGATCATAGCAGAAACCCCAATAAAATCAAGGTTTTAGCTCCAAGGTTGAACCTTAGAGGTTCAACCTTGGGTGTCATTCTGAGTGAATGCAGCGGCTCTCGCGCTTCCTTTATGTCCATCTTGTATAGATCGTTGTACAGCGCGTTGTTGTTTTGAGCTTTGTGTTTTTTCATGTAAGCTAAAAGTGTCTCATTTAGCCCCGAATGGTCGGGAAAGGAGTGAGTATGAGGCAGTCTGTGTGCATCGATTGTCGGGCATGTCCTGACAAGGTTGAGCCGGTTCAACTGGGGCCAAACGATCATGAGAACATGCGCAACTGGAGTGAGGAGGAGCGCCAGGTTCTGTGCAGAGACAGTGCCGTTGTCATTGAGGGTGAGTCGGTACCAGAGAGCTCCATCGATACTGTGTGGGAGGTACTGCAGGCTGGGAGGGGATTTACGGTGATCGACAAAGGCGGACGGCGTCATGAATTTCCCCAGGAAGAAGGTATTAGCGAGCTGGAGTTCAGAGATCGCCACTGTGATGGCTTGCGCATCTACATTTTCGTGCAGACATCGGAAAAGACAGCCACCATTTCACGCAGAGAATGGCCCAGTCGAGATTTGGCAAACGTAAATTGCATCTCAAAGGCTGTAGAGAATGGACAGAGGCGTGGTAGGGCCCCAGTCTTGTTTCGCACGTAATGTGCACTTGTTTAAGAGTCGAGCTTTCGCGCTCCTCTTGCGTCCACCCCATGCCAAACGCGGTATGGGGTGTTGTTGTTTGTGGAAAAAAGGGATTGAAGAGGTCGATGGCATTGAGGGGATTTAAAAACCACCCATCCCGACGATAGGAGGGATCCCGTGCGCAGCCGATTAAACGTTGGGCTATCTACGGGATTCCTCACTCCGTTCGGAATGGGTGGTTTATTTTTTTTGAACTGCCTACTGCTCCTATCGTTTTTTCTTAATCACTCTCTGCGCTGCCTTTACTATCCATGGGGCGGTGAGTTTGTAGTGTTCTAGGAGTTCTTGTGGCGTTCCTGATTGTCCGAATTCGTCTTGGAGTCCGATGCGCTCAATTGGAACAGGGAATTCTTCGCTTAATAATTCGGCTACAGCTGAGCCCATACCTCCAGCGGCTTGAGCTTCTTCCGCCGTGACCACACACCCACATTCTTTTGCAGCTGCGAGGATTGTTTTCTCGTCCATTGGTTTTACGCTGGCATTATTAATGACCTGTGTTTTGATTCCGAGCTTTGATAATTGATCTGCCGCGAGCATGCATTCATATAATATTGGTCCGCAGCCAATGAGCGCCACGTCCGATCCCTTTAATAGTACTTGAGCTTTTCCGATTTCAAACTTTGCCGATGGTGTAGTGAAGACTGGACTCTTTGCGCGAGCGAATCGGAGATATACGGGTCCTTTTTTCTTGGCAGCTGCGATCGTGGCCTTATGAGTTTCATTCGCGTCACATGGAACTAGCACTGTCATCTCGGGTAACACTCGCATCAAGGCGATGTCTTCAGTCATTTGATGCGTTGCGCCATCTGGTCCAACGGAAACTCCAGCATGTGCACCTGCAATTTTTAAATTCATCTTCTGCAAACATCCTGTGGTTCTAATTTGTTCCCAGTTTCGTCCAGGTGAGAACGCCGCGTAGCTTGAGATGAAGGCTGTCTTGCCAGCTAGTGCCATTCCAGCGCCAATTGCAGCCAGTGATTGTTCGCTAACTCCCATTTGCACAAATCGATCAGGATATGCGTCTTTAAAAGCCTGAACTCGCGTTGAGTCTGTTAGGTCAGCCGAAAGAACGTAGACGTTCTTGTTTGTTTTTCCAAGTTCAACCAAAGCGTCGCCGTATCCATTGCGGGTAGGGACGTGCTTGAGTGTATTTTTATTTTTCCAGCTGCGAATCAGCATAATTTATTTTCGATATTTTCGGTAAATCCATCGTCCACCAAAGAACAGGATAAGAATTGGAATTATTGCAGCGCCACCGACTATCGCAAGTTCAATGACTCCTAGAACAAGACCTTGAAATAGGCGGATTACGGTTTGCGCTGAGTCCTTAATGGTTTGCAATGGGCGAAATTCGTCAGAACCCAATGTGATGGACGTTGCCTGTTCCAAGTAAATGCTGATCGTTGAGTAGCTGGTGGCACCTTGGTAGTGCTCAAGCTGTGCTTCGTAACGTTCGATCTCTTCACGAACATTTGAAAGATAGTATTGAACATTTAAAATATCCTCAACAGTTGTTGCTTGGTTTAATACTGACACGTACGCTACCTCTTCTGCTTGAGAATTAGAAAGACGTGCTTGAATATCAATAACTTGCTCAGTTACATCATCTGCGTTTACATTTTCTGATGTCACTGATTGAGCGATGTCCTTAATCGAATTCATAGCCGAATCGAATTGAGATTCCTCGACTTTCAGCTCAATGTCACCATAGGTGTAATCACCGCGTGAATAAATGTATCGATTTGTAACCGTTCCATTGTATTGAGTAGCGATTGCTGATAGTTGATCTGCGGCTGTATTAATATCCTCTACTATCAACTCAACGTCACCGGTTTTGATTACGTATTGTTCCTCCTCAGCGATATCATATGCATCTTCGTCGTAATACATATCATCTGATTCAAAATCACCATATGATCCAAGGTCATCAAACGATCTAGAAACCTGTGATAGGGCGGAGCTTTCTACTGTGAATGTTCCAGTTGAGTCATTAGCGATATCTACGGAGTTAAGTAGAAGGCTGAAGAAAAATAGAATCACTATAATGATCGCAAGAATCGAAAGGCGTTTTTTTGTCATCGATATATTCATAATTGGTATTTACTGCGTCATCCCTAGCTACGACCAGGGATCCATCGTTTATCGGATTGAATTTAGTTTACTGTAATGATGGGTTCCTGCTTTCGCAGGAATGACAAGTTATTTAATATTATTCACCAGCTTTGATTTTGCCATTTAAAGTTCGTAGTGCAGTAAGTGCTCGTTTGAGCTCTGCTTTATCCTTTGGTGGTTTACCGTGCCATATTGGTTCGAACTCCATGAAGTCAACGCCTTTTCCAGGGGTTGTGTGAGCGATGATCACGCATGGTTGCTCGTAAATTGATTGAGCGTATGCGCAAGCATCAACTATCTCACGAATGTTGTGCCCATCGACTTCAATCACGTGAAAATTAAACGCTTCAAACTTATCAACGAGTGGTTCAAGCGGCATGATATCCTCTGTGTAGCCGTCTATCTGAATATTATTGCGATCAATAATCCAGGTCATATTGTGTAATGTGTTGCGTCCGGCGAAAAGTGCGGCTTCCCAGGTTATTCCGGCTTGCAGCTCTCCATCTGACATAACGCAATACGTATGCCATGGTAGTTTTTCTTGTTTTGCAATGTAGGCGAGTCCTGCGGCCTGCGGTGATCCGTCACCGAGTGGTCCGGATGTACTTTCAAGACCAGGTAGGTGGGTCATTTCCGGGTGACCTTGCAGGCGTGAGCCAAATTGACGCAGAGTCGCGAGCTCACTCTTAGGAAAGTACCCGGCGTGCGCCATTGCTGTGTATCGGATTGGTACAGTATGCCCGCATGAAAGAATGAGCCGATCACGGTCTTTCATGTTTGGCTTTTTAGGGTTATGCACCAGGACGTGAAAATAAAGTGCTGTAAAAATATCAGCAAGTCCAAGGGGGCCAGCTGAATGTCCACTGCCAGCTGCCTCGAGCATTGTTAAAAGATCAACGCGAATGTCTCGCGCTCTTTTTTCAAGTGCGAAGAGTTTCTTTTCTGATAGTTGTTTAATGTCACGTACTGGGGGCATAGGGTAGTAGCTGAAAGTATAAAGTTGAAAGTATCCTTTTTTGTCATCCTGAACAAAGTGAAGGATCTACTCATCGAGCTCAGCTCGACTCAAGAAGATTTCTCTCTACGTTCGAAATGGGAAATTAATTTTCATCTCAACGCATCGGAGAGGTCCTCTCAATCTAGTTGATCCTTCGCGGAGCCTCAGGATGATAATTTATTTACTCCTCGAATTTGATTTGCAACAGTGCAAACGTGGCTACAAAGACACCACTAACAAAATGTGACCAGGCGAAGCCATTGAGGTCAAAGTCTACTGCAAAAGGTGCCACAGCTATCCATACACCAAGCACAAGTTGTAAGTAGTGCATTGACTTTAATCCAGGATTCTTCTTAGAAAGCTGTTCAAGTGTTGCTGCAATTAGTGCAAGAGCACAGATGCCAAGCCCCAGGAACAGATCATCCCATTTTAGTAGATCGATGATGTTAACTTGCGCGAAGACCGATTCACCTAAAACGAGCTGCAAAATATCATCTCCGATAAACGGAACCAGGATTATCCAGAGTGCAATAACAAATACTATCCAGTGCAATACGCGCATGTTGTGATGATCTGATCGCAAGAGTTTCATATGTGTTTATTATATCGCAGGTAGTAGGAAGTAGGAAGTAGAAAATAGAACACAAAAAGTCTCGATCGCTCGAGACTTTTTACTTTAACTATAAACTTTGACCTTTATCTATTCAGTACAATCGTCAGCATCGTCTCCGACGTAGATTGCTCCAGAGTTTGCACTGTCGTATCCGTCGTAGAAGCTGAATGTTCCGTCTTCATCAAATGTTTCAATGTATTCAACTGCCGCTGCCATTGTTCCACTTCCCCATGTTAGGTTGTCTGCTGTGACTGAGTGATTATCACTGTCATTGTTGATGAATCGTACACCTTGCCCTACTTCTATTCCAGCGCAGATTGGATCAAATCCATCTGAGTCTATTACGATCTCTGCAGGAGCTAGCAGTCCTTTATCATCTCCAATGTTTAGTGCGCTCGCTTCTTCTTCATCTGCGTCATAGTCGCCGATTTCAGCAATAGCGTCACCTACTGTGTAGTTTGAGAAAAATCCGTCTGGTACATCATCAATCATTGTGTTCCAAGAAGATCCATACATATCAATAGCCACTTCCTCAGTTGTAACGTGTCGTAGCGTTCCGCCAGCTGCGATTGCGTATGTTCTATGGTCAGATGTAACCTTTACCATCTTTACGCCTGGTTTATATGTTACATTCGCACCAATTTGGATTTTAGCTAGGTCAGAGTCCGAGATCCATTCAACTGATTCAAAGTCGCTGTACCAAGTGAAGTATGTTTTGTCATTTGGGAACACGTAGCGTAGCCCGTCTGCCCCTATGTAATAAACAGCAGTGAAAGTTTCTCCTCGAACTAGGTCGCCGGCCTCAATGTCATCGTAGCTAGTAAGAGCTTGTGCTTGTTGGATGCCAAAGAAGGCACCAAAGGCCATTAGAATCGCCACAAGAGCGATAGCGGATCGTTTGATCGTTGAAGTATTCATAATAAAATGAGTGTTTAATTCCTGATTATTCTAACATGTATTATTTGATTCTCAAACATCATAAGTGGACAGACTGTTGAGGGCCTTTGCTGGATCTTTTGCTTTCCAAATGACCGAAGATACGCAAAGCTGTTGGGCCCCAGCGTTAATTATGCTCTGTACTGAGTCTTGATTGATGCCACCGTCAACGGAAATCGGGATATTTGGGTATTTCTTTGTTACTTTTTTGATTTTCTTGAGGATTTTTTTACCTAGAAATGATTGGCCTGATGCACCTGGGTGTACGCCCATTATTAAAATCGTATCGAGTAAATGCACGAGTGGCTTTATGATCTTGATCGGAGTTTCGGGATTAAGAGCCAGGCCTACATCGAGTCCTAGATTTTTTGCATAAGCAAGAATTGGTTTCAATGGTTTGTCGATCTCCGCATGGATTATCACGCGCCTGAGTGTTGGAATGTTGAATTTCCATTCCTCGATTATTGGTAGGGGATCGAGGGCCATGAGGTGAAGCTCAATCTCGGGCAGATCTTTGATTTTTGATATTTGTTTGGCGTCAAAGAAAGAACGGGACTCAAACATCGAGTCGTCAAGTACATCGATTTGCCAGATTGAAGCTAGTTTACGAACTCCCGAGTTGAGAATTCGTTTTTTGAATAGATCAAAATTTTGTACAAGGATCGCAGGCACTATCTCGACTTGTTTATTTTCAAATTGAGCGACCTGTGCCAGGCGACGCTTGTGACGTGCAGCTTGTTTGAAAGGAGTCTTTATAAATGTTTGCGCAATTTCGATTGGGTCGTCGATTGTTTCAATGCGTCCTGGAATGCAGATGATGTTTGCGTTGTCATCTTGCCGCATTGTGCGGGCTGCCTCGTTGGAGAATCCTAGACCGGCACGTACGTCATCAAATTTGTTGGCTGCAATGCAAACTCCCTCGGCATTTCCGCATGACAGAATTCCAAGCGCTCCTTTGTGGTTTGTGACGGCTCGAGCCACGTCGGCTGCATATTGTGGGTAATCATCTTTTGGATCCAGTTCATGAGCGCCAAGGTCTTCTACGTGGTGACCGTGCGTTTCGAGCTTTGCCTTGAGCGATTCCTTCATGATAAATCCTGCATGATCTGCTCCAATGTAAATAGTTTGTTTCATATAGTCTTGTCTACCAATCAGTTACAGAACCTCGTTGTTTTTTTAATCGTCCCACCGTTTTTTTGTTTTTCAACCGTTTTTCTTTAGTGCTGCGTGATGGCTTTGTTACTTTTCGTACTTTTTGTATTTTTAGTGCCTCGCTAAGATATTCGTGCAGAATTTTCATCACGTCTCTTTTATTACTCGCGAGAGATTTGTTCCTTGTTGAAGTAATATAGATTTCGCCCTCACCTACAAATTGACTAGGTTTATTTTTCTGCATCCAATTCGTGACGCGTTCTTTTTCAGCGTCATTGAGTATTGTGGAGTCAGCAGGAGTCCAGCGAAACTCCGCAGTCTTTGCAGTTTTGTTTACATTTTGCCCACCAGGCCCAGCTGATGACTTTGTGACACTTATGGTTCCTTCTTGCCGGATAGCTTGCATGTCAGCTTTTGAAACTGATTCGCGTATTGTTTTCGGATTAGTACGTTCCAGTTGATCTATCCGTGAGTCTGTTTCTCTATTAATCATATAGATTTGTTCATTCTCATTCTACCATTTTTGTGTTTTTTTACTGAAAGCGTAAACCCTACACCAGTCGGTGTAGGGCGCGGCCCTGCGAGTTGTACGAGGGGAGGGCGAGAGATGGGATCATTGGATCATGGTGGGGTCGAGTTCTGCGCCTTCGGGCCACATGGCCTCGGGTGGCAGGTCGGTCAGGCCGAACTTGTCAGGATCGCCGAAGAAGATGGAGAATTTGATCTGCAGATCGCCGTTGCGTACAGTGAGGTCATGCATCCCTTCCGATGGTCGTAGTGAGCGCATCTGGTTGTCATGCAAAGGGATGCCCATGTGCGTGAGGGTTCGATCGCAGAGATCGTTTGGCGTGCTGAGCGTCCCAGCGACATTTCCACAGATCAAGCCGATGGTGATCTCGACTGGGCCCATCACACGTTCGATGAAGTCGGGGTGGACACCGTTGATCGTCATCTTGTTGTTGAGCCTGATGATGGATGGGTCGCGTTCATCTACGTCGTAGTACACACGGTGACCACGATATTGAATGAGCAGTGCGTTTGCCATGCGGGTCTCCGAGGTGGGGGTTGAGGACTATATTGACGTTAGCAATGATGATGATTCGCGTCAATAAAGTGTAAGCCCCGCAGCCGACTGTGTCGGCGCGGGGTAGTGAGGTGGTCGTGAAGCGCATCTAGCGACCGAACTGGATCAGGGTCGGTGGTGCTCCAGTTGCGCTGACGTAGTAGTGAAGGACGAGTTCGTGATCTTCACGAATCAACCGAAGCTCATGCACACCACTACTTGGGTAGGTTGTGGCCTGTGTGGTGCGGCTTCCATTGAAGAAGGCGCGGATGTCGCCACGGATAGCGAATACGATTCGCTCCGCTTGCGGTGTCACGATGATCCACGTATTGCCCATCAGCGCGCTCACGAAGTCTGCTTGGGCGCCGCGCACATCCATATGGCTATCAAAGACCATTTCATCGTCTTCGTAGCGAGGGTTGATGGGATAGAAGAGCCCATCGAGGACTCGTCCTAACATGAAGATGGGGAGTGCCATGTTGTCTCTCCTTGCCTTTTGGCGTTGAGGTTGGCTAAATAGAGTAGTACTTTTTTACAAATATGTCAACCCAACCTGAAAGCAGTGAGCCCCGCAGCCGATCGTATCGGTGCGGGGCAGGGCGAGCTCACGAGGGCGCGTTAGGCGCCGAGGCGTGGAGGTTTGTTGGGGGTGGGTCTGGTCAGTCGTGGTGTCACGGGTTCCAGGTTGTAGCCGCGCAGGCCGTAGTTGTACTCGAGGCAGAGCTCAACCTCCTGGTCACCACGGATGATCTTGAGGCGGTGTTGCGAGTGGTCTGGCCCCAAGACGATGCCAGTGCACCACCGGCCATGGACCCTCACTTCAATCTCGTTGACACGCAGAGTGCCCGCGATCGCCAGTCGGAAGCTATCATCTTGTTGATCTGGGATGAGCCGGATGACCAGGTCGCCTAGGACATCTTGGATCTTGCGAATCGGGATCATGTGGATACTCATCCGCTTGTCGATGACGAAGTGGCCATCATCTTTGTTTCGTTGCAGGCGAGCCTTGCTGTGTCCGCTTCGGACTACGAGTAGTGGTTTTGCGTAACTCATTCGAACTCTCTTTGCCCATTTAGGGCTGCTGGGGTCGTCAGAAAGGTAACAGTTTCAGCGCCAAAGGTCAATCATTATGGTAACTTCGATAATACTGTATCGTCTAGTTAGATATGAAGTCGCAAATCATTATTAATCAGATTATTATTACGCCCTAACAAGCGCAGGACTTTCGATATCATAGATTATAATAAAGAAACCCTGCGCAGAGCAGGGATTTTTGCTTGATCTAAGCCCGATTCATTGATAATATTACAGCATTATGACAGACAAAAAGCGCGAAACTCATTCTCAAAAAGAGCACAAGATTGCTGATTATTGGGATAAAAACAAATGTTTTGAAAAGTCAGTAGAAAGTCGACCAGAAGGTAAGCCCTATGTTTTCTATGATGGCCCTCCTTTTGCAACCGGTCTTCCTCATTACGGCCATCTTGTAGGGTCGATAATGAAAGATGTCATTCCGCGTTATTGGACAATGAAAGGTTTTCGCGTAGAGCGCGTTTGGGGTTGGGACTGTCATGGGCTTCCGGTCGAGAATATTGTCGAGAAGCAACTTAAGCTTGGATCACGCCAAGATATTGAAAAGTTTGGTGTCGATAAGTTTAACGACAAGTGTCGTAATTGCGTTTTGACGTACGCAGAGGAATGGAAGAAGGTTATTCATCGATTAGGTCGTTGGATCGATATGGAGAATGCCTACAAGACGATGGATGTTGAGTACATGGAATCCATTTGGTGGGTGTTCAAATCGCTCTGGGACAAAGACATGATCTATGAAGGGCGAAAGCCAATGCATATCTGCCCACGTTGCGAGACGGTGCTCTCAAACTTCGAGGTGACACAAGGTTATGAGGACGTAACCGACATTTCTGTAACTGTGAAGTTGAAACTGACTGATGGAAAGTATAAAGATGCATCACTTTTGGTTTGGACAACAACTCCATGGACTTTACCTGGAAATGTTTTGGCTGCTGTTGGGGCAGACGTTGATTATGTTGTAGTTCAAGTCGAAGATGAGAAGTTTATTATTGCTGAACCACTCGTGAAAGAGGTTTTGAAGGATGTTGAGTTTGAGCAGGTTGAAACATTGAAAGGTTCAGATCTTGTTGGCGCGACCTACGAACCAATTTTTCCTTTCTTTAAAGATCATGAAAATGCGTTTCGAGTTGTTGCGGCTGATTTTGTTACAACTGAGGACGGAACGGGGATCGTGCATATTGCACCTGGGTTTGGAGATGATGACATGCAACTTGGGCTTACGGAAAAGGTTGATCCAATCATGCACGTCAATATGGATGGTACTTTTGTGCCTGAGGTTGCAGATCCGTTGCAGGAAGCTGGTTATGAAGTGAAGGATAGGCCAATGAAAGCAAAGGGCGACACCATGAGTGTTGATATTGAGGTTTTAAAATGGCTTGCACACAACGATAAGCTTTTCAAAAAGAAAAAAGTAGAGCACAGCTACCCGCATTGTTGGCGTTGTGACACTCCGCTTTTGAATTACAGTACAAGTTCATGGTTTGTGCGTGTGACTGACATTAAGGAACAGTTAGTGCGAACAAATAAGGAGATTAATTGGGTACCAGGGAACTTTAAAGAGGGGAGATTTGGAAAGTGGCTTGAGGGCGCTCGTGATTGGGCAATTTCTCGTTCACGATATTGGGGAACCCCGCTTCCAGTTTGGCGCGCAGAAGATGGCGAAACACTTTGCGTTGGCTCTAAGGCTGAGCTTGAGGAGCTCTCAGGTAAAAAAGTCGATGATCTGCATAAACACATTGTTGATACGGTTGAGATTACGAAGGACGGAAAGGTTTACACGCGCATTCCTGAGGTATTAGACTGTTGGTTTGAATCTGGTTCAATGCCGTATGCACAATTGCATTATCCGTTTGAAAATAAGCAAAAATTTGAACAAGGGTTCCCGGCTGAGTTTATTGCCGAGGGGCAAGATC
This sequence comes from Candidatus Uhrbacteria bacterium, assembly GCA_018673485.1. Taxonomy (GTDB): domain Bacteria; phylum Patescibacteriota; class Patescibacteriia; order UBA9934; family UBA9934; genus UBA9934. The sequence goes on from JABHCP010000002.1 coordinate 21,583, forward strand.
AAACGCGTGGTTGGTTTTATACCTTGCACGTACTTTCAAATGCGCTTTTCAACATGCCTACATTTAAGAATGTGATTGTGAATGGAATTGTGCTGGCTGAGGACGGGAAGAAGATGTCTAAGCGTTTGCAGAACTATCCTGATCCAATGGAGGTGATGGATAAGTACGGGGCGGATGCTGTTCGATATTATTTGATGTCGACTCCTGTGGTGCGAGCCGAGAATTTACGGTTCAGTGAAGAGGGTGTGGTCGAGGTTTCTAAGAAGTTCATCAATATAATGAACAACGTGCTCTCATTTTATAAGTTGTATGCAAAAAATGATGATGGACGAGCTCCATCGGGATTAAACGTGCTTGATAACTGGATACTTTCAAGATTGAATCAAACACTCAAAGAGCAAACCGAGGCATTGGACGGTTATGAACTTTCAATCGCAGCGCGCGTACTGCAGAGCTTTGTTACCGATCTTTCAACCTGGTACGTTCGGCGCTCAAGAGATCGATTTAAGGTTGAGGGTGAAGACCATGCCGAGGCGCTTGCTACATTGCGAGTGGTGCTCGAGACTTTCGCAAAGATGGTGGCCCCATTCATGCCTTACTTGGGCGAGGAGATTTATCAGGGAGTAACGGGAGAGTATAAAGATGAAGAGCGATTGAGTGTTCATCTGGAAGACTGGCCTCATATGGATTCGGTTGATGAGGATGTGCTCGAGAAGATGGGCCAAGCTCGCGCGATCGTTAGCCGAGTGCTTGAAGCTCGTGAAGAGGCAGGACGACCAATCAAGCAGGCATTGGGAGATATGACAGTTTGGACACCATCTGGTGAGATCGTTGAAGATTATCAGGCCGTAATTTTGGGAGAGGTGAATGTGAAAGCTATGAAGGTTGAAAAGGGTGAGCTGAAGGTAGAGGTTGATATGGAGCTAACGCCTGAGTTAATCCGCGAAGGAATGGCACGCGACATAACTCGTCGAGTGAACCAAATGCGCAAAGAGGCTGGTCTCACAATCAACGATCGGATCGAGCTTAGAATGAGCTCAGAGTCCGATGAAGTTAAGAAGCTTTTCAAAGAGCACGCGGATACAATTAAAGATGGCACACTTGCAGATTCGATCGAGTTCACAAAAGACGAATCAGTAGAACGCAAGCAAGAAGTCCGAATCGCAGAACAAGAAGTTTGGTTGGGGTTCTAGGTTGAATTATCATTATTAGTTGTGAAAACGTATAATGTCCCGATCGGGACATTATACGTTTTGTGAAAGAGGTTTTATTTTATAAGCTTAGCCAAAACAGCTTAGCCATTTGGGCTAAGCCTGAATGGCTAAGCTGTTTTGGCTAAGCTCAAATTTGTTGTAAAATACCCATATATGAATAATGAACATACAGTTTTAGTCTGCCCGCGTAATGATGAGGAGTCATTGCAGATTATTAAGATTGCAAAAGAGTTGCGGATTCCGATGATTGTGTCAGAGCAGGGGCATGGGGCTGTGCTTGAGAATGAGAAGGATTTGATCGAGTCTATTAAGTTGGTTGATTCGGCTGCATCTGCGGTGGCGATTGTGGAGATACCGGGGGTTGAGGTTGAGCAGGAGCTTCAAAAGGCAGGTTTCGAGGTGCATATTATCGATCATCATCGGTATAACGATCTTGATCGGCTTAATGATCAGAGCTCGCTGGAGCAATTCCTTGATTTGTATGAGATTGATGATGATGAACTTAAAGACGCTGGGTTTGATTTGGTGTTGATAAGGGCGGTGGCTGCTGTTGATCGGGGATTTTTGTGGGAGTTGCAGAAGATTGGGCTTTCAGACGAGGATCAGAAGCGTGCCATTCAATATATTAAAGAACTCGCTTATGAATTGGGGCGCAAGGAGCGTAAGCAAGAGGAGAAGGCAGCGCGTAAGGCCTGGGAGGGTCGTCGCGAGCAGGGTGGATTTTTGATAATTGAAAGCGAGGATGATGACATGGATATTCGCGATGCAGTTTCGTATTTTATTTTTGATGAATACGGAAAGCCAACGCCTGCGATCATCAAACAAGGTAATCGCAAGCTATATGTGCAGGAGACTGACAAGGCAAAAGATCTGATCGGAAAGTATAAGGGGTTTCTTTTTGGTGGTGGAGGTTGTTGGGGGATGCTATCTCCACGCGATGGGCGGTTAGCTGAGATTGATGAGTTGATTGAAATTTTGCATAAATAAACCATCCAGAGGAGCCTAAAGGCGACGAAGGATCCCGTGCGTAGCCGATCTAACGTAGACGTAAACATCGGGACTCCTCGCAGGACCCTGAGTGGGTGGTAGAAGCAGGCCCCTAAGGGCTTGTTTTGTTTTGGGTAATTTGTTATTATTTTGCAGCTGCGTACATTCGGTGCGTACAAACTTCATCTTTTGAGGCTGCCATGAGCGACAACTTCCTGATCATCTTCATTTAGTCGCCCTCGCGCGACACACTTACGCAACACTGACCGTTTCTATATTGGTCAGTCTACGCCCGGTCTTCTTGATCTGGGCGTTTGTGGTTTTGCGAAATATAGAACCCAGACGAGATACTTAAGTCCCCCTCCTTTTTAAGGAGGGGTTAGGGGTGGTTATAAGATAGTTTCAATATCTGTGTTCTGTAGTCTGGGTTCTGTCTTCTGCATGTTGTATACTGTAATCATGTTCGATAAAATCGAAAATAAGAAACGAAAGGAGACGTATCCATTTTTGGAATGGATGGATCGTTTTGTGCTTACTGAGGAGAATTTGCGACAAGCAAGAGACGTTATGTATGAGCTTGAAGCTCAAGTGAGCGAGCTCTCACAGGTTCATAGGACTCCACAGTCAGCAAACCATCACGCAGAAGGTCCGATGATGACCAATCATATCGAGAATATGATTGCTGGTATTTTTGCGATTTGTGAAGGTAAGGTCTCACTATCGCAAATTGAAGAATTTGCCCGCGAGAAGCATTTTAAAAATGAAATCGCAGAGTTGGAAGACGTAATTTGTGAAAATGCGGCAACGCTTAAGGCGTTTACGATGCTTCACGACATTGCCAAGTACGATACAATTTCGTTTAGCTCACCAGCGGGGTCAAAGGGTGCCGCTGAGGGTTTTTCCAAAGATTCACGACTGGATAAGAGCGCTTTAATCGATCGATATTTGAAATTGCTCAATGCATTTAAAGTTGATCTTCCTGATCTTGATTCTCGGCAAGTAGCGATAGACTTTTATAAAGAGTTTGAGATTAAGGTTCACTACAAGGGGCATGCAAAAGTTGCTGTATCGGATAAATATGAAGAAGTGCGCAATACCGTTGAAGATTTGTGTAGGTTAACTGCACGTGACCGCGAGATTTTAGCGCTTACAATCAAGTATCACATTGAGGTGATGGATTTTATTGGTGATAAACCTGATGGAGCTCGCTATTCATATTTGCAACGCGTAGGGCAAAGGTCAGGAATCGATGGAAATGATTTATTAGATGTCCAAACCGCGGCCCTATTGCTCGATGCATTAATTGGAAGTATTGGATATCAGGATGGTGCGCTTGTGCCTGACATAGAGCTTGTATTGAACATGTTGCGTTCCGAGGAGCTTGCGGTTGTAGAGCGAAGACATGCGAGGGTCAAAAAGATCGAGAATAAAAAGCAAAGTGAGTTTAAGAAAATGTTAGAGAGCGTTGGGCTTGGCGGTGGTGATGTTTTTAAACTGTTAGATATTCCATTTGGCCCAGGGCGTGCTGGTATCATCGATAAGGTGCAAAATGCCGTCAAGACAGGTGATTTGTCTGAGCTGGGAGAGTATAAAGATAAGCTGTATTCCAAGGTTCAGCAGGCGCATTTGCTGTATGCCACCTCGATGGAGTAAGATGTCCTTACTTACCCTGTCATTCCCGACTCCGATCGGGAATCCATCGTTTATCAAATTCGACGAACTCACAGTAATGATGGGTCCCCCGCCTACCGGCAGGCAGGCTGCTTTCGACCCGTCTGACGGGTTTCGCAGGGATGACACATGAACAATTATGATTGCATATTTAGAAGGAACAATCCGATCAGTGGCGCTCGACACGTGCGTTGTTTTTGTGAGTGGTGTTGGTTATAGAGTTTTTTATATGGGTTGTTCACCACAGATTGGTGAGCTCGTGAGCTGGCATATTTATGATCATATTCGTGAAGATAGAAGAGAGTTGTTTGCTGCACCGGAGCTATCGATACTGGATTTATTTCAGAAGCTAATTGACATTAGCGGCGTTGGACCACGTTTAGCGCAGAAGATTCTTGTTTCGGCTAATCCTGAGCAGATTCAAGATAGGATCCTAAAGGAGGACCTAGCATTTCTTACAAGTATTTCAGGAGTCGGTAAGAAGACAGCTCAAAAGATCATTCTTGAGTTCAAGGGCGTTTTGGTAAAAGAAGATGCTGTTCATGAGGATGATACTAACGTGATCGAGGCGCTTGTTAGTTTGGGCTACGCTCGCCGTGAGGCAATCGAGATATCGCGACAAGTTGAGGGCGAGACAATCGAGGATAAGATACGCCACGCATTAAAGATGTTTTCAAATTAATTATGGATCGTAGAGCTTGGAACAAAGCAGTCGAGAATCACGCCCCGCGTTTTGGCGGATTTTTGCATTCCTGGCAATGGGGAGAGTTTCAGCGATCATTAGGACGCGTGGTTGAGCGTGTCCATCGAGAGGATGAACAGGGCGTAACATTAGCTCAAGCAGTTAAAATGCCATTGCCACTCGGACAGTATTATTGGTACATACCAAAGGGACCGATCGGATCAGCATCGGTTGATCATAAGATCGAGGTGCTACGTCAAGAACTTCCCGATGCGATGTTCTCACGGCTCGAACCAGTTGAGAATCCAGGTTTGCAAAAAGTTAATGACATGCAACCTTCGACGACTACCATTTTGGATTTAACAAAGGGGCGAGATGAGATTTTTAACAATCTCAAATCAAAAACTCGCTACAATATTCGTTTAGCAGAGCGCAAGGGTGTGGTTCCAAAGATTGTAAACATGCAGCGATTTGATGATTTTGTTAGATTACTTGAACAAACGACAACTCGTGATAAGTTCTCAGCACATCCAGAAGCTTATTATCGCGCAATGCTTGATGTGATGAAGAATGATGGAGCTGAGGCTTATTTGGCAGTTGGTTTTTATGAGGAGCGTGTGATTTGCGCGAATATTATGATTGACTTTGCTGGCGTGCGAACATACTTGCATGGCGCGTCGAGCAATTTGCATCGCAATGTTATGGCACCATATTTATTGCATTGGTATTTAATTGAGGATGCTATTCGACAGGGAATGCATACGTTTGATTTTTGGGGTATCGCGCCTGAAGGTTCTGGGCCAAAGCATCCATGGGCTGGGATTACTAGATACAAAAAAGGATTCAACGGTGAAATAGTCACGCACCCCGGAACATTTGATTTGCAGATGAAGCACATGTGGTACGGAGCATATCGTGCCATGAGGGGTGTGAGAAGGTTTAAGATTTGATTCATTTGTCATCCAATAGTTGTTATTCTGAGGTCGAAGACCAAAGAGTCCACTAGTAGATCCTTCGCAGAGCCTCAGGATGACAGAGGGGATAAATAAGACCTATAGGGCATGTAAGTTCTGTAGGTTTTTTTTGTTTGGAAAGTGCAGAACCCCGGCTACCACGTTCAGAAGTGTGGTAGTCGGGGTTCACGGGTGGGCCGTCGGAATCGAGTCCGTCGGTGTTGGCGATTTGGATCTTCTCGATGATCCTCCTCTTAGTTGTGGTTCATCGGGGGGGGTGACGGCGGAGACGATCGGCGCCGTCGGACTTTTGGGCCATAGAATACCTGTACCCAAGGCCTAGGCTGGCTTTTACCTTTTGCAAGGTGACCTGTTCCACGGGTCGGCTCCTAGCGTATGGAAGGACGTTTGGGTTCCTGTCCGGGGAGTCGCCTTTTTGGGGGCGGCTCGGGCGGTCACAGCCGAAGCTGAGCCATACGATCCTGCTGGAACGTCGATGTCTGAAGTCGCACATTCGCTCATCCAGAACTAAAGAATAATGCCATAATTTTGAGCTTTTGTCAAGCCTAAAGCACAAAAAGGCCTTGAAAGCCTTTTATTTACAAAGAAAACGTCCGGCACGCTTGGCGCCGGACAGTGTGGGGATAGAACCCACTCGGAGGATTGTGGTTTGGCTCTGCGCGCTGATGTTTCTCCTCGTGACTCGAGCATTCTATAGGGGTGGAGTTGTTAATTCCAGATTCCTCTAAAGAGCACTGTCATAGTCACATCAGCAGAGCCTAGTGATCGTCTCGACACCTCTGGGGTACGTTGGCCTCGGAGTCGGGGGTGTCCTCGCGGGCGGTGGCGACGGAGGTCGCCACCGGGGGGCCGTTGCAACGCTGCATCGGATCTCCGGTTGGGGGTTTTGAGGGTTCAGGGGTTTGGTGGCTCGGACGTTCGATGGTCCGGGCTAGGCACCCTGTCCTCTGGGCTGTCCGAAGCCTGGTGGCTCCGGGGCGGTCGGTTCTGTGGCAGCCGGGTAGGGCTACCAGGTCAACGCTCCTGCTGGGCAGGAGAGCGGATCGCGGTCAGGACGAGGTCAAGCCTGGTCGTGAAAGCGGTCGGCAGGAGTAGAATAGCAGATATGGGGGATGTGTCAAGGCCGAGATGAGCCAGGGGGCACTTCGTCCCCCTGTAACCCCCAGACATACTTTCTTTGTTGGCTCAAAGAAAGTATGCAAAGAAAAAGCCTTTTCAGAGTGTTCCACGGCCGTAAAGAATGATGCGGCCTGCAGTCAATGTTTTTGGGTGACTATGAGTGGACTGATTGCCAGTTCGGTCGGCAGGCTCCCTCTCAGACGGGGTTGTCTGACAATGGGTGAACGGGGGCTGGCTGCTGAAACATTGCCGGGGGACTGAGGTGAGATTGAAAATGCAAAAGAACCGAGCGGTACCCGGTTCTTCAGCATAGTTTTAGGTTTGTTTTTTTGTTATTCAATTACCACGCCGCCTTCTACGCTTGCGTATAGGTCGTCTTCTAAGTCAGTTGTGAGTGAGTCGGTTTCGTCGGAGAGTGATTCGTCTGTTGAGGAGTCAGTTGCGGATAGGTCGGATCCTGAGATTAGTTTTATAAAGCTGCCGATGTCGTTCGAGTCTGGTGTGATTGAGATTGAGAATTCACCTTGTACGTTTGAAAGCTCTAATGAGAGTGAATCAATGGTCCAGCTTACGCTGTGTTCTGAGCTGTTGTAGTTGATAGATCCTAGGTCGCGTGTTGCGTTTCCTGCCCATACTACGTGTGGAGGCAGATCGGCACTTACGGTTATGTCCTCCAGATCGTGCAGGCTATTGTTGATTGTCCAGATAACTCGATAGGTGGTTGTTTGTCCGACTTGTGGTGGTAGTGGCCCGTTTCCAAGTGCTGCGCCACTTTCTTCGTAGTATCGAACCGATGCTTGCAGGTCTGCTTGTGAGTTTATTGATACTTCCATTGGGGAAGAGAGAACTGTGCGTCCGCTGTAAGTAGTTGATGCGATGACGTTGAAGTTATCAGCGTCACCAACACCAAGCTCTGAGTCAATAGGGAAGGATGTGTTGATGAGAATTTTCTCACCTGGCTCGATAGAGTCGAGCTGCCAGTAAATTCCATCACTTGTAATCGTTCCACTGTCGAGCGTTGAGCTGCTCCATGCAATTGGAATAGAATCATCTGCTTGAAAGTCTAGAAGAACGGTTAAATTTTCGATTGGAGCGTCTTGTGTGTTCTCAAGACCGATGCTCATTCTTAGCGCTCCACCTACGTCAACGCTGGTTTCGTCAGTTGCGCCATTGGCTACTACCCGCACACTAATGTCATTTTGCATCACATCTGTATATGCTTGCGCAGTTGATTGTTCTACTTCGCGATTCTCGGTCATCAAATTTATAGCAACATCAAAATATTGGAAGCTTTCAACGTTGGATGCAAATACGCCTGAGAATGTGATTTCTATTGTTTCAAGTGTGTCGATATATTCTATAGTCCATTGAGCTGGACCGCCGGCCTCGAGTTCTGGATCGCTGCTTTCTAAGTAAAATCCTTGGGGCAGATCCATTGAAACCAATACATTCTCAAAGGGCTCTTCACCAGAGTTCTCGACACTGATTGTGTAGTCGAGGTCTTCTCCGGCTGACGCTTCTTCTGGTCCTTCAATCGTTGCAACTAATGTACTTTCAAGCGTAGTCACATAAACAACTGCAATGTCTTCGAAGTCAGAATTGAAGTTGCCAGGTTTGTAAGTTGCGTAGGCTTGCACTGGAGTTTCAGATGGCGCCTCAGCTATCCAAACGCCGTCGATGGTTATTTTATTATCCGTCATTCCAGGAATCGATCCTATTTCCCAGATAAGATCATCAAGGTTTGCCGGTTCTTGGCTAAATGAGTAGACACGGAACGCTGAAGGGAGATTGATGTCTAAATCAAGCGATGCAATTGGAACTGTTGTTGGGTTTGCGTATTGAATTTCAATTTGCGTTGTTTGTCCACTAACCAATTCTTCTTGCATGACAATGTCTAATGTGAAATTCTCGTCATGTGACACTTCAAAGAGTTTAGTGTAGGCGAAAAATCCAGCCCAAGAAGTTACTGCGAGTATTGATAGGATGACCACCGCTGCTATTAAGATGCGAGTAAGCTTGTTGCTGTTTCTGTCTAGTTTTTCAAAGTTTATTGCACCGTCGCCGTAAATTGCCTCGAGACCTTCGTCCATTAATTGCTCACGATCTTCTTCGGGAGTGTGATGAGTGTGTTTTGCGTGAGTGTGTGATTTTGCGGGAGCATCAGACACCGGCTTTTTTGTATGTGCCGGCTTTTTGTGTTTAGTGTGCGTTGTTTTTGGTTCCTTTGGTGTCATATCTATCGTGCTTCAAATAGAGTAGAGAAGAAGTAGTCTTGCTGGTTGTTAACTTTAGCTCCTGAAGTTGTTAACTCATTTTGTGAGCTCCAAAGTAAATTGTGATTACTTGGTCCAAAAATGTTCACGCTAGTCTGCCGCGTTTCTACTCCAGGTTGCTTTTGTAAAAGTAGAGAGTATTCATTGAGCTGTTTAAGTCCAAGATATGCTTTTGCCATTTCCAAAATCGTTTCGCTGGTTTGTTCAAAGGTAAACGGTAATTGATACGTAAATGTGATGGTTTCTATTTCTCCAGGTTTGGTTTGAATCCAGTTTCCGAATACTGTTTTACCTTGCTCTGTCCAAATGTCTGTTCCAGAATTAAGGTCAAGCGCAAAGTCAGAGGTCCACAGTAGCATATCTTCATCAGCTTCAAGCTCAATATCTGAGGTCTTAAATAAGTCACTGTCAGGAATCTCAAAGCCACTTGCACTTAGCAATTCGCTGCCTTGCGGTACGTATAGTCGAATGTAGTCAACGTTGTTGGCGCCTTCAAATAAAGCAGAGCTTAGTCCCATGTGTTCTTTTGTGATCGTTACAGTGTTGGTAATTGATCCGTTTTCTGCTATCTCGACGTCTACTTCAATGTCTTGCTTTATGACAGTGTCAGTCTTTCCTCCTCCTAAGTTAGTGTTTACAACCATCAAGTAATCACCATCGGTTTGTTTGAGCGATCCAGACCAACCAAGAGTCTCAATATCACTTTGCAGTTCGTTGTCAGTCATGAAGATCATCATGTCTTTTTGTGAAAGAGATGAAGAAAGTAGGTCAAGAACTTGCAATAATTCCTCAGGGCTCGCGGTACTTAGTCGCTCTAAAAGTTTTGGTGCTAGGTCGCCAATGAATTGCTTGGGTGCGTCTTCTTCGCGCTCAGTGTTTTGCTCGTATTGAGTGTATTCATACTCAACGATCTTCTGTGTTTCAAATAAGAAGTTTTCTGATGTAATTGTGCGGTCATACTCAGGCATCTCGATTGGTCCAGTGATCGCAAGAAGTTGAGGTATTAGAGTTGCATTGAATGCAATTACTCCATCGAGCGTTGGTCCACCAGCACTTTCGTAAAATCCGAGCATTTTCTGAGCTGAGCTTGGAAAGTCTGGGAACCAGTTTGCGTCTTGAAGCTCCCATCTACTGTTGAGTAAAGTTAGCGGCTCAGGCGGTGCGATGTATTCATCAAGCTGACCTTGCATATCGTAGGTTCCGCCTTCAGGAATATCAATTTCACTCATTTGTCCGCCCAGCATATCGACTTGAGCAAAGCTTCCGATGAATCCTCCGGTAGCTCGCAGTTCTGTGTTGTTTTGGAATGCTAATAAGTATCGCATCTTTTGTTCTCCACCGATTATGATCTGCAATGTTCCTGAGAATTGTAGGAATTCGTTGATTGAAGTTTCAAGTGACGGAGCAGTTTGGAGCAAAAGAGTGATTTTATCTTGATACTCAGCTGGGATGTATTCAAGATCAACTTTTTGCAATGCTTTGTTTGCTGCCACGACCTGCGGAAGGGCATTGTTCATGTAGGTAGTAAGCAATTCCAATTTTGTTGATAGTGAATATGAATCAGCCTCAGACAACTCTTCGATCGCAGTGCTAATAAGTGCAGCTGCTTTTGAAAGCGATGCGCCAGCACTGACCAGGCCTTGTACAGTTTCGTATGTGTTATCAGTTTGTGGAATGATGTTGACCAGTGCGGTTGCCGCTAGGTGCATGTTCTGTAGGGATTCCTGTGCGCTTTCAAAACTCTCTGCCGCACGTTCAAAGTCCAAGCTTGCTGTTGCGAATTCTTGAGCCTGAGCTGAGCTCGCAGCGCTTTCGATTTCAGTGATCGCTTTAGAACTAATACGCGTGATTTCAGATTCCACTGAAGTGCTATCAATGATCCCTTGCATTGCATGCAGTGGCATCACCAAGATAAATGAAACAACTAAAAACGCGGCCATCGCTCTGTGCCTGGCAGCTTTTGGAAGTAGTAAGTGAATGCGAGAGAATCGCTCAACTAATGTTTCGGAACTTATTACCTTCTTGGAATCGTGGTCAACTTCTGATTCGATCTTTAGCAGTACATCTTCATCGTTAGTGATGATCACGTCTTGCACTATCTCCTCCTCAATGACACTCCAGACGTCAGCGGTATCAACTTCAAGCTCTGGTAGCGCTTCGATCTGAGTGACTGATTTAACACTAGATTCAACTCGTACTTTCTTGATGATCCTTTCAGGCTCACGGAGTTGGTCACGAAGTTCATCAACAGAAAGTTCAAGCGCGTTTACTGGCGCGGTCGAGTCTGCGCTTTCGATTTGATCGAAATCATTTACCTGTGCAAGCTCACGTGCAAGTTGTGCGATGCGCTCCTGCTTTGTATCTTGCGCTGCAACTTTTTGATCCTTGCGTGATAGCTCGATTATGTAAGGAGAAACAGGTGCTGATTCAGATGTTCCTAATCTAATACCGGGGGACACCGATTCAGAGATGCCACGCTGCTTAAGTGATACCGGAAGCGCATCATCATAAAGCATAGACACCTTTGGTTGGTGCTTCTTCATTGCTTTACTGATTTGTTTTTTCTTCCGGGCCATTTAGATCGTTACAGTAGTGATTGATTATTATAAATATCAAGTGTCATCTTTGCTGTCTTTTTCCATGTGTATCCACGTGATACTTCTAGTCCGTCCTTTATGGATTGTGTGAATCTTTCAGGTTCATCTGCGCCTTGACGCATAAGTTCAACGAGCGCCTCTATATCATCTGGTTCAAAGTATTGCGCAGCGTGCTTGCAAACCTCTGGTATCGAGCTGGTGTTTGCGGCCGCGACTGGAGTTCCATAGCTCATTGCTTCAAGCGGTGGAATTCCGAACCCTTCAATCTTGGAAGGGAAGATGAATAGATTTGCATTTTTGTATAACGCTGCAAGTTCTTCGTCAGTAGGTAGATCTATGAATCGCACAGCTTCTCCCTTAATTCCTAGCTCGTCTGCTTCTTTTTCTAGCCTGTGCGAGAACACGTCTCTGCGTCCTGCAATTACTAATTGAGTGTATGGATGATTCTTATGGAATTGCGCAAACGCGTGCATCATCATCTCGATGTTTTTGTGGGGGTATGCGTTACCGACGTATAAGAAGTACGGTTCGTATACACCCAGTGCGGTAAGGCTTACAGAGCGTGCCTCACGCGGTGGAATTACTCCATTTGGTACTACATTAATTTTGTCAGTTTTAACACCGAAGTGTTTTAGTATCGATTGTCTGGTGTAGTTTGAAACTGTCAGTATGTGGCGTGATTTGTGAATTGCATTTTCCAGAACTACTCGAAACGCTGCGTGTTTGAAACCGTGCACTAGTGGACCCTTCGTTGTTGCTCTTGCGGAATAGGGAAGCTCGAGCATTATCAGGTCATGGATTGTGGCGATGAATGGCACTCGTGAGAAAATTGGAATGTTCCAGTGCGGGTAGTGCATGAAATCGACCTGTGCACGCTTTATGATTCCCGGCATCTTTCGTTGCTCCTGAATTGTGTACCAAGGAATGTCGACTAACTGCTTGGAAAAGTTCTTATTAGTGATTCGGCACTCGTGGAAATTTTCTTTGCGTAAAAAAAGAACGTACTGATTTTTGTGGTCCAAAACCTGCAAGTGGTTCACTAATTCAGCGACGTAACGACCAAGTCCGCCTCCTCCCACTCGGGGCCCATAAAATCTAGCATCAATACCGATTCTCATTTGTGCTCATTACGACAATAGACTTCCGTTTTTTACTTGCCATGTTTGGCTGCAAAGCCTTCAGATCTCGTCAAGATAGTCCCACTATCTCTCCTCGATCTTCAAACTTTTCGCCTAAACATTCCTACGTAAAAATTCGAAATCTATTTTCGTAATAAGCACTTACATTTTATCACGAATTGATGTAACTTTAGTGCTCAAATGTGGGTAACAGTGGATAAATTATTACACACGTCGTGATTGACGTGAACACATATTTTTGATAGGCTTCTCCCTTGGCTTTTCAAGGTCGAGAAATCCTTTCAAACCGCATCACGGAGGTGCGCATGAGCAAGCAGAGAATGGATCCTAACGCCGAAGAGCAATTTCGGGCTCGAGCGCTTCTCGTGTTGGGTATTTTCATGGTGGCCGTGTTCACCTATGTGGCCGTTGTGAGCGATCTGCCATTCTGGCCGCAGGGTCAGGGGGGCGCCAACGAGGCCGTCCAGGTCGAGCGGCCGGAGCAGATGACCTCGCCCTACGCGCAGTTCTGCTTCCTGATCCCCGACGGCCTCGAGCTGCCTGTGAGCGTCCAAGCCAAGACGGTGGGTGGACGCAGTGTTGATCACCATACGGAGATCCCACTTTTTGCTCAGGAGGCGGAGGGGTCGTATTGCGGTGAGGTGTATATCACACCTCAGTATCCTGTCATGATGGTCACGATCATTCGCGATCCGCACTACACACCCGACTTCGAGGAGCTCTGGGTTCATGAGTCGCCGAGTGATGCTCCTCGGCAGATCATTTGCACTGACGAGAAGTGCGAGGTGTTGCTCTATGACAGGACCAAGGTGCTCAATGTGTTCGGTCTCGAGCCACCTCTGGTCGACGAGACACGGATCTATGGGTTCACTCCGGTCGATGGCAGTGTTTGGATCTCGAGCGAGCCAAAACAAAACTAGCCCACCTTGCTGGGCAGACAATCGTAAACCCCACGGATTCGTTCCGCGGGGTCTTGTGCTTTAAATTTTTCACTTTTGTCCCGATCGGTCCATAAGTGAAAAATTATGGATTATGATGATGGTTCGAGTGCTTTGATTGCCATTAGTGTCCGACGGGCTGCGGCGTCCCAGGAGAAGATTCCTGGAATGTGGGCGCCGACTTCGTGTTCGTGTTTTAATCCTACGTCGATTGCGTGAACTAGATCGTTTACATTGAATGGGTCGACGTATGTTACGTGCTCTTTTCCAACTTCTTGCATGGATCCAGTGAAGCTTGTTACTACATGTGTACCGCTGGCTATTGCCTCGACTATCGGTAAGCCGAAGCCTTCAAAAAATGATGGAAATAGGAACAGTTCGGCGTGCCTATAAAGTGTTGGTTTGTGTTTTTCTGGAATGTATCCAAGAACGTGAATATCATTTGTGTATTTTGAATTTTTGATGCGTTTGTGAAGATTATCATTCTTCCAACCTCGTCCGCCTGCAATCACTAGGTGCGGGACGGCAACCCCCTCCAGCTCCCCCTTGGGAAGGGGGAGGGTTGAAGCACGCCACTTTTCGTACGCTTCGACGATTGTCTCTATATTTTTGCGTGGTTCAAGAGTGCATAGACTTAAAATATATGGAAATTCAATATCGTGTTGTTTTAAATTGTTTGTGTCACAGGCTTGCTCTTTTGCTTTGAATCGATCATCTACTCCAAGTGGTGTAGTAACCATTCGATCCTCACCAACGCCCCACAAGGCGTTTAAGTTTTGCTTTGTGTTTTCTGACACTGTAAGAACGAGCTCTGCATGCTCGGCCAAATATCGTGGTCGTGCAGCTTTGTGCCAAATTCTATCTTTGACACGAAAGAAACTTGGAAAGAGCTCAAAGGAAAGGTCGTGCATGGTGATTACGTAGGGACGGTGCGTTTTGATGATGTTTATATTTGGGAAAAACCATAGATCTGGTTTTTCTGGTAAAAAATCTTCCAGTGTATGCGCTGTGAAATGAAGTTTTGCTGAAAGCGCACGATTGGGCATTTCGTGCTTAACGATTGTAATATTCTTTCCTGAAAACTTTGGAAGCTTAGAAAGTGTTTCCGGTGCTCCTGATGCAAAAAGAGTAAAACGATCATCCGGCGCAATTTTCGCCATGCGTTTTATAATTTCAATCGTGTACCGACCAATACCTGAATGTTGATCGGTCGTTAGATGTCGAATGTCGATGGCGAGGTGCATGGATCTAATGATTAAGTGTTTAAGTTGTTTAAGGTGTTTATTCGAAATAAACATTTTAGACATTTCATCAATTTAAACAATTCCCAAGACTTTCTTTCTGTGCTCTTCCCATTTATTTTGCACGTAGTCATGCATTTGTTTGTGATAGATTTGCGTTGAGAATTGCTTGGCGAATTCTCGAATCTCCATTGGATCAAATTTTGTATGGTCAAAATGCAAAACCGTGTTTGCGATCTCTTCCCAATGTTGTTTGTCAAAAAATACTCCAGTTTTTCTATCGATCACAGTTTCTGTCGCCCCACCTTTTCGGTAAGCGATCACTGGTCGGCCGGCTGCCATGGACTCAACTGGTGTAATTCCAAAGTCTTCTTCTTGAGGGTGCAAAAAAGCAATAGCGTCTTGAAAGAGTCGCGCCCGTTCCTCGTTAGAAACTCGACCCAAGAATTGAACATTGTCTCCTGCTCGCGCTCTTAAGTCTTTTTCGATTGGTCCAGAGCCAAAAACCTTAAGTGGTATACCAAGTTTTGTAAAAGCATCGATTACAAGGTCGTAGCGCTTGTATGGTACTAAGCGACCGCCAATAAGATAATATTCTTTTGGAGTGTCAGTGACGCTGAACTGATCCACTTCAACGGGTGGGTGAATTACATCACTATCACGTCGATAGTATTTTTGTATTCTCCGTTTTACTGTTTCGGAGTTAGCGACAAAGAAATCAACACGATCAGCGGCGAGTCGGTCCCAGTTACGCAGGATACTCAGGATCGGGGGAAGAAGTTTTTTTATAGCTCTTGGAACTTTGAGCTCTTCAGTGTAGCTGTGAGTGTCTGACCACAGGTATCGTGTTGGTGTGTGACAGTAACAAATATGAAGAGCATCGCTTGATGGAATGACACCTTTAGAAAAAGCGCTGGTGCTTGAAACGATTACATCAAACTCTGAAAGGTCGTAGCTTTCAGTTGCTGTCGGCATGAGTGGTAATAGCCAGCGAGAGCGTTTAAGCGCTCCAGGAATTTTTTGTAAAAAGCTGGTACGAATATCGCGATGCCCAAAGGAGGTGTCCATGATCGTTTTATCGTATAACAGTGTAAAGGTTGGTGCGTTTGGCCAAATATTCTGCATGGCCTCAAGCACACGCTCAGCGCCACCGTTTTGGGTTAGATGATCATGTACTAAAGCTACCTTCATAGTAGATGTATTTAAGCACGCCAAAGACCTTTGGGCAAGGGTAAATTTAGTGTTCAAAACAATAAGACCCATCGGTCTGATAGGTCTTATATTAAATTTCTTGAACTTAGTAAGCGCCTTTTCCGAAGATTACTACTATTGGTGTTTTGAAAAGTATTATCAGATCAAGCCATGGGCTCCAGTTTTGAATGTAGTGCATGTCGAGTTGAACCTCTTCGTCAAAGTCCAAGTCTGCTCGCCCACCAACCTGCGCCATACCAGTCATTCCAGGTTTTATAGTTAGGACTTGTTTTTGATGAGGTTTGTAGTCTGCTACTTCTTCAGGCATGTGAGGGCGAGGACCTATTAAGCTCATGCGGCCGATGAGTACCATGAAAAGCTCAGGAAGCTCATCGATTGATAGCTTACGAACTATTCGTCCAACCTTTGTAATGCGCGGATCATGAGTGAGTTTAAATAGTGGAGTACCACCGCGTTCGTTGCCGTACTTTTTAATAAACTCAGGATCAAAGCGATACTTGTGTGCGTCCTTGATCATGGATCGAAACTTCAGGTGATTGTAGCTCTTACCACCTTGACCAACACGTTTGTGAACAAAGAATACGTTTCCAGGTTGTTCAATGAATAGAGCGAGTGCCGCCACGATCATGAATGGGGAAGTTAGGGTGATGAAGATTAGAGCCATAATTACGTCGAAACCACGCTTCCAAATCGCTCCCCACCCATCAAGTGGAGTTTTTGGAACCTCGATAATTGGTTGTCCAGCAAGAGTGTGTACCACTGGCTTCACTGCGGCGCTTGGAAATACTTCGGCTAGGTAATAAAAGTTTAGCTGTTCGTTGTCTGAGAATGATTTCGCGTCACGAATTTCTTTTTTATCTACTTCGGGATTGGCGAGCATGATGGCGTCGACCATTCCTTTATTCTTTAAAGCAAGAATTTTATCTATGGTGCTATTAGTGAAGTGATTTGTGTGTTCAACAACCTCGAATCCGATTCGGGGATGCTTTTGGAAATACTTTTTAAGTGACTGGCCGGATTTTGTTTTTCCAATAATCACTATTCGTTGCAGTCCAATGCCAAAGTTGCGCAATGATCTTTGTAGCATGCGGATCAGGTATCTCTCGACTGAAATAAAAACTATCGCAAATCCCCAGACAGCGAGCACGATGAATCGTGAGTCAAAAAGCTCACGCGAGAAAAATGCTATTCCAAGCACAACGGCAATGCTCGCCGATACTGCCAAGACTATTCTTACAAATTCAGTTGCCAGGCGCATTTGTCGGATGACGTATAGACCAGAGAATGCAAAGATCAGCAAAAAGACAAAGCCTGATAGCGTAGTAACTTTTATGAACGCATCAAAAGGAAGGTCGAACACTACCGGCCGAATTTCGCGAATCATTGGCGAGAATCGTACCCAGTATGCAAAGCAGGCTGCACCAACGAGTACGATATAATCCAGTGGTAATAATAAAGCTGCAAAAAATAAGTTTACGCGTTTCATAGTGTTCTAATTATAGCGCAGAAGGTAGAAGGTAGAAAGTAGAAGGTAGTGTCAAAACTAAAACTACATTCTACATTCTACTCTCTACATTCTATTTCCTGAGCAACAAAACGCACCGCGGTTGCGATGCGTTTTGTTGCTCAGGAAACTATAAGCCGAATTCTGTCCCCGACATAGCTCGTAGAGCGATGGCAAGGGATAGTCATTTATCTAGAATGATCGTTGCCAATCATTTCAAGCGAGCTACCTAATTTGCTCTTGCACCAGGATGGGTTTACCACGCCACTGCGTCACCGCAGGGCGAAATGCGTAGCCTGTTGAGATCATGTGATCTCAGACACCGCATTACTTTTCACGTTTCACTTTGCTTGGCAAAGTTAGTATTGTCTCTGTGGCACTTTCCCTAAGTTTCATCAGACTGGCAGGAACAGATAATCCAGTTCCTTCCACTCTCATTTATATCTTGGTTGCTGTTAGCAACATCCTTTTTTCACAACGCGTTACCGCGCAGTGGGTGTTCGGACTTTCCTCATGGCGCAAAGCGCCAAGCGACTATCGGATTTCCTGAACGGGCAAACGATACCATGATTAGCGCAGAATGTCAATGGGGGCAGACGTCAGAACCCAGACGTCAGACTACAGTTTAGTGTTATGACTGGATTCTGACGTCTGTATTCTGGGTTCTGTAAAAACAGTGATCCCCCGGACGTGGTCCGGGGGATAAGTGGGTCGTAGGGCTCGAGCCGTGCTAGTTGTCGCGGCAGTACTCATGCAATGCGGCCTGCAGATCCGCGACCTTCCGGAGTTTTGACAGGCCAACTCGGCACACACCTGTGCACGTGAACAGGCCTCGATCGCAGAACTCATGGCACCGTTCGGGGATTGCGAGGCAGAATTCACGCAAGGTCGTGGCTGTGACCATCTTGATCATGGCCGTGGGGTCGAGCGTGGTCATGCGAGCGACCGTCATGAAGGTGCGCTCGATCTCCGAGTATGCGATCTTGCAGCGCTCGGCGAGCGCGGTGGCTACGGCTGCCGTGACCTGCTCGCCGGTCTTCATGTTGAAGATGATGCTGTGCGAGGGAAGTGTGCCATCGGGCAGCACATCCTCCAGGTCAGTGAAGTGCACGAGCGCACGCTGGTGGTGCGACTTGAGGCGGCGCCACTGGCGTTGCGGGATGATGTCGAGGCACGAGTTGGTCGGGCGACCAGGGTTCGCGCTGGTGGGCGAGGAGGGGACAACTGCGGACATGTGGCAAACTCCTGGGGGAGATATCCGGGTTTCTGTTTCAGCTTGAGGGCTGCATGGAAGCCAGGCGCAGGTTGCACTTGACCAGAAAAATATAGCAGTGTTGGCGAAGAATGTCAATGAGGACGGTAGAAGACGTCAGATGTCAGACTTCAGAACCCAGTTTAAGGTGCTGATGATATGGTCGGTAGGGGTTGTGAATAAAACAAAAGAACCGGTACATGCCGGTTCTAATATGGGTTCTGAAGTCTGTATTCTGGGTTCTGTTACAATACTACTCCAATCTTTTTCTTCACCTCTACCAACTTTGCTGTTGCTATTTTTTCTGCTGCTACAGATCCATTTGCGATGATTCGTTTAAGCTCATCTTTATTCTCTAGTAGCTCTTTCATCTTAGCCTGAATTGGGTCCAGATAGTCACTTAGTGCTGTGGCAAGGTCGTCCTTGAGATTCTTCATTCCACCTTCGGCGTATTCATGCGCTAGGTCTTCACCTGACTTTCCAGTGCACAAGCTAAATATTGTCAGTAGGTTATATAGTCCTTCGCGGCGTTCCTCAAATGTAATTATTTGCTCCGAGTCAGTCACGGCTGATCTGATCTTTTTGTGAACAATCTCGCGCTCGTCCATTAATGAGATGTAGCTCTTGGCACTTGCCGCGCTTTTACTCATCTTTTTCTCAGGCTCAGTTAAGGACTTTAATCGGGCGCCGTGCTTTCTAATTATTGGCTTTGGTATTACAAATGTTTCACCAAATGTTTTATTGAATCTTTGCCCTATGTCGCGCGTTATCTCAACATGCTGTTTTTGATCATGACCGACAGGCACACCCTCAGCATCATATAAAAGAATGTCAGACGCCATCAGAATAGGGTAGGTGAACAAGCCAACAGAAACTGCATCTGCTTTGTCGCCTGATTTATCCTTGAATTGTGTCATGCGCTTCATCTCACCCATGTGCGTTTGCGATTGCATGATCCAAGCAAGCTCCGTGTGAGCGCTGATTTGTGATTGTTGGAAGAGTACTGTCTTTGTTGGATTGATTCCAGCGGCGAGATAAGCAGCTGCATTGAGCAAGATGCTCTCACTTAGTGTCTCAGGATTCTGAGGTACAGTAATCGAATGATAGTCCGCAATCATTATGTAGAGCTCGTGTTCGTCTTGGAGTTCGACAGCAGGAATTAGGGCACCAAATAAGTTGCCGATGTGCAGAACGTTTGTTGGTTGTATTCCAGTTAGGACGCGCATAGAAGGGTTTAACTTGTTGAAAATGTCTAAAATGTTTATTTTCGGATCAGTAGGACCAGTGTATTAAGTGTTTAGATTATACCAGAAAACACAAAACCCCATACTTTCACCATTTCGAGCAGAACGAGGAATCTTCTTGAGAAGATCTCTCTGCCTGCCGGTAGGCAGGTCCTAGGCGTCGAGATGGTGAGGGTTAGTGGGGTTTTGTTAATCCTTGATTTTAGATTTGAATGACAAGCGGGATAATCATTGGTCGACGCTTAGTCTTTTTAAACAGATACTTTCCAACCGCATCGCGAACTTCTTTCTTAATGTAGTCAGAGTCAGCATTGGATTTAGGATCATCGTCTACCACCGCCTTTTTGATTAACTTGCGGGTTTCTTGGATGAGCTTCTGGTTATCTTTCATAAAGATAAATCCACGACTAACAATGTCTGCTTGGCCAATCATTCTTCCTGTCTTTTTATCGACTTTTACAACTGGAATGACTATGCCGTCTTCTGCGAGTGCCTTTCGGTCACGCAGAACAATTTGAGATACGTCTCCAACACCGAGCCCGTCAACAAAGACGTAGTCAGTATTAGCGCGTTCCTCTGTTTTGCGAATGTCTCCTTTGCCGTTTCGGCCCTTTCTAAGTTCAATTACTTGGCCATTTTCGCCTAGGATAACATGTTGTTTGTCATATCCGAGTGAGTAGGCAACTTGTGCATTTGCATGAAGCAAGCTGTAGTTACCTTCAATCGGCATGTAGTATTCAGGTTTTATCAAACTAATAAGTAGTTTAATGTCTTCCACTTTTCCGTGTCCCCCCGCGTGCACATCCATATTTGCGGAGTTGATAATGTTCGCTCCTTTTTTATATAGAGTATCTTGTAGGCGGAACACAGAAACTTCGTTTCCTGGAACAATTGAGCTAGAGAAAATAACGGTATCACCTTCTTTGATTTTGATGTTTTTGTGTTCGTCATTTGCAATCCTGCTTAAGGCTGCATTTTCTTCTCCTTGTGCTCCAGTACATACCGTTACGATTTTATCATCTGGGTATGTGTTAATTTTTTCAACAGGAATTAATGTTTTATCACTGATGTGAATAAAGCCTTGCTGACGGGCAATTTCAACGTTGGTTACCATTGATCGCCCATTAATTACAACTTTTTTACCAAGCTGTTCAGATATTTCTAAAATCTGTTTGACTCGTGAAAGTAGGGAAGCGAATGTTCCGATAATAATTCTACCCTCAGCTTTCTCCATAACGCCTCGTAGCTCTTCACCGATAACCTTTTCTGATGTCTGGTGTCCGGGCTTGTTAGCGTTGGTTGAGTCACCCATTAGGAGTAGTACGCCCTCGTCACCGAGTCGTGCCATTTTGTGCAAGTCGCCTTGCACATCTCCTGCGGGGTGGAAATCGAACTTCCAATCTCCAGAGTGAATAATTCGTCCAACTGGAGTGTCCACTACAACAGCGGCGGAATCTGGAATGTTGTGATTCATGTGAATGAATGACACTTTAAAGACTCCGAGTTGCAATTTTGTATCAGCTTTAACTTCCTTGATGTTGATCTTTGATTGAGGGTAGTCCTCTTGGCGCTTTTTAATGATTCCAGCGCTAATCGGCATTGTATAAACTGGTGGGTTACCAATTTTTGGAACAATGTGAGGAATACCTCCAATGTGGTCATAGTGACCGTGAGTAATTACTACTCCACGGACATTATTTTCCTTACCTTTAAGATAGTCCACGTTTGGAATGATGTAATCAACTCCATGCATGTCTTCTCCTGGGAATTCAAGACCAAGGTCAATGACCATTATGTCATTTTTGTATTCAATAACTGTGCAATTACGTCCAACTTCTTCGAGTCCACCTAGAACGATTACTCGAACTTCATCTCCACCACGTCCTTTAAATACTCGAGTCTTTTGATGTCGTGTATTTTTTCGCGCTGGTGATTTAGATGGTGCGTTTTGCTTTTTCTGTACTTTTTTAGCGGGTGACTTTTCGTCAACTGTTTTTTCAGTTTGCTTTTTATGTTGAAAAGGCTTGCGACGAGAATTTCGTCCTGTGTTAGTTCGGCGTTTGCTTTGAACCATATGTTGTTAAATTAACAATAAATAAAATGAATCAAATTGATCGATTGATATCTCGATCCACGTATATGAATACTCGACTATTTAAGGTTTTTAAATATACAAAAAAGAGGCGATTAGTCACATGGTGACGGTCGGGCTGAAAAGATTTTCAAAGGGACACACGTGGGGATCAAGATGAGTATAATAACACAGGGGTGCAGTATTGTCAAGCATTTAGGCCATCGAGCTAGCTATAGTGTCGTATTTACCAAAAGCTACTCGAAGCTTTTTGATGACTTAATATACCATTCATTTACATTATTAAATCGATCGGCCGGTACTGAAATTCGTTCATACTCAGCGCCCTTGATTGAGCTTGAAATTGCGTAAGTATAAAGAGGTTGATATAGAAATACGGCCGGATAATCAGCTAAGGTAATCTCTTGCAGGCTTATTAGATTTGATTCGCGCTTTGATAGATCGGTTGTTTCACGAGCTGTTTCGATGTGAGTATCAGCATCTGTATTTTCATACATTGCCAAGTTCAAGCCAGGGTAGTCAGTTTGCGATGAGTGCCAGAATACGTATGGATCAAGATCATTTCCGTATACTTCGCCTGAGAGCAGGATTTCATAGTTACGATTTACCAATGTATCACTTTGGAACGTAGTAAGATCAACAGTCTCGACTGTTATTTCGATATTTAACTCCTCCCATCTGTTCTTTAGAAGCTCAGCTACATCAATCAATTCCTGAGTCTCCAAAGTCGTAATGGTGAGTGATAGAGTTTGTTCATCCTTTGTTCTTATGCCTGTTTCATCATTTATTGCCCAACCTGCTTCGTCTAAGAATACAGTTGCTGCTTTTTGATCAAATAAAACATCTGATACATTTTCTGAGTACCCGTATGTATCGGGGAGGACAAAACTCTTTATTGGATTGGCGTATCCAGCAAAAACTTGTTCAACGATCTCTTCTGGGTAAGCTCCATAGCTAAGTGCCTTGCGCACCGCTTCATCTGCCAAGACATCAGACTCTTCTTGGTTGAAAAACGCGCCAACATACTCATGCATTCCAGTTGTCATTATCGTTGTATGACTTTCATCTTCAAGTGCTAGTGTTTCTGACATCGGTATATATCCCAAACCTTCTACATTGTGATTTTTCAAAGCTGAGAGAGCCGAGATCAAATCAGAATAAAACTTGAATGTGATCGATTCGATATATGGGCCATCTGCATAATAATTCGCGAAGCGCTCTACGGTATAACTTCGTATTTCTCCTGTGCGTTCATCTTTTTCAAGCACCTCAAATTTATAAGGACCAGATCCTATTGGTTTGATGTTAAATTGTGTCAAAACAGCGTTCGAAGGTGTAATTTCCTGCCAAAGGTGTGATGGCAGTATTCCGATATTCAAAAGTGACATAAACGAAGAAGATGCTTCTTCGAGAGTGAAAAGAACTGTTTTGTCATCAACTTGTGACACGGTGATTCCTTCAAAGCTGGTCGCAAATGGACTTCTATATTGTGTGTTTTGAATCGCGCTTATTGTGAAAATCACATCATCAGCTAGTACTGGATTACCGTCGTGCCATTTGGCATTTTCTTGAATTGTAAATGTGTACTCTAGTCCATCCTCTGAAACTGAATATGATTGCGCAAGATCCAAGGCTGCGCCTTCGAGTGAGCTGTACTTTGTTAGACCGCTGTATATTAGTCTTGAGAGATCAGTGTCAACGTCACTGGCGAGCGAGTATAGAGGATTGATTAATTGAGGGGACCCAATGATTCCCTCGGTGTACTCTCCACCAATGGCAGCTATTGTAGTTTGTTGAGTGCCAACTAATGACCTTACTAGGAATATTCCAGATATTATAATTGCTAGCAGCGCAACACCGGCTATCGTTCGCTCACGTTTTGACAGTAGCGAAGGGAAGTGTTTGAGTTGTTTGCTGTTGGGAAGTTTTTTGACTTCCTTAACACTCATGACCTGTTGCATGGCCAGATTCTTGTGTGTTTGTTTTTTTGAAAATAAAGATCGCACTTGCGCAGATACGCGCCCGAGCTTACGTTTGATGTTTTGCATGTGAGTTGACATGGTGATGGTGTTGGATGGTATTTAAAATTTAATTTTGAAATACCACTTTTACTCCCTTCGGCTTTGCCGAAATACCACTTTTACCACTTGTTTTAATACAAGACGTTGATAAGTGATACTGCAAAGAACAATACAGCGATCACAATCGTAGTAATGTGCAATTTTTGTTCAACTCCTCGTCGAGTTGTCTGTACATTGTCGCTTCCTCCAAAAATTGATCCAAGTCCTGCGTTTTTTGTCTGAATCAGCACAGCGCCGGTCAGTAAAATAGCAAGAGCTAATTGTATAATGTCTAATGTCATATTGGCAAAATCCTAGCAATAAATAGCTTTTACGTCAATGGCTGTAGTATAGCATAGAAGCAGCCCACTTTCATGTTACAATATGGGCATATGAAACGCTTGTCAGTATTATTTATTTTATTAATTGTTTTTTACGCACTTCCGTCGGCTGCTCAGGCAGCGGATGATGGTTGTAAATGTTTTTGTAGCTCCACTGAAGGTGCGTATCAATACTCAGAGGATGAAGTGGCCGACATCCTAACATGTCAGGATTTGTGCGACGACTATCTTGGTTGCTACGCGGATAATCCAAACACTGATGACGAAGATGAAAGCCTGACACTTCAACCTAAGTACAACACAATGTGTTGGCAGAAGTATGAGTGTATAGAGTCAGAGGAGGGAGAAGTATCTGGTGAGTGGGCTGGTCAGCACCCAAGTTGTATACCAAACGAGGGGCATTGTTATTCTGAGGCGATACCAGTTACATTGAATATTGCGATTGGAAGTCTTACCGAGGCGACTAGTTTAGGGGAGTACATTAATGCTGGTTATAGTTTTGCGTTAGCTGCCGGGTCATTACTAGCAATTGTAATGATAATGCTCGGTGGTATTCAGTACATGCTGGCGCGTGGGAAGCCAGAAGCAATTGGTAAGGCAAAGAGCAGAATCACAGGCGCGATAACTGGAATAGTGTTGTTGTTCGCGTCATATACTATAGCCAACGTGGTTGATCCAAGTTTCGCTACTTTTAATAGAGTAGCACCTCCTCGAATAAGAACGGTTGTTTTTCTAGATCCTGATTCAACGTGCGATGCAATGGATGAGGCTGGAATGACCATTATACCTTCAACCGGTGCGTGCGGTGATCCTGGCATTGTTACGGACCTCGGAGCTACAGAGACAGGTATTGTTATTGGAGACGAGTGTGTTTATTCCGGGTGTAGTGATGATCTATCAGTTTGCGTTGGGTCGGTTGAAGCTGAAAGTGGATATGAATGTCAGAGATGTTACCAAGTAGCTGAAAGAGGTGCATATACAGGCTCGGAAACATGGGGGTTATCTGATCTACCACCAAGCGATTCACAGTGTTCTCGAATGACACCAGTTGATAATTTTCCAGATGATAATTTGCGTTATTACTGTTTGTACAATGAGGATGCAAATTCGGAGTGCGTAGAAGTTTCATATCCTGGAGGAGAGGCGGGTGTTGATTGCGATCGATTGATTGATGACGCACGAGCAGCGGATAGTGAAGGTTGTCGAGCATATGATTTATTGGAAATTGGAATCTTCGATTTAGAGCTTCTAGGTTCAGGAGTGGACTATGTGGATATAGATGAGTTTAGGAATGACGATTATGAATACGAGGTGTTACAAAAATTTTGCACCGAAGATGTATGCGAGCTCGCTCCAGACGGAGAGGGTTGTGTGATCAGTGTAGTTGAATATTCAGATGTACCAATGACTATTCTTCCCTCATTAAGTATTGGAGCCGACGATTTATGGGTCAATTGTACAAATACGAGTTCAGAAACGGGTATGAGTAATTGTTTAGATAAGGATGGAGGAGAGGCCGACTGCCAGTGGAATTGGTAATGGCTGAATAGAAAGTATAAAGTACAAAGTTTAAAGTAGATTTTAGAACCGGCGTATGTCGGTTCTTTTGGTCGTCACCCCAGAGCCTTGCCACATGTCAAAATACATGGTATTGTCGCGAGCGCTTACACTCATTGTCGATTTGGTGGGGAGAAGTCGACATTCATAACCAATTTGCGTGTGAAAAACGAAGATAAATTGACTATTCGCGGTGCGCGAGTGCACAACCTTAAGAATATCGATTGTGATATTCCTAAAAATCAGTTGGTCGTAATTACCGGACTCTCAGGTTCAGGAAAATCATCATTGGCATTTGATACCATCTATGCCGAGGGACAGCGAAGATATATGGAGTCGCTCTCAAGCTATGCCAAGCAATTTTTAGAACTGCAAGACAAGCCAGACGTTGATGAGATTACGGGTCTTTCCCCAACGATTGCTATTGATCAGAAATCATCTTCACATAATCCGCGCTCAACAGTTGGAACAGTCACGGAGATTTATGACTATCTGCGTGTTTTATTTTCTCGTGTTGCAAAACCACATCACCCTGACACTGGAAAGTTGATCGAGCAAAAGACATTGGAGGACATCGCAGCTCAAGTAATGAAGGCTGTTAAGGGAGGGGAAGTGATGTTGTTTGTTCCTATGGTTGAGAATCAGAAGGGAGAGCATAGTCAGGTTTTAATCGCTGCCAAGAATGCTGGCTTTGAAGAGGTTCGTTATGACGGACTAATGATTGATTTGGATGAAGCGATTGGAATGCGTAAACAAAAAACAAAAGCACACACAATTGAGATTTTAGCGCACAGATTTGAAGATAATGAAGACGTTCCTATCGAGCGAATGCGCGTTATTTTAGAAAAGGCATTAGACCTTGGAAATGATCGTTTGATGATGTACCGCGATGACACTGGAGACGAAGAAGAGTTGGTACGAGGATATCATCTGCCAGGTGGAATGCAGATTCCTCAACTTGAACCGCGACTATTTTCATTTAACTCACCAGCTGGAGCTTGTCCTGAGTGTACTGGTCTGGGAGTGAAGTTGGTTTTGGAGCCTGATCTAGTGGTCCCAAATAAGCGTTTAACTTTAGCGCAAGGCGCAGTGAAGCCTTGGAGTAGAATTGCAGGAAACCAAAGCGGGTACATGGAAGTACTTAAGACCGTAGCAAAACGACAAAAGTTTAACATGCACGACCCGCTGGAAAAGCTTGCTAAGAAAAAGCTGGACATCGTGCTCTTTGGAACAGGAGACGATGAGTACGAAGTAGGAGGAAGCACTATCACGTTCCCTGGTGTTTTGGGGATGTTGGAGGCTAAGTATCGCGAAACTTCTAGCGAGTATGTTCGTAAGGAACTCGAGACCTACATGCGTTCAATGGTTTGCCCGGACTGTAAGGGGCAGAGACTTCGTAAAGAGGTTCTATTGTTTACTATTAATGGACAATCAATTGCAGATGTTGTTTCGCGACCTATCGAGGACGTGCCAGGGTTCTTTGACGACGTTTTAAGCGAAGCAGCAAAGTTGAATGGAGATGACGGCATGTCTGGCGCGTACACCTTAGTGGTTGAGCGAGTCGCAAAAGAAGTTAGAGAGCGTGTGCAACACTTAATTGATGTTGGGCTTGGTTATCTAACACTCGATAGAAGTGCGATGACACTCTCTGGTGGTGAGTCGCAACGAGTTCGTTTGGCAACTCAGTTAGGGGCTGCACTTTCTGGAGTCATTTATGTGTTGGACGAGCCTTCAATCGGATTGCATCCGCGTGATAATGAACATCTCATTGAAACAATTAAACATTTGCGTGATCTTGGAAACACAGTGATCGTAGTTGAGCATGACGAGGATATGATCAAGGCGGCTGACTATGTGTTTGATGTGGGGCCTGGTGCTGGAGCGTACGGCGGACAGATTGTGGCAGAGGGAACACCGGCGCAGATCATGAAAAATAAGGACTCGCTTACCGGAGACTACATGATGGGTCGAAAGACTCTAAAGGCTCCTAAGCAATACAGAAAGGGAAATAATAAAAATATTTCAATCGTTGGTGCCAACCAGCACAACTTGATAAATGTAAACGCAAGCATTCCGCTTGGAAGATTGGTGTGTGTTACAGGAGTTTCGGGGTCAGGAAAGTCAACATTGATTTTAGACATTCTGGGTAAGACTTTGTCTAAGCATTTTTATCGTGCTAAGGCTTATCCGGGTCAGCACAAGGAGATTAAGGGAATTAAAAATATCGATAAGGTCGTAACAGTTGACCAGTCTCCGATTGGTCGAACTCCGCGATCAAACCCAGCAACATACACTGGAGTGTTTACTGCTATCCGTGACTTGTTCACTGATGTCTCTGAGGCAAAGTTACGTGGATATGATGCTGGAAAGTTTAGTTTTAACGTTAAGGGCGGTGGACGATGTGAGCCATGCGCAGGGGACGGACAGATTCGTATCGAGATGCAGTTCATGCCTGACGTGTATGCGCCGTGCCCAGAGTGTAAGGGGCAACGCTATATTCAGGAGGTGCTTGATATTCACTATCGCCAGAAGAACATTGCAGACGTTTTGGATATGACTGTGGATGAAGCACGACGATTCTTTGCAGACCGCTCAAACATTTACGAAAAGTTGAATGTACTTCACGAAGTTGGGCTTGGATATTTAAAGCTCGGTCAGCCAGCTACAACACTTTCAGGTGGTGAGGCCCAGCGCGTTAAACTCTCAACAGAATTGTCACGACGAGCAACTGGTAAAACACTTTACATTCTTGACGAGCCAACAACGGGGCTCCACTTTGACGACATTGAACGCTTGCTCGGAGTGTTGCATGCACTCGTTGACAAGGGAAACACAGTTCTCGTAATTGAACACAACACTGATGTGATGAAGTCATCAGACTGGATTGTAGACATGGGACCTGATGGTGGAATAAAAGGTGGAAAAATTGTGGGAGAAGGAACACCAAAGGAAGTCGCCAAACTCAAGACTCATACCGGAAAGTATCTTAAAGAGGCATTTAAGAAAAAAGGTGTGGTAAGTACGAAAAAGAAGAAGAAATAAAACATTCAAAAGGATCTACCACAGGTAGGTCCTTTTTGGTAAACTGTTTTCATATGAATGAATTTGAACAAGGACGACCGCCTCAAGACTTAATTGAGGTACAACCTGAGAATGAGAGCGTTAGAGAAAGACGTGATCTAATTTTTCAAATGTACGCCGATAAGTATACAAGGAAGCAGACAGCAGACTTATTGCATATTGAGGTAGACGGAGAGCGTATTGATCAGAAGTTAAGTGCTAGTTCTGGAACGATCGTTGAGCGCGAGGTGGAAGATGGAAAGATAGGAATAGTAGAAACAGATACTGGAGCTATTTTAGATAGTGCTGGCGAGCTTCTTACAAATCGTGTTTCTGGATGTATGGTTGCTTTTGGAAAAGGGAAGTCACATGACGGAGAAGATAGAGTTGTTATGATTCATCTAACCCCAAATAGCAGATTGGGATGGGGTAATTATAGGCAGCAGGGATATGATGAGAGATGGGGTGAGGATACGCGAGAAACAGCTGCAGAAAAAATTCATAATGCACTGCAAGAAGCTTCAGTTGATTTAAAGGGTATGGAAATTACTCTATTGCGAACAACCGGCGCCAAAACAGCACATTACTATTACGGATTTAGCGAAGATAATATCGCAAAAAGAGTTACCGAATTCAAACAAGCCCTTGAACAGAAGGGTGTAAATGTTTTTGCGGATCACAGCATACCGATGGCTGAGATGTCTGTTTATTGGAACCCCGATGCACCTGAAGATTTGTACATTGTGGGCGAGCGCAAGATTCCAGATGGAGATGGCGTCAGAATGGCTGAGGGTGAAGAGAGGGGTATTGCTGAGCAGGTTATAAAATTAAATTAATATATGAAAAAAGTATATTTATTGCATGGTTGGGATGGGATTCCGATGGCTGGTATTAGGCCTTGGCTTAAGCAGCAGCTCGAAGCACAGGGGTGTCATGTGTTTATTCCAGAGCTTCCCGATTCGGGTGAGCCTAGGCCAGAAAAGTGGATGTCAGTTATTAAAGATTTAATTAGTGAGCCGGATGAGGATGTGGTTCTTGTCGGGCATAGTATGGGTGGGCAAGCAGCGCTTCGATATGTCGAGGGTCTTGGTGAAGGTCAGAAGATTGGCAAGCTTGCATTGATTGCACCAGTTATCGATAAGATCACTGGGCTTGAAGAGCCTGATGAGATCGAGATTGCTGATTCGTGGTTACAGAAACCGATGAATTGGCGAAAGATTAAAGATTCTGCGAATGAGATCGTGGGAATATTTTCTGACAATGATCCATGGATTCCATTAAGTAGTTCAGACTTACTTAAAGAAAAGGTCGGCGCTGATATTATTATCGAGCATGAAAAGGAACATTGGGGTGACGATGAAGATATAAAAGAATCGCAAGCTATCCTTGATGCGATTATTAAATAGTTAAAAACAAAAGAACCGCCACCACCTGTCACCATCCCGACGTAAGGAGGGATCTTCTTGAGAAGATTTCTCGCTACGCTCGAAATGGTTAGGGTGGGTAAGGGCGGTTCTTTTAAAATTACTTTTGATCAGTTTTGATCTCCTTAAGCTTTCGCTTGAAGCGACCTCGTAGGTAGCTAAGCTTTGCTCGTCGTATTCGGTACTGTTTCTTTACTTCAATCTTCACAATGTTTGGAGATGAAAGTGGGAAAATCTTTTCTACCATGAATCCCTTTGAGTCCTTACGAACAGTCATTGTTCGCGCAACTCCTTTACTTTTCATTCCCATCACTATTCCTTCAAATGCCTGTACTCGTTCGCGCTTTTCTCCTTTTGGAGAAACGTCAACGATTCGCTCGTGAACTCGGATTAGCATTCCAGGTTTAATGTCGCGGTTTGGAAGCTCTACCATTTTTACCTCTTCCTCAGCTGAGGCTTGAAGTTCTTCTTGAAGGACATCGGTCTCAGGCTTTTTCTCATCTGCCTTAGGTGCTTCTGCTGGAGCCTCGGTCGATTCAGGTGTTTCGGTAACTTCTTTAGATCCCTCGGCTTCGCTCGGGATGACGGCTTCTGGAATACTGTTATCCGCGACCGTCACCTTTTCAGTTGTCTTTTTATCATCACTCATATTTTGAGTTTAATTTACTTCATCACGTCAGAGGAAGAGCGGTCCCTTCATTCACAGATGTATTAACAGGTGGAAGTGTAGTGAAATTAGCGATATTTGTCAATACAAAAACTCCGAATTTCTCGGAGTTTTCTATTTTTAAACGTTTTTTGCTATTTTAATGACTGTTTTTTGATATACCTCATCTAAATCAAGGTTGGACGTGTCGACTACTATGTCGAAATTTGCATGATCGTAGGCATCGATTCCGTAGTAGTTTTGGTAGCGTTTAATCTCTGATGCTTTACGTTCTTCGTTGGCGACGCGCAGTGCTTCTTTGGTTCCGTATTGATCGCGCTTGTCACTTCGGTCTGTCCAGATGCGATCGGTTGCAACATTTGGGTCAACAGAGAGGAAGATTTTAACTGTTGGGTTTTCAACAAAGTGCCATGCGGTGCGTCCTTCAAAGACACCTTTTTTAACTTGGGTTGATCGTTCGCGTAGCATTTCATCAAAGTATCGATCAAGTGTATCGTCAGTTTCTTGAAGCTTGTTCAATTCATCAAGTGTGATTTTTCTCTTAGCCGCCTCCTCACGTATGAATTGACCAATGTAGATTCGAGGAATCTCAAGCTCTTGAGCTAACCGTTTGGCAAATGTAGATTTACCAGCACCAATGTCACCGCTTACTGTAATTATCAGTCGGTCAGCGCGTTTAAGTTTTTCAATAGCTTCGTCGTAGGTCATAGGGAGGAGGGTTTAAATGTTTAAGTTGTTTAAGGTGTTTATTTCGGAATAGACAATTTAAACATTTTCAACATTTTAAACATTATAGTTTTGGTATCGACTTCAGTACTTCTTTAAGTTTTTTTGGAATTGGTGCGGTGAATGTTTTTGTCTCACCTGAAGGAAGAGTAATTGTTAGCTCTCGTGAGTGCAGGAATATCCGATCGATGTTCATCAGTTTTTGATCACGTTGTTTGTACAGAGGGTCACCAACAATCGGATGCTTGATAGCAAACATGTGCGCGCGGATTTGGTTGGTTCGCCCGGTTTCGATTTTTACGTTAAGTAGTGCGTGATGCGGGAATTGATCAACCACTTCGTAGTGCGTTATTGCAGATTTACCACCTTGCGATTCTGGTCGCGCTGCCATCTTACCGGTGGACTTAGAACGTCCGATAGTTAGTGTGATAGTGTCATACGGTTTTGGCATTGTGCCGTGAACCAACGCCGTGTATTCCTTTGTTGTTTTTCTTTCTTTGAATTGTGCTTTTAAGTGCTCAAAAGCTTTTTGTGTTTTTGCAGTGATCAAAACACCGGACGTGAACTTGTCGAGTCTGTGCACGATCCCGGCTCGTTTTTCGTCATCACCAACTTTCTTCACCTTACGGTTTCGAGCAACTAACGCATCGCGCAAAGTTGTGTCTGTGCTGATCTCTGTTGGATGTACTAGCAGGCCAGCAGGTTTGTTTACAACTAAAACATCCTTATCTTCATATATAATATCGAGCTCGACAGTTTTCTGCTTTTTGAAGAGCTTTATCTTAGGTTTCTCGATGTGATATTCAATTTTATTCTCACGACTAACCTGTGTTTTTTTGTTGGCAGTTTTACCATCAACCAAAACTTCTCCTTTTTCTATCATCTTAGTGAGTTTCGATCGACTCAAATCAAGCATAGACGCCAAGACCTTATCCAAGCGCTCAGGTACTTCATTTGTAAGCTTTAATGTTTTCATAACGGCAGTATCGCACGATTGACGCGCATGGGTCAATTTGATAGCATAATTTCGGAATAGGGGCGTATAGCTCAGCTGGTTAGAGTGTCACATTGACATTGTGAAGGTCAGAGGTTCGAGTCCTCTTACGCCCACCAACAAAGCCGTAGGTTAATACCTACGGCTTTGTTATTGGTCTTACTTCCAAGAAATAGTTGAGAGTAATGCCTCTGCGGCTTCAAGGCCCGCTTGATCGTAAGGGAAGATGGTTACAATAATTTTACTATCGGTAAAATAGTATCCACGATCTAGTACCCCCTCATCAATACAGTATGTTGTTTCTGTGGAACATTCATCACCCTTAATAACTTCATATCCTTGGTATGTTGTATATTCTGTAGTTACATAGTCGTCTGCGAAATTTGGTTCAGTTTCTCTGTATTTAAACCACATAAAGAAATCACCTTCTGACATATAATCAAGTGCAATAGAATAGTTTTGTACTCGTACAAGGCCCTCTTCACTTATATCTACATAAAAATCTTCTGGCACTTCAAGATTAAAGTCATTCGAGGTGATAAAAAGATTTGAGGTCATGCTATTACCAACAAGCGTAAATATATCCAGTTCTTCTGTTTCGGTATCTTGAGCATCCTCAGGATCTACGACGTTCATCGTGTACTCTTTAATGCTTGTCCCCCCCTCATCACTTAAAATAACCTCATAGGTAATAGTTTCATCGTCGATCCAAGCTACTTCACCTAGTGTTCTGTGTTCCCAGGCGCCACCGATCATAAAGAAGTTGTCTGTCAGGTGGTCAAGATCATGTAGGACATAAAAAGCTCGTGGCGCCACAAAGCTACCTGGCTCATAATCTTCTCCTGACTGGTCTTCTCCAAAGACAACAATCGTCTTTCCATCAGATGGGTTGTCTACAATGTCAGTAATCATCCATGGGTATTCCACAATCGTGCCCCCATAATTAACAATATAGGCCGTGTTAAGATCGTGCGCCGCAAGGATGTCTGTCAATGTTTCCTCTACCGATGTAGCTGTTGAAGTGACAGTTTCAGTATCTTGATGTTCAACTGTGCTTACGCAACCAGCACCTACTGTTATTAAAACAGCGAGTAAAAATAGAATTTTCTTCATAAATAAAGTTGTAAGATTTTATGACCTGAGATTAGCCTATTTTTTATGCTTTGTCAAGCCATCGCTATAAACAAAAACCGCAGAGTTAATCTGCGATTTTTGTGGTGGGTCTGGCTGGACTCGAACCAGCGACCACGGAGGTATAAGCTCCGCGCTCTAACCAACTGAGCTACAGACCCGTATCATTTTTGTCTGTAGCGAAGTTGGTCGGGAACCAACTGCCTGCCCGCCGAAGCTCGAAGAGCGAAGGCGGGAGCTACAGACCCATTTTATCAGCCAATAATTTACCGCGAAAATCAGCTCTTGTCAATGCACGTGGAACTCGTTTATTTTTCCGATCGCTTCTGGTTTGCTTTCATCAAGCTTTTCGTCTACCCATGATTGATTACGGGCGCGCGATAGGAATAGGAGTATGGAGCCGAGTGCGAGCAAGCCTACAAACCATATCACTCCCATCACAATAATCGAGAGCATTCCGCAGGCCATGACAGATGCGAGTTGCTCAAATATATCGTTAGCTTGTACTAGGCATGATTGTATTTCATTGCGTCCGAATACGTATGCGGTGTGTGAGGCGCCGTAAGCGCATCCTATTGAAGCCAATGTGAATAGGCAGCTGAATTGCGCTTTGCGTAACTTTGCCACTTTGAAAAGTGCGGCAATGGAAAAAATGATACCACCAACAATCCAGTACAGAACAAACCATACGATGCCAACTGGAATTAGTAGCATCCATTCTTGCATATTAAAAAGTTTCAACACTATAGATCAAGAATAAAATCATGCCAGTACCAAAAGCAGCTATAAGCATAATCCAGGCAATAGTTTTTTGATTGCTGTCGTTGTGTCTATACCCTGAGATCAGGAAGTAGACAAATAGAAATAGTAGTAGTCCTGTTACAAAAAACATAAGATGCTTATCGAACTCTAGCACGTTTATTATAAACGATCTATAAGTGGACGTCACGGAAAGCAAAAGGCCCTCCGGGGAGGGCACGATACGCGCAAGTAAGGATTACCGGCGTCGTAGAGCAAGTAGGAGCACGATAAAGTCGAGTGCTGTGACGTTGATTGGGGCAACGATGTCGGTCCAGTGACCTTCCCACCGAATCCATACAACAATGATCTGCAACCCGAATGCCATGCTCCAGATCAGCCAGGGGAGGCAGTGCTCTCTATCAGGTCTTTCCCACGTATATTTGAAGATCGGGAGGAACGACAGCAGGGTCGCGAACTGAAGGAGTATATTCGTGTAGGTTGCGTCATGCAACGCTAGCCCGGCTGTGATCGAGATCAGGCCAATCGCGATAATTCCTTGTTCAATCGGTGTGGGTTTGTTGAACTTTCCTCGCACTAGGAAAAATAGGAACGTGGCATTGCATCCGACTATTCCCACCAGTAGTGGCGCCGCTTTGAGGACATCGTCGTTCATCAGGAAGTAGGATATTCCTGATGCTGTTGCGATGCCGGCCCACATCGCCCACATGGTCGCATTTGGCTTTTTCTTCTTTTTGAGCACCAGATAATTGTATACGCCGATACCAGTCAAGTTGAATGCCGCCGAGATGACAGCAAGGATGAAGTCAGGTGTAAGATATTCTTCCAAGGCGTCTCCCGTTGCATGGTATTAAAAGGGGCTCGTGGTGCTAGTTTTAACCATTTGTCATCATGCTGTCAATCAGATAATCAAAAAACCGCCTTTCGTGCGATTGGCGGTTTTAGGTTGTTTCATGTTTTGTAGTAGAATGTAGCAGTATGAATATTTCATTAGAATTTTTATTGATTGCTGTTGGTTTAGCTGCTTTGGTTTTTGGATCATGGTATTACCAACAAAGGCATAAGAAGACGAGCTCAGGGGACGCGCCGCTTTATGTTAAAGACATACTTGCAAAAGCACGCGCTGGAAAGTTGGACCCATTTTTAGGAAGGGAAGATGAGATTGAGCGCACAATGCATATTGTGCTTAGAAGGATGAAAAATAATCCGTTGCTCATTGGCCAGCCTGGAGTTGGTAAGACTGCGATTGTGGAAGGTCTTGCAAATAAGATGGCAGATGGTAGTGCGCCGCAGGGCATTCTTGGCAAGGCATTGCTCGAGCTGGACTTTGTGGGATTGATGTCCGAGACTAAGTATCGTGGCGAGATGGAAAAACGACTGCGATCTCTAATGAAATATCTGGAGTCATTCAACGGGAACGTTATTTTGTTTATTGACGAGATTCACTTGTTAGAAGAGATAGGTAGTTCCGAGGGGGCACTTAGTATTACTGATGTGTTGAAGCCAGCTTTGGCCCGTGGAGAGATTCAGGTTATAGGAGCTACAACATGGTCTGAATATGAGAAGTATATAAAGCCAGATCAGGCACTAGACCGAAGATTGCAGCCCGTGTTAGTTGATGAGCCTTCGTCTGATCAGGCGTTGGAGATCTTGCAAGGACTTCGCAGTGTTTATGAGGAGTTTCACAATGTTGTAATTAGTGACGCTGCGTTAAAAGCGGCGGTTGAACTGTCTGACAAGAAGATAGAGGAGCGTTATTTGCCAGATAAGGCGATTGATTTGATCGATGAGGCGTCGGCAAAGGTTTCAATCGAGGCCTCCAGAGCACACAAGGTTCCATTGGGAGTCGTGCACGCAGCGTCCCATGGCGACAAGGCAAAAGTGGGAGTGAAAGACATTGAAAGCGTTGTTGATCAGTGGGTAATTCATTCAAAGGAAGACAAAAAACGCGATGCCCGTCAGGACGATTAAAAAGAACTTCTAACAAAAAACCGCCATTCATACGAAAGGCGGTTTTTTGATTCTTTAGTAAGTGATTGTATTTCCGACAATTGGCAGGCTTCTTATTCCACGAGCTCCACGCATGATACCTCTGTCATCTGACCAAGAGACTGCTGAGGCTATGCTTGGAATGGATACCATTATTGAGTCATCGGAGACAGCGCTCGCTGCATATGTATCTATGTATAAGCTGAAGGTCTGAGCTGCTCCACCGTTTGGAAGGCGAATCATGCTAGGGAAGGTAGCTCGTGCGAAGGCTACGGTCTCAGAGCCAACGCATGGTAAGAGCTCGTCATTAAAGAATTGCCAAGCTCCTGATGCGTCAACGCGATTTCCTCCAGTGTCATAGATTGCCCATTCTGATGTGCTGCCTAATTGATCACAGGTGTTCCATAGCGATCCAGCGTTGTCTGTTGTATTTATCTCAAACAGAGTTTCGCCTACTTCAATGTTCACGCGCTGTGGGGCAACGGAATACCTTAGTACCTCGCTGTGTCCTGGGACGCTAACTCCACTCGGTGAGCTAGCTGCAAGCGCGAAAATTGGAACCATGCGGCCTAAAATGAGCATGAAGCCGGCAGCGGCAATAGCTCCTGCGACTACAGCGACGGCAACTGCCACCGCGACTTTTGTTCGCGTCTTTGTCTTTGTGATTGTCATTGTCATAGTAAAGATATTTATTAATGAATACATTATAGCATCACTATGTTGGCGATGTATATTCATTGCAAAAAACCGCCTTTCATACGATTGGCGGTTTTTATATTTGAGTTTTTATATATTCCTGTGCTTGGGGTCTAGTTTGAATTTTGTTTACTAGTTGCAGGTCGCGAACTTTGTCGAGTAAGTCGCGGAAGTGTATTCCGGGTTCAAGTCCGAGTTCGATTAGATCTTTTCCAGAGACAAGTTTTGGATAGCACTGCGAGCAGTAGTGGTCGTATAGTCGCTTTGCGTTGTGGATCCTCTCTGATGTCGCTGAGTGTGCACCTTTAACTAGTTCGATTGCGTGGATGAAGGCTAATAGCTGCTGACCCTTTTGTGTGCAGAACATTTTTTCAAAAGCACTTGGGCGCATTCCGGCTGGATCTTCAGTTTCAAGAATGTGTCTGTTGTCCAAAAGCCATGCGACAACATCACAATCAATCCGTGCCCAGTGGTTTGTAGGGAATTGATGTAAATACAATTGTCGACATAGGTGAAGCGCGTGCTCGTGCTCGTCTGAAAATACACTTAGTGCGGCAATTAGAGCATTGGGGTGAATCTTGTCGAGTTTGTGACGGGCTAAAAAGCTTGGTCGGTGCAACATGTGCAGTAGGTCTTTTGTTTTTTCAAAAGCATTACTGTTGTCGTCGAGCGTGATTGTTTTCTGCTCATGCAACCAAGGTATGAAAAGTTCGATTGCGCCTGCTTCGTCCCAAAGGTTGAGCGTGTGAACGGGGTGGGATATAAATCCAAGCAAGAATTCCTTACCAATTGCATCACGTGGAATTACATATTTAAAAGTACCATCGTCAGTCACTACTTTGTTATTCAAGACGTCCAGGTTATTACAAATCGCTGACCAAGTTTCTTGTTCAATTCCAAACCTGAGTTGAGACGCAAACCTGAGCCCTCGTAATATTCGAGTAGCATCCTCGTAGAAGCGAGCCTCAGGGGAGAGCACGGTCCTGATTAATTGGTGTCCTAAATCCTGCATTCCATTGTGTGGATCGATGAGTTCACGAGATTGAATATCAAACGCAATTGCATTAATTGTATAGTCGCGACGTGAAAGATCTTCTTTGATTGATAATCTAAAGTCGGTTTCAACTACCTGATCTTTGCGACCGCTTCGGTGTTCATCTGCAATCTGTTCAGTTCGAGGCAGAGCGATGTCGATTGGCTGCATGTCGCGACATCCGTGTGGAGTGAACTTGAATGTTCCAAATCGTTCTCCTACAAAACGCACTGCACCTTGGCGTGAGAGCCACCGCTCAATTGTTTTTGCAGGAACACCTCGCACAACAAGATCAACGTCTTCAGGACTAGATCCTAAAAGAACATCACGAACAGTTCCACCGACTAAATAGATTTGTGCCTCAGGGTGATCGCTTAAAAACAAAGATGTCCACGTCAGGCGCGGTTCAGACTCAACAAAATTAGCAACGCGAAATTCAGGCGCTGCGGATTTATGAGCATAGTGAATAAGTAATCCTCCGATCATGGAAATATTATATCAAAAGTATTCAGTATGCAGTAGGCAGTATACAGTTTTTGTCCCCCTCCTTTTTACCCTTCAATATAACTCAGGGTACCCTGAGCGAAGTCGAATGGGTAAGGAGGGGCCAGGGGTGGTTATAATATAGCTTCAATCTTTCGAGTTAAAAAGCAAACGACCCTGAACCGTAGTGATTCAGGGCGCGGCCGCACCCGACGAATTCGGGGGCGGTTGGAGATGTAGTCAAATTGGGATTACGGATTTGGCATGACTAGTTCTGGTCATGTCGCACCATGTCCAGAAATTCATCAATTGTCAAATTGGTATTGATTTTATCGCTTTCAAAATCTAAGTCGTGTACTCTCTCCAATTCGAAAGTGATCTCTACAAAATGAAGGCTATCTATGCTCAGTGAGGCGAGTGATAGCGAGGTGTTGATCTTGGACCACTCGTCAGGATCCAGAAAGCCC
This sequence comes from Candidatus Uhrbacteria bacterium, assembly GCA_018673485.1. GTDB lineage: Bacteria > Patescibacteriota > Patescibacteriia > UBA9934 > UBA9934 > UBA9934. The sequence continues at coordinate 61,109 of JABHCP010000002.1, forward strand.
CTGATCTTGAGAGATTGACAAACTTCACAAAAGATACGAAAGAGCTGCTTGCGATCCATACTTCCTCCAGGAGTAGTTCATGTAAGTCGGATATCGACTAACAAGTACACCCATGTTTTATATCCTATGCGTGGGTTTGTCAAAAGCATAGCGACCGTACCCGAGTGGTGGGAGCGGTATGAGAGGTTTAAGGCGTAGCTACTAGTCCTTGGTGTGTTCTGGTGTCGTGGCAAGCTCTGCTATCACCTTATCGGCAAGCTCATCGAGAGTGTTCGCAGGTGTGACCTCAAGTCGAACCTCATAGTCGTGGTCGATCTCATCGAGTACTTCTTCGAGGTCGAGACGCAGATCGTCAGGGTCTTCATTGTCCATGATGTTGTCGAGCCTTTCGTTGGCTCGCAAGACCAGGTTGCCAGAGGTAAACCCGAGACTGGTGATCATGCCAGCGATCGCCCTGAGAACTTCTTCACGCGTATGTTTCATGATTCCTCCGAGGTTTGATGTATGTCGGTCAGATTTTGACCTGCAGTCACGTCAAGGTTTTATCGCGATAATTAAAGTTTGTCAAAAAGCACAAACCCTGAACCATTACGATTCAGGGCGCGACCGCACTTGGAGTACCAGGTGCGGCGTGAGACGGGTTATTGGAAGATGAGTCTGAACACTTCGTCAACGAGTTCGTTGATTGTGTTGCTTGGCGTGATGCCTTCAAGCGAAATTCCGAACCCTTCAGCAGTTTTATCGATTATTCCCTGGAATTTATCATCGGGAATTCCAATCTGTTGGAGCGTGCAATGCCTATCTTCCATCGTAAGAGTTCTATCGAGTAGGGTTACAAAATTGCATACTGCCAAGATGCTATCAGACACATGTACGCGTGTGATGCCTTCTTCAAGGAGTTCGGGGTCACTCTTGGATTGAGCTATAGATATGTCAGTCCATTGCCCGATAGCTTGCTCAGAGCTCAATTCAGGATCGCTGTCACCTTCGTTTTCGATTTCATCTGAATCTTTTGGCCTAGGGCTATAATCCAAGACCAGACCGACAAGTTGATTGAGCGTGAAATCGAGCGTTAGGCCTCTGATGCGCAGCTCAAAGTCATTATGAATGTATCTGGTAATAGCTTTCAAGGCATCTGTATCGATGCCAAGTTCTTCCAAAGTTCTATCCCCATCATGCGCTTCAATTGATTTGGTGGAATGAGTGATTTCAATGTGAAGCGCGATCTCCTCGAATAGATCTCCATGCGTCATGATTCCTCCACGATGCTGTTGAGTGATTTGGAAGTCGAACTATAAACACCCCCATGTTTTATCGCTTACGTGCGAGTTTGTCAAAATATTGACTATTACTAGGTGATATCGTAAGTTAATTGTGCTAGTCGGAAAAGTACTTTTGCATTTCCGCAGAGCACAGAACTAGCTTGGGAGAAGAGATGGATAACGAGCAAGAAGAAAGGTTTATTGAATTTTTGGAAGCTCTTGCGCGCCGTGTTGATGTCAACTTGTTGGATCCAAGAGTGCTTGAGATCGTAATGCTCGACCCTGAGCGTGTAGCTGTTCAGCTCATTGATTTCATCAATCGCGGTTGTTGGCGGGGCATCATCCGCAGACATACGGTCACAATCGGCCGGTATGGGGGTGCGCAGCGAGCGGAGTTGGAGTTGTCCCGAACGTGCGAAGTCACGTCATACGCTCGTAGCATGATGGAGCTAATGGAGTTCGCGCAGGAAGAGCGCACTTTGCATATTCTCGAGGTATCGGTTGAGGCTCTTGGTTTTCCGTTGGGTATCACACATCGTGAGTCTTGCAGGATGGCTCATAATCATGGGTGGCTTATGTGCCCGGCTGAGGCTGCTCTTGTCGTGCGAGCTCAGTGCCTAAATCAGTGCACAGGCGTCAACATCTTTCCGGTTATGAACAAAATCCACTACCGCCAACAAGGTCACAGTGTGTTCCAGTTGCTGCATAAACGTGGTCATCGCCCCATGTTGCATGCCAATACTGCAAGGAGTCATGATCGAACTTTAGGCTCTGCTCGACTACTGTTCCTCGAGCCATAATCAACTCACTTACTTGTTATTACGTACGCGCCGCCTCTAAGCGGTGCGTTGTGCCATTTAAAAAGTCCAACATCGGATGTTGGACTTTTATGCTGTGAGGCCTTTAATGGTTGTTCGTAAGTGTGTGATGAGTTGCTTTTCTGCTTTTACGATGTCTTTCTGGCGGATTTGAAGTTTGGATTCTTCGCGTGTTCCAGCAGCACGGAACGGAGCTCCGAGCATGAGGGCATCATACGGGCGGCGGGCGTGCATTATGGACGCTGTGTATCCTTCGGGGTGCTCGTATAGTACGCAGGCGACTTGCGCCTCAGGTGCGCTCATCATTAGTTCTTCGATAATATTTTCGAGCGCTGATTCGTCCGATCCTGAGTTTGTGAAATCTTGTTTTGTAAGCAGCGTCCAAACAATGTTGTGTTGATTGTCTGATTTTAGTCGAGCCAGCGCTCGTCCCCAGAGGCGTAGAGTTTCAACTGATCGAGTCTTATAAAGTTTTTCAACAATCTCATCGCGTCGCGCTCCTTTGGTAATTAGGTCGCCGGCGATCTTTAGAGTTCTAGGTGAAACATTCTCTGTTCTAAAGCTTCGAGTCTTGTAGATCATTCCGGTTAAGAACAAGGTCGCGATTTCCTCATCCACCAATCCTTCATCAATGCGCATGAAAGTGTCATAGCAAATCTCGGAACACGAGACAGCGCTCATGTCTACAAGATTCACCTGACCAAAATGTTCATTAGCACTATTGTGATCAATGTTGATGATTGGAGTTTGGTGAAAGAAGTCACCGTAGTTTTCAAAAAGTGGACCAAAGGTCTCAAGCTCAGCCGCACCGATTGAAATGATCAAATCATGCTTGTAACTGTGTGCATCGACTTTAACATCTTCCAAGTTCCAGTTTCCAGACTTTGGTAATAGATGAATATGAAGCTCTTCACCCTCCATATTATATGAAAGCTCATCAACCTTGGCTTGCTTGGCATTAACTCGAAGAGTGAGCTTCCGAATATTTTGAATGTCACCCCGCACAGCTGAAGGGGCTTTAATAAAAGAAAGAGATTTCGGAATGTTGGCACCCGGGCTAACGATCTCCACGGGTTTGTCGAGTTTTTGCAGTAGTGCGCATACGCCAAAAGCGGATGCAAAATCATCCGCGTTTGCTCCATGGCTTAACAAAATTACCGGTCGTTTAGACCGCTCAAGCATGGTGAAAAATTGTTCGTGGCTGGTATAAGCCATGCTATTTTTCAAATTTATTAATCTCTCCTCCGTCTGATTGCTATGACAAGCCGCTTTCCCAAATTGGGACAAGAAAGGATATTACAACGGCCCTGAAATGCTGTCAAGAGTTCTGACCCCAGTTTCATTGATTTAAGAGCATAATTCGGATAAACTAGGTTTACATATGACAGAAGAACTTTTACCAAAAGCCTACGATTCGACGGCTGTTGAAGATAACATTTACTCAGCTTGGATGGAAAGCGGTTATTTTACGCCTGAAAACCTACCAAACTTGGACGATCGCAAGGAAAGCTACTGCATCTCACTTCCACCACCAAACGTGACTGGAACCCTGCATACTGGCCATGCTGTGATGCTTGCCATCCAAGACGCAATGATTCGTTATGCTCGAATGAGCGGAAAGCGTACTCTTTGGGTTCCTGGAACGGACCATGCAGCGATTGCTACAAACTCGAAAGTGGAGAAGATCCTCATGAAGGAGGAGGGAAAGACTCGACATGATTTAGGGCGAGAGAAATTCTTAGAACGAGTTCACGAGTTTGCAAATAAGAGTCATGACATAATTGTGAACCAGATGAAGAAGATGGGAGTTTCCATCGACTGGACCCGTGAGGCTTATACAATTGACGAGCAGAGAAGTCTTGCTGTGCGCACTGCATTTAAGCGCATGTACGATGATGGGTTAATTTATCAAGGACACAGAGTTGTTAATTGGTGCCCTCGATGTCATTCAACATTGGCAGATGATGAAGTTGAGTATAGCGAGGAGAATGGAAAATTATATTGGATAAAGTACGGTCCTTTTGTGTTGGCGACTGCACGACCCGAGACTAAGTTAGGGGACACCGCCGTTGCAGTTCATCCAAGCGATGAGCGATATAAAGATATGGTAGGGAAGCAGTATATGATTCCTGGTGTTTTGGGTGAGTTTGAAATTACCGTTGTTGCTGACAGATCAGTAGATCCTGAGTTTGGATCAGGAGCTGTAAAGGTGACTCCTGCCCATAGCTTTACTGATAGTGAAACGGCACAGCGTCATGGAATTGGGATGAAGCAAATTATCGATGAAGATGGGCGCATGATGGACAATTGTGGAAAGTATGCCGGTATGACCACGCTTGAAGCTCGAAAGGCCATCGTTGAGGATATGGAAAAGATGGGACTCATTGAACGAATAGAAGAAAATTACAAACATAATTTATCAGTTTGCTATCGTTGCAGTAGCACTATTGAACCTATCCCTTCCAAGCAGTGGTTTATTAGTGTGAGTAAAGAATTTACATTCAATCAGTCTGAACATAATCCAGTCGAAGGTATTAAAGATGGACAGACGGTTACACTTAAGGAGGTAATGAAGCACGTTGTTCAAAATGGTCAGATCGATATTCTTCCTGACCGCATTACAAAAGTTTATATTAATTGGGTTGATAATCTTCGAGACTGGTGCATTAGCCGTCAGATCTGGTTTGGGCATCAGATACCAGTTTGGTACAAGGGTGATGAGATCTATGTTGGTGTTGATGCACCTAAGGGCGAAGGTTGGAAACAGGATCCTGACACGCTTGATACTTGGTTCTCTTCAGGACTTTGGACATTCTCGATTCTTGGTTGGCCTGATATGGATTCAGAAGACCTCAAGACATATCATCCAAATAGTGTTATCGAAACGGGCTATGATATTTTGCAGCTCTGGGTAACTCGCATGATTTTGATGTCTACATATTTCTTGGGTGAGATTCCATTCAAGACTGTGTACTTCCACGGACTTGTTCGTGATGAGCAGGGGCGGAAGATGAGCAAGTCGCTTGATAACGCAGTAGACCCGCTCGATGCAATCAAGGAATATGGAACTGACGCTTTAAGGCTTGCCATGATGATTGGGCAGACTCCTGGAAATGACTCAAAACTTTCAGGTGAGAAAATTGCAAGCTATCGAAATTTTACAAATAAACTTTGGAATATTTCGCGCTTTGTTTTCATGAGCGTGGACGAGGTGAAGCCGGTTGCAGGTATTCCAGAACCAAAGACCTTGGCAGACAAATGGATCCTAACCCGGTTTGCACAAGTGGTTGAGAAGGCGACTAAACATTACGAAGCTTACGAATTCTCATTCTTAGGCGAGACACTACGTGACTTCACATGGAATGAGTTTGCGGATTGGTATTTGGAGATTGCGAAGGTTCAGAAAAAGCAGGGTGATGGGCCAACTGACGAGATTTTGCTTTATGTTCTGGAAGGAATCTTGAAGCTGTGGCACCCATTGATGCCGTTTGTTACCGAAGAGCTTTACAAGCAGTTTGATAAAGGAATGATCATCGTTGCCGATTGGCCTACTCCCCCCGTCCATCCTGAGCGAGCGGAGCGAGTCGAAGGATCTGTTGATTCCGTTGCTCAATTCGAGCAGTTGCGCGAGATTATCTCAGCACTTCGAAATGCGCGAGCGGAGTATAAGATTGCATATAGCAATCCAATTGATGTAACTATCGCAGGCGCATCAAGCTTGGAAGAATATCAAGATGTAATCGCAGCGATAGTAAAGACTGGGTCAATTACTTGGACAGATAAAGCAGAGAAGCCTGAAGGTGCGTTGGCGCTCATGGCGGGCAAAGCTCAACTCTACGTTCCAATCGGAGATTTGATCGATGTTGATAAGGAGCGCACTCGTATTGAGTCGGAGCTTAAAGAAGTTGAAAGTTATATTGATCGACTTGGATTAAAATTAGAAAATAAGAAATTTGTTGACAATGCTCCAGCTGAAGTTATCGAAGCTGAGCAAGGTCGACTGGCAGACGCAAAAAACAAACAGGCAGCGCTTAAGCGTGAATTGGAAAATTTAGTTTAACTGACCATCCAGAGCGAAGCGAAGGATCCCGCGCGTAGCTCAACGGACGCTGCATTAACTACGGGACTCTTCGTCGCCCCGCTCCTCTGAGTGGGTGTAACGTGAAAGTAATAATATCGATATATGACAAATAAAGACCAAGAAAAAATTCAAGAAGTTCTCACGCGTGGGGTGGATACTATTTACCCGAAAGCGGAGATGTTGGAGAGCCGACTTAAAGAAGGGAAGAAGATTCGGTTGTATGTTGGTATTGATCCGACAGGACAAGACTTACACATTGGTCATGCTTTGCAGTTACGCAAGCTTAGGCAGTTTCAAGACCTCGGGCACGAGATCATTATGCTGATCGGATCGTTTACTGGAATGATTGGGGACCCGACTGACAAAGGTGCGGCAAGGCAGAAGCTAACGCGAAAAGAGGTTTTGCTTAATGCGGCGACATACAAAAAGCAGGCAGCGAAGATCTTATCGTTTAAAGGAAAGAATCCCGCAAAGATTATGTTTAATCACAAGTGGCTCTCGAAGATGAACTTTGGCGATGTAGTTGATTTAGCAAGCAACTTCACTGTTCAGCAAATGCTCGAGCGTGATATGTTCGAACGTCGAATTAAAGAGGGGAAGCCAGTGCACTTGCATGAGTTTATGTATCCGCTTATGCAGGGGTATGACTCAGTGGAGATGGATGTTGATTTAGAGGTTGGTGGAACGGATCAGACTTTCAACATGCTTGCGGGGCGTACTTTGATGAAGTCGATGAAAGGAAAGGAGAAGATGGTAATGACACTTAAGTTGCTTGCAAACGATGAAGGTAAGAAGATGAGCAAGACCGAGGGTGGATTTATTGCACTTAACGACGCACCAGAGGATATGTATGGAAAGATTATGGCCATGGATGACGGAGTGATCATTCCTTACTTTGAGCTTTGTACAGATTTACCAATGGAGGAAGTTAATGGTAAGAAGATACAGATGGAGCAGGGGGTGAATCCGCGTGACATCAAAGCAGAGCTAGCGTTTGAGGTTGTGAAGACTTATCACGATGAGGAAATGGCAAAGAAAGCTGCTGAGCACTTTGTGAATGTTTTTCAAAAGCATGAGGCTCCCAAGGATATGAAAGAGCTTGCAGTATCGAGCCCTGAGTCGATTATTGACGTGCTAGTTCGGTCGAACTTAGTTTCATCAAAATCAGATGCCAGGAGAATGATTGAACAAAAAGGTGTTAAGCTTGATGGTGATGTGATTGAATCAGTTGATCAGATGATCGAAGGCACCATGGGTGGCATTGTTCTTCAAAAAGGAAAGAGACATTTTGTTAAATTGGTTAAATAAATATAAATAATTTGTCATTCTGAGCAGAGCGAAGAATCTACTAGGTCGAGAGGATCTCTCCGATGCGTCGAGATGGAAGTAAATTTCCCATTTCGAACGGAGAGAGAAATCTTCTTGGGCAGATCCTTCGCAGAGCCTCAGGATGATGAAGTGAGAATATGTACGCACGCGAAAAAGCAAAACAAGAAGTTTTAAATGCACTTAGAAAATACATCGAAGTAGATGTAAGCATTGATGACATTGAAACCCCGCCTGACAATAAGATGGGGGACTTCGCATATCCTGTCTTTCAGGCTGCTAAGAAGATGAAGAAGAACCCAGCCGAGCTTGCAACCGAGATCGCGGTAAAGATCGGACCATCTGATTTAGTTGATGGTGTGAAGGCTGTCGGGCCTTATGTGAACTTTACACTCAAGATGCCAGCGTTTGGTGCTAAGGTTTTGGAAGACGTTGAGTTGAAAAAAGAAAAGTACGGTCAGGTGACAGTAGGTGAGGGTAAAAAAATTATCGTTGATTACGCTCAGCCAAACACTCACAAAGAATTTCACGTTGGGCATATTAGAAATGCAGTTTTGGGTCAGTCAATTATCAATACACTTCGCGCTAGTGGGTATGAGGTGGTGGCTGCGTCATACATCGGGGACGTTGGAGCGCACGTTGCTAAGGCTTTGTGGGGAATGGAGAAGTTCCACAAGGGAGAGGAGTTTGATAAAGAAACGCGAGCGCAAAGACTTGGACAGATTTATACCGAAGCAACAAAAGCAGTTGAGGAGAATGAAGATTATAAATTAGAAATCGCAGAGGTGCTCAAGGCTATTGAGGCGCAGCAGGATCCGTGGTTTTCACTTTGGAAAAAAACAAGAGAGTGGAGCCTGGATTCATTTAAAGCAATATTTAAAGAGCTCTCAATCGAGCCTGACGCTTGGTACTTTGAAAGTGAAGTAGAAAAGCCAGGTAAGGAAATAGTTTCAAAGATGCTTACAGACGGGATTGCAAAAAAGAGCGAAGGCGCTGTAATAGTTGATTTGGAAAAAGAGGACTTGGGAGCATTCTTGGTGCTTAAGTCAGATGGGTCGTCATTGTATGCGACTAAGGACTTGGCACTGGCGATGAAAAAGGAAAAAGATCACGGAGCTGATAGGCAGATTTTTGTAGTGGACGTTCGTCAGTCACTTCATTTTAAACAGTTGTTTGCTACCTTGAATCGAATGGGATTTGAAAAGCAACTTATACATATTTACTACGACATGGTAAATTTGCCAGGTGCTACTATGTCATCACGCGCTGGGAACATCATTACTTATGAAGATTTGCGTGATCAGATGAGCGAGCGATTGATTAAGGAGACTAAGGAGCGACACGAGGACTGGTCAGATAAAAAGATTGCAGAAGTGGCCAAGGCCGTGTCGATTGCATCGATAGAGTTTATGATGTTGCGTCAAGATGCGGAATCAATTATCACCTTTGATATGGATGAGGCCATGAGTTTTGATGGATTTACAGCACCATACTTGCTTTACACTGTTGCGCGAATTGGGAGTATTGAGAAGAAGGCCAAGAAGAAGGCAAAGTCTGCCGTTGCGCATCTTACTCATGAAAAAGAAGCAGAACTTTTGCGAAAGCTGTCAGAATATCCAGAAGTGATTGAGCGTGCTGGATTAAAGTTCCACATTTCTGCAATCGCTGTTTGGGTGTTCGAGCTGGCGCAATTGTTTAATGAGTATTACCATGATGTCAGAATTTTGGATGACGAGGACTTGGATCGAATGCGCGCGCGACTAGCATTGATCGGTGCAGTAAGGGTGACAATGAAGAATGGACTTAAGTTACTTAATATAGAGACATTAAAAGAAATGTAGGAGTGACAGTATGCAGTAGACAGTAGGCAGTAGGCGGTTCGAAATTTTGAACCGTATATCGCATACTGCATTCTGCATTCTGCCTACAATAATTATCATATATGGCAAAAAATCAGAGTGCTGAAACAATTATCGCACAAGGCGTGCGAGTGGAGGGGGATTTTGTAAGTGATGGTGACGTAATCATCGAGGGTGAAGTGGCTGGAAATGTTCAGGCTGCTGGAGACTTGCGTGTTGGTAATGATGCTAAGATTCATGCTGACGTTGTCGCGCGTAATGCGAATGTGTCTGGTGAGATTCGCGGAAACGTGCAGATCGCCGAGAAGCTCGAGCTTCTTTCAACTGCTAAAATGATCGGTGACGTTACAACCAATGTTCTATCTGTTGCCTCAGGCGCACAAGTTAATGGAAAGATTACTATGGACGGTCGCGAGGTTAAGGTTGAGAAGCAGAAAGTTAAAGAGGAAGAAAAAGTTTAAATAAAATCACAGCACCCATCCAGAGGAGCCCAAAGGCGACGAAGGATCCCGTACGTTGCCGATCGAACGTCGACGTAAGCAACGGGACTCTGCGCTGGCGCTCTGAGTGGGTGGTTATATTATGTACTATTACGTCTACGATGAGTTTGTTCAAGACCCAAAGTTTGAACGCGATCTTGCATTGATCGAAACCAGACTGACGGACCTTGGAATTGCAGGCAAGATTGCCAGACTTGCGCTTTTTCGTGATCCAAAAGAACTCATTCGTGACGAGATCCGAAAGGGTGCAAAAACAATCGTGGCGGTAGGAAATGATATTACGCTCCGGCGAGTGATCGATGCAGTGGGAGACTCGGGTGTCGTGATTGGTGTTGTACCAGTCGGAAAGGATGGGAATATTTTGTCTTCGATTCTAGGGATTCCTGTGGGAGTAGACGCATGCGACATCCTCTCAGCTCGTATTATCGAGGAGCTCGACATTGGCGAGGTAAACGCCCGACGATTCTTGCACACCGTACACGTGCCACAGGTTTCACAGGTTGAAGTAGTGGTGGATAAAGGCTACAAGATGAATGCATTTAAAAAATGTACAGTAGAGGTCCGCAACCTGGCCTTGGAAGGCGAGGACGTACGAGCAGCAAATCCAGTCGACGGAAAATTAGAATGCGTACTGCGAACTCCATCAAAAGGACTTTTCAAAAAGAACAAGCTAAATACTTCCATAGTTCCTGCCAAAGATTTGCAGATGACCCTAAGCAATTCAGTAAAATGCATCGCCGACGGAGAAGAATTCGAAAGCAACGAACTAAGATTCAAAATAATCCCAAAGGCTTTGAGAGTGATCACGGGAAAGGGGAGAAAGTTTTAAATAAACAAACAAAAAACCGCCAGACTAATCTGGTGGTTTTTTGGTGGGTGTTGAGGGACTCGAACCCCCGACCCTCTCGGTGTAAACGAGATGCTCTAGCCAGCTGAGCTAAACACCCATATGCATCAATTGCGAGAAAAGAATAACATATGTATCTGTGATTGACAAGGGGGTGGGTATTGGGTATATTTCTGGCGCACCAATTATTACGCGAACGTGGTGGAATTGGTAGACACGCCAGCTTGAGGGGCTGGTGCTCGCAAGGGCATGGAGGTTCGAGTCCTCTCGTTCGCACCAAAAGATTCTGACTATACGTCGGGATTTTTTGTATTGTTGGGAATTATTCGATAAACTGGGGCGGTATGATTGATGATTTTGAGGTGCAGGAATTTGTTGAGAGGAGGTTTAGTAATTTGGATGTGGTGGGGGAGGATATTGAGGGTAAATACTTTGAACGGTGTACGTTTATAAAGTGTACGTTCTCAAAGTGTAACTTTTCTGGTTCAGAATTTTCTGATTGTGTGTTTGATGGTTGTGAATTAAGTTTGCCTAAGCTTAAGAACTGCAGTTTGAAGAATGTTAACTTTAAAACTACAAAATTGATTGGTGTCGATTTCACAAAGTGTATAGTTAGTTTTTTGGAGTTGAGCTTTAGTAATTGTCTTATCGATACGTGCAACTTCTCCATGCTACCGATGAAAAATACACCATTTGAAAAATGCGTTATTCGGGAATGTACTTTTGGAGATATGGACCTTTCAAATTCAACTTTTAATAATTGTGATTTAGAAAGAACCCTCTTCCACAACGCCAAGCTCGACAAGGCTGATTTCTCCAGTGCAAATAATTATTCTATCAACCCACTGAACAATTCAATCAAAGGCGCAAAGTTTTCCCTACCAGCCGCAACCGCCTTACTCACCGCATTTGAGATAGAGTTAAAGTAATGATTATGAAAGTAGTCCTCCCACGAGGTTTTTTTGTTTTCTAAAAGCAGAAACGCCCACCACGGAGGTGGCAGGCGCAGTACGGGACGTGAGGTCAAGTGGCTAGCACTTGATGATGAAGACGTAGGTGTCACCGGGGTTGGTGACGATGCGCTTCTTCGTGCCCTTCTTTTTTTCATCGTCGACCATCGCGTAGGTCTCCCACTTCACGATGCAGAGACGTACGTGCGCGAGCGTCATGCAGGAGCTGACTTCGGCCCTGATGTCGTTGAAGTTGTAGATCTCGAGCACCTCGGCAGCCGCCTTCTGTGCAGCCACGCTTGGGCCAGCGGCGCCGACGATCTCGGCGCGCTTCTTGTTGCTCGAGAGGTACACACGCACCGCAGAGCTGACAGCTTGCTCGATGGCGAGCTGCAGGACAACAGACTCCGCAACAGTGCGACCGGTTTGTTCGTTTCCCGACATGACCACCTCCAGGTTTGAGTTGTCAGGAGAGTGACCTTAGCTGATTTAGATGGAAAAGTCAATCACTCATCTTCAGAGTTGCCTATCCCGCCGGCGCTTCTCTTTGGCGGGACTGCATACCGCATACCGCATACCGCCTACTTTTGATATAATAAAAACATATGGGAGCATTTATTTTAAGAACATTAATCGGACTTGTGGTCACAGCACTTGGTCTTTCTATGACCTGGAAGACAGAGTGGTTTTTAAGGATACTGGGACGTAATCCATGGGCAGAGAGAAACTTAGGAAGCGGCGGAACGCGATTGTTGTATAAGCTTATTGGAATGGCTATTATGGTTATTGGATTTATCATTGTTACAGATCTTTGGGACAATTTTATGCTCTGGTTAGTTGGTTCATTATTTTAGATTCCCACTTCGACGTATCGGAGAAGTCTTCTCGGGCTCGATCGAATCCTAGAAGATCTCTCACTTCGTTCGAGATGGGAACTAAGTTCCATTTCGACGTCCAGGAGAAAACTTCTCGTTTAAATCGAGTATTAGAAGATCTCTCCGTTGCGTCGAGATGGTAAGCTTTCCACTTTAAACTTTCTACTTTCTATTATTTCCTATGAGCACAGGCAGTGTATTACTTGATTCAAAAAAGATACTCCGCGAGATTGGTTTGCGTGAGGGTGATAAGGCGGCCGACTTTGGTGCCGGACGCACCGGTCATTTTGTTTTCCCAGCGTCACAGATTGTGGGAGAAGAAGGAACTGTTTATGCGGTCGATATTGTTAAGGATGTTTTAGCTATGATCGATGGGCGCAGAAAGTTATTTGGGATTTTGAATATGCACACCGTGTGGGGGGATTTTGAACGCGAGGGAGGAGTCAGAATTAAAGATCACACACTTGATTGGGTATTGGTGGTAAATAATGTGTGGTGCGTTAAGGATGTTGGAGTTTTAGCTCACGAGATTAAGAGAGTTTTAAAACCTGAAGGAAAAATCTTGGTAGTTGACTGGAGTCGGCGCGCGGATAGTCCAGCAGCACCTCCAAAAGATAAGCGCAAAGAAGCGATGGAGGTGGAAGCGCGGTTTTTGCAAGAGGGTATTGTTAAAGATCGAGATTTGCAAGTTAACGATACACACTGGGGTGTTGTATTCAGAATTGCTTGACGATCAGGGATCAAGTTAGTAATATCGCTTCACAGGCAACCACCCCCAGCCCCTCCTTGGGAAGGAGGGGAGATTAGATTGAATTCGATCAAGGTCCCCCCCACTTCCCAAGGGGGAGATAGAGGGGGTTGCCATTAGACTAGTTTTTGATTCGTTGTTTTATCACCTTTACTATTTCAAATATGGATTTATCACAAATTTTCTCACTAGGTTTCTGGTTTGACCTTCATACAACCGGACTGAGCACATCGTTTGAGCGTGGATTCTTTTTCTTGTTCGCATTGTTTATTATTCTAGGCTCAGTGAGCAGGATAATGGCAAAGAACAAAAAAGATGATCGTTTTATGGTGAAGGCCTACAAGTATGTTGGACAGATGTTTATGACATTAGGTGCTCTTGGTCTTCTATGGTTCTTCTTTGCCTATGAGCAGATCTATTTCTTTGGCGCACGTTTCTGGTTCCTAGTTTGGTTGCTAGGTTTGATCGCTTGGATAGTATGGATTGTTCGGTACGTAAAAGTAAAGATCCCAGAGCTCAAAGAGATGGGTGCAGTTAAGAAGGAGGTCAACAAGTATATTCCAAAGAAAAAGAGTAAAAGATAATATGGATCCGCGGCGTCGGTTTGGCAATAAAGCTGAAAACCTGGCGGCGCGGTTTTTAGTTTCCAAAGGTTATAAGATTCTAAAGCGTCAGTATCGCACGCGCGGTGGAGAGATCGACCTGATCGCACTCGACGGAGATGAAATTGTGTTCATCGAAGTAAAGGCTCGAACAACAAATGAGTTCGGCTACCCTGAAGAGTCAGTCACCCGCGACAAATTGCGCAAGATCCAAGCAACAGCCGAGCTCTATTTATCAAAATCAAAATCATTAAATTCCCCATACCGCATTGAGGTTGTGGCTGTTGAATATCAAAAAGGTATGGATCCGATAATAACCATTGTACCGGTGGTTGAGGTTTAACTGTGGATAGCAGTTTAACTGATATCCACAGATTTTGGGGATAAAGCAATGATCGCCCGCACAAGAGTGCGGGCGACGATGTTGTCTGAAACGCGAGGGCTACATGGTGGGCATCTCCAGGCGGTGCTTGTCGCAGAAGCGCTGAAGTTTTTTGGTCCGCTCACGCGTGACGTGGTAGCGGATCAGCAGGCGTAGCTTGTTGCCAGGCGCGCGGACTGGGTACCACTTGCGGTTGCGGTAGTACCCATCTCCGCCCAACTCTGCGCGGCTAGCAGGGCATTCCAAGTCGGAGATCTTGCCAACGTCGGCGTAGGCGCCCCACAGCCAAGCCATCGGGAGGTGGCCGTTTTTGTCCAAGATCTGGGGCTTGGAACCCTTGCAGTTCTGACCGTAGCTGAACTGCAAATGACGAGCTGTGTTTTCCCAGGCCTCGGGATCTTCCGAGACCGCGGGCACAAGGCCGTCCTGGCGGTGTGCTCGCCACACCATGTCGATGTAGGTCGCGAGCGGTCGGTAGTGAGCGATCGCGCGCATGTGCATAGCGATCAGCGTACACTGTGATTGCGGTGTCGGGGTCTCTGGAAGCCAGAAGGGCTTTTCGACCGTTGCACCATAGGCGTGGCACTCCATGCGAATAGCCTGAACCATGAGGTCAAAGGCGCGCTTGTGGTCACCACTTTCCATAAAACGTCCCAGGTTGTGCATCAAGTAGACGTGAAGCGCGAGGGGCCAGCTTGTGATCAGCTCGAGCTCGCTCTTCTTCATGTTGATGAAAAGCGGTGCGAACATGTTTTCATGGCGGTCGATCACCTGCGAGTTCTCGCGTGCCGCGACCAGCTCTTCGAGCAGTTCGGGCTGAGCTTGGAACTGCTGCGAGAGCTGAAGCAGGCGCTTGAAGGCGTTGTGACGATAGTGGCCGGGTAGACCCAGAACCATCATGATCAGGTAGTTCCAGCCGATCTCGCTGGCACCGCTTTCAAGGTGGCTCACCTGCCCCAGGAACAAGTCGCTGAGCAGACTGTCTTGTTGGGCCATCGCAATGGCCGTCTCTGGATCATCGCGGTAGATGTCCAGGAGGATATCGATATCGTTCATGTCGTTCTCCCACCAATGCTATTAATAACAAAGGTATTTGGAGTGCGGTTGTTGATCCGGACGGAATTCCAGATAACTACAAAAAAGTACACTAAAAACAGCAAAATGTCAATAGCGCTTGCCAAACATTAAACCTCGTGTTATCCTCTTGTTATTGGATGAATCTCGGCCTGACGGCCGGGACTTTTTACAAGATAAAGGTTTAATTGTTTAAGATGTTGAAAATGTTTATTTCAAAATAAATATGTTAGACATTTTCAGCATTTAAACTTCATTCAAATAAATAACTTAAACATTTTAAACAATTTAATCACTTCTATGGCATCAGAAATAGAACAGGCGATACGGTTTGTGTGTGAGGAGAAAGGTCTCTCATACGAATCTGTGCTCGAGACAATCGAGACTGCTATGGCTGCGGCTTACCGTAAAGATTACGGAAACCGACAGCAAAATATTCATGTAAAATTCGATCCGTCAGACGGAAATATTGTGGCTTGCGATATGAAAACTATCGTGGAGGACATCTCTGCTGAAGAGCTCGAGGCTATGGCTGATCGTCAGGCAGAACGCGCTGCAGAGCGTGCAGCGCTTGAGGCGGCGCCGGAAGATGCGCGACCAAGACGTCGCGATGAAGACGAGGATGATATTATTGGAGATGAAGAAGACGGCCCAACCTTTAACCCAAAAACCGAGATCATGGTGTCCGACGCTCAGGTTTTGAAAATGGGTTCAAAAGTTGGTGATGAGTTAAAGATTGATTTGCCAATTCCGGGTGAGTTTGGACGAATGGCTGCGATGACTGCCAAGCAGGTTATTACGCAAAAGCTTCGCGAAGCTGAGCGTGAGATAATTTATAACGAGTATAAAGAGCACGAAGGTGAGGTTCTTATCGGAACAGTACAGCGACGAGAGGGTAGAGTTGTATTAGTTGATATCGGTAAGACAGCTGGAGTTATTTTGCCACAGGATCAGGTGCGCACAGAGCGCTATGAATCGGGACAAAGAATAAAGGTTTATGTTCGCGAGGTTAGCCTTGGTTCACGTGGCCCTCAGATTTGTCTTTCACGATCAAGTACAGAATTAGTAAAAGCATTGTTTGATTTGGAGATTCCAGAGATCGCTGACGAGATTGTAGTCATCAAGGCTATGGCTCGTGAGCCTGGTGCTCGAACAAAGGTTGCAGTTCACACAGATGACGAATCAATTGATCCGATTGGAGCATGTATTGGTCAGCGTGGAGTGCGAATTCAAACTATCATCACAGAAATGGGTGGTGAGAAGATCGACATTGTTGAATGGTCAGAAGATAGCAAGCAGTTTATTGAAAACGCTTTATCACCTGCGAAAATTTCACGTGTTGAATTAAATGAAGAAGATATGGAGGCTGCGATAATCGTTGAGAACGATCAGCTTTCGCTCGCTATTGGTCGTGGTGGTCAGAACGTGCGACTAGCTTCAGAACTTACCGGTTGGAAGATTAGTGTGCGTGAGGATGAAGACGGAGAGAAGGCAAGCGAAGAAGAGGTTGAAGAGGTTGAAGAGGGAGAAGAGCCTGCATCTGCCGACCATCCAGAGGAGCCGGAGGCGACGAAGGATCCCGTTGAAGAAACCTTGGAGGAGGCTCAAGAGGACGCTGAGATCCATGATGAAGTTGAAGACATCGAGGAGAAGCTTGAAGTGGTGGAAGAGAGTGAGGATACGCAGGAAGATCCAACGCCTTCGGTTGAGGAGATTAAGGAAGATGAAGAAGATGAGGTTGAAGAGGAGCAAGAAGAAGTATTAGAGGACAATAAGTAAGGCTTATGGAACTATTTTACACAGTTTTCTACGAACCACTTTATAACTTACTAGTTTTTTTCTACGATCTATTTCCATCAGCTGGAATTGGTTTGGCGATTATTTTGGTGACATTGTTGATTAAGGGTATCTTGTTCCCGTTTACCTTTAAGTCATTAAAGAGTCAGCGGTCAATGCAAGAATTGCAACCAAAGATTGCAAAGATTCGTGAGGAGTTTAAAGAGGATAAGGAAAAGATGGCGCAAGAGCTAATGGCAGTTTACAAAGATAATAATGTAAATCCATTCTCATCTTGTTTGCCACTCTTGATCCAGTTACCGATTTTCTTTGCACTGTTCCGCGTGTTGCGTGATGGAATTGTGGAGGTGAAGGCTGACATGCTGTACAGCTTCATTCCAGCACCAGACATTATCGATTCAATGTTCCTGGGCATGATCGATTTGGCAGAAGTTTCTATCCCGTTGGCAGTACTTGCTGCGATCGCTCAGTATTTCCAGGTTAAGCGCACAATGGCACAAAAGCCAGCCAAGGAAGTGAAAAAAAGCTCAGGTGCTATGGATGAAAACATGATGGCAAATATGAGTAAGATGATGCTCTACTTTATGCCAGCAATTACATTGGTAATTGGAGTGACATCCTTGCCAGGTGGTGTGATGTTATACTGGCTTTCAACAACTTTCCTAACCATTGTTTTGTATTCGATTTTCCTACCAAAGAAAAAGGAGGCAGACGAGAAAAAATAAATAAAAAAAGAAAGTATGAACGCCCCCGCCTGAGTACAGGTGGGGGCGTTTGACGTGGTACGCGTTGGGCTAGAGGTTGGGCTGGCCCTTGACCTTGAGCACGTCGATGCGCTCGCCGTCGTCGTCGACCGGGTTGCCGTCGTCGTCGATGAAGTGGATCTCGAAGCCCTGCCAGATGAGGCGGGCGATGAGGCGCACACGGTGACGGATGTCGTCGTAGCCCAGGTGCGCGTTGTCGCCCAGGCCGATTCGCTTGACCAGCGCGTCGAGCTCCTTGAGGCGGCCGTCGATCAGGCGCAGGCCGTTGAGGTCGACCATGGAAGTGTCCCACGGCTCGTCCATGCTCTGGACTTCGTCCTCGGTGATGAACAGGATGGCGTTGAGCACCATCCAGCAGGCCAGGCGGTAGGCGTGCGGGTGGGGGGTCTCCTCCGCGCGGTCGTACCACCCGAGCAGGTGCTGGGGCATGCCGCGGAAGTCGTTGACGGTGTCTAGTTCCCATTCGGTGTGCCGGGTGCGGTGACGCAGAGTGCCGGCCGCGAAGCACAGCTGATGCAGGGTCGGCAGTTCCATACCGATCTCCCACTCCATGATCTGGCCGACGATCAGCCAGGGGTCGTTGTCGACGTTGAACATGTCCTCGGGGATGGGCATGACGTCGCCGTCGGTCAGCATCGCCTCGACGACCTCCTCCTCGTTCTCGAGCGCCAGGCGGTCGCTCTTGTTGAGCGCGCCCGCCTCGGCGACCAGCTCGAAGGTGGTCTCCGGGGGCACGCCAGGCACGCTGGTGTTGAGGAATGCGATCATGTCGTAGGGAAGGCCGTTGGTATCCAGGTCCATCTGTCTCTCCGGGGTTGGGGTGGTTGGCCGCTGGAAGCGACGTTGCAGAGTAGCCTATTTTGACGAGAATGTCAATACTTTGAGAGAAAGCTGATATAATATTTGTATGAAAACAAAAACATTGCGTGGGATCATTTTTTTCAGTGCTTTAGTGCTCGGACTTGGTCTTTTGGGGTATTTGATTTACCGCGAAGGGTGGGGCCAGATTCTGCAAACTTTGATGAATTTTGGGCTTGTGCCGTTCTTGGGATTTGTAGCAATATCAGCCATCAACTTTGGATTATATAGTTGGCGATGGCAGTTGATCTTGAACCATCAAGTGAATAAAAATCAAAGATTGTCACTTTGGCGGATGTATCGCCATCGTATGGCAGGTTTTGCGGCGTCCTATCTAACGCCCGCAGCACAAGTTGGTGGTGAGCCAATTAGAATTGGAATGTTAATGAGCGACGGAATTAGTAGTAAGAAAGCAACGAGCGCTGTGATGCTTGATATCACTGTGGAGTTAATGGCATACATTGCGTTTATCATTGCAGGTGTTGCTCTTGCTTTGATAACCGGACTTGGATCGGGTAATACAATGATTGCGATTGGCGTGGGACTTTTGGTGATGCTGGTCGTTCTATCAGGATTTTTATTTGGTGTTGCCAAGGGTGACGGGTGGTTTAGTAAAATATTTCGCGCTCTGCGATTAGGTAAGTTTAAGTCCATGAAGAGAGTAGAGGGCTGGATTAAGGAGACGGAGGCAATTATGGGAGTTTTCTTACATGCTCGAAAATCGTTTTTAATGGCGATTGCATTTTTAGCAGTAACGGTTATTTCTTTCCGTGTCGTTGAGGTTTTTTATCTGGCACACTTTTTCGATATTCAGTTAAATTTCGCTCAGGCATTTTTAATTAGCACTTTGCCAGGCATCGCGCTGTTACTCCCTGTACCAGCCGGGCTTGGTGTGTTTGAAGGAGGGTTTGCGAGTGTGTTTGTGCTCCTTGGAGTACCACTAAGTGCTGTTGCATTCGCCCTTGTGATTCGACTACGAGATTTCGCGTTTATTGGCTTTGGTTTGATTCACCTCTTGCGCCAAGGGGGCATTGTGGTGCAAGATGTGATAAGGAGAAGTAGAGAGTAGAATGTAGAAGGTAGGTTTATGACTTAGTGCCTACATTCTACTTTCTACATTCTACATTCTGTATTTTGTATCACCTATGCCTCCAAGCCTGATAGAAAAAGACGTTCATAATACCTTAGCTTACTTTGCGTATAATCAGTATCCGCTCACTGCTTTTGAGGTTTATAAGTGGCAGTATTGCCCGGAGCGTGTTTATTCTTATCAGGAAATTGATAAAGTGCTTAAAGGGTCTGACTGGCTTTTGAACAGAGTTGGACATTTTGAAGGGATGTATGGCCTTGGTAATAATCTGGAAGTTGAGCAGCAGGTTGCAGCTCGAAAGCGCCGCTTTCTTGATGCTGTTAAAAAGCAAAAAAAAGCGTGTAAGGTTGTACAGTATATTTCGCGTTTACCGTCAGTTAGAGGTGTGGCTATTTGCAATTCACTTGCTTATCATTTCACGCGGGAGAAAAGTGATATAGATTTATTTGTCATTACAAAAAGCGGTCGGGTATGGACTGCAAGAATGTGGGCGGTAGCACCATTGATGCTGCTACGCCAAAGGCCGGGTGAAACAAGGAAAGATCCAGTAGATATTAGTTTTTTCATCTCGGAAGATGCTTTAAATCTTTCAGAGCTTATGATTGATAAGAGCGATCCGTATTTAGCTTTTTGGATAAAAACACTAACACCAGTTTACGGTGATGAAGGTCTGTGGGATAGATTTTTTAAAGAAAACTCATGGGTCGATAAGTGCCTTCCAAATGCTCATCGACCTAAACGTGCATATAGAATGAGGTGTAATAATAGAATCTCATTTTTGCCATGTTTGCTCCCTGAGTCACTGATGAGATCGCTGCAATTACTAAAGATGCCTTACAGAATGAAAGTATTGTGCAATCAAGGGACATGCGTGGTTATGAATAAGGAGATGTTGAAGTTTCACACAACCGACAGAAGGCGTGAGATTTCAGACGCGTTTGAAAGGAAGTGTGTATAGAGCAGACTTCAGAATCCAGACTTCAGAACCCAGACTTCAGAACCCATCCCGACGTTAGGAGGGATCCCGTGCGTAACTATCGAACGTTGAGGTAAGCAGCGGGACTCTTCGCCCTTCGACAAGCTCAGCACTCTGAGTGGGTAGTAATAACCTATGATAAAGATAAGAACCAAACTCATACCTTATATAACACCAGCGATCTTTTTTTTGTTGCCCTGGCAGATGCGGTATATATTTGATCAGCAGTTGATCGTGGGTGAGCAGTTCGAGTTTGGAGTGATTAGTCTGTACATAGTTGAGCTATTGGTTGTTCTGGCGTTTATTGTTTATGGTCGATTAAGAATTTGTAGAGCACATAAGAAAACAGTCGGATTTTCTTTTTTGATTTTATGCCTGGCTTTGATTTCCACGCTCTGGGCAGTAAATGGCGCGGTGGCATTTGGACAGTTTGTTCATATTCTTGTGGCCATGATGTTATTTTTACTTTTATTGGATTCAAGAACTAATTTGCGTTGGGTGGCAATCGGATTCGTGGCTGGTTTGGTGATCCCGATCGGGCTGGGGCTTTGGCAGGTGATTGTAGGTGGCTCGATTGCATCAACTTGGTTGGGGTTAGCCGCGCGCGACGCGCAAACACTAGGTGACGCGGTCTTTGCCTTGGATGACGGCACGCGTATTTTAAGAGCATACGGATCCTTCGGTCACCCAAATACCTTTGGCGGATATTTAGTGATTGGTATATTATCTCTTCTTATTTTTCCTGTGTCATCCCTGCACAGGCAGGGATCCATCGATCGAAGATCTGTAATTTGGTGGACCGCAATTATCATTTTACTAATCGGACTCATCATCACATACTCACAATCAGCTTGGATCGCCTTGATCGTTGGGCTAGCTTCTGGAGTTAGCGTGCTCATCTATCTTCGTCATCCTGAGCGAGCGAAGCGAGTCGAAGGATCTATTCAAACACGATTCAAGCTCATAGCCGGCGCATTCACCGTACTTATTTTATTGGGATCAGTTTTTGGAGTGCTTGCACTTGATCGTATTGGTCAGGGTCAAAGTTCAATTACCGAGCGGGCTGATCAATATCAAGAGTGGCCAAGCATTGCCTCGGATTCGATGTTGCTAGGAGCTGGATTTGGAAATTATACGTATGCGATCGAGCAGTTCGATCAAGCCCGAGAGTGGTGGCAGTACCAACCAGTTCATAACGCACCGATGTTGATAGTAGGAGAGCTTGGAATTTTCGGATTAGTACTGATTGGACTCTGGGCAGCGTCAATTGATAAACTAAACTTCGCTCGATTGCCAGCGCGCGCGCCAACAGTCGCCCTTATGATGGGATGCGCACTTTTGGTGATCGCTGGACTCGATCACTATCTCTGGACCCAGTGGGCAGGCCTAGCACTTGTAGTATACGTAATGGCATTGACCGCGAGAGTTGAATAATTTAGTCCCCCCTTCCCAAGGGGGAGCTAGAGGGGGTTGCCGTTTATCTCGATCTCATCGAGTTTTTTTATTTGCTTTCTTATTGATACATTGCTAACCTAAAAATACCCCGTAACAAGAGGAGGTGGGGAATGGGTGTAAGAAAGTTGACGACCGCTATTCATGCGTCATGTGGCAGAAGTGATGTTTTCTGGTGTATGGTCGCTGGATGGGCTGGAGTCGTTATCGTGTTTGTCATGTCGTACTTCATCATTCCACTTTGTGTCTAGGAGGTGAGCTTTGGATAACGAGCAACATGCTGTTTCAAGAGATCCTGGCTGGGGTATGCTACTCGTCCTTGCTGTACCGATCTGCGCTGTGGCGATCGTCGGTAGCTTGCTTCTCGGAGCGGTGCTCAATGGAGCTCTGCCATGATGCGCGGAGGGCCATCAGTTGGTGGAATGCTGCTTATGGCGATCATCTTGTTGGTACTGTTCGGGGTGTTGCCCTGGGCGGTGTGTGAGATCTCTGATTCACAGGAGTACGCATGGAGCGCTTCTCGCTAACCTACACTGTCCGCGTCCGCGTTGTCCCTCTTGGACAGCGCGGCTTTGCTTTTTAAAGCAAAAACCGACCAGGCCGTGAGGTGCGAGGTCGGACGATGGTCGGTAGTTATTGTTGATCGGTGGGGGTATCAAAGTGCAGGACGATTCCCATGCTAATGTATACGATGATACCTAGGCAAAGAGCAATTCCTACGGGGATACTACTACCAAACATTATATAGAGAGCGAGTGTTGCGACCATTAACCCATAGTACAGAACGATGAGTACCTTGCAGGTTATTACTCGTAATCTCATTACATTCACGGTGTAGCGAGTGGGTCGGAATAGCCCACATTCCCAATAGCTTCCAGCAAGGGCCAAGATGGAAACATAGAACATGTAGACCCATTGGTCCAGTGTGATCGCGATGAGGATTACGATGCTGCTTGCAAAGATGCCAACAAGTGAGACCGGGAATTGATCTACGAGTTTTTTTAGGAAGGTGCTCACGGTTGCCTCCGCGTTAAGTTCTTCGCCAACTTAAAACAAATTTCGTTATTTGTCAATTACTGTGATGCCTTGACATACGGGCCTTAATTCTCTAACATTCCCCTGTAAATAAGTAATTTTATTATGCAATTAAAACCAGTTTCAGATCACATCATTTTAAAGCCGATTGATAAAGAGACGGTAACAAGCTCGGGGATTATCATTCCTGATACTGTTGAGAAAGAGAAGCCAGAGCAGGCTGAAGTGCTCGCTGTTGGTCCTGGTAAGATGCTTGAAAATGGTCAGCGTCAGCCGATCGAGGTAGCTGTTGGTCAGAAAATCATGTTTAAAAAATGGACACCTGACGAGGTGGAGATCGAAGGACAAAAGTATTTGATAATTAAAAGTGAGGACGTGATTGCGATTGTAGAATAAATAATTCCCTCCCACTTCGACAGAGCGGAGCGACGAGAAGTCTTCTCATATTCATCGAGAAGATCTCTCACCCCTTCGGGGATTCGAGATGGGGCGTGGGTGTGATAAAAAAACTATGCCAAAAGAAATTACATTTAATGAAGATGCGCGTAAGAAGCTTAAGACAGGAGTTGATATTCTTGCTGATGCAGTGAAGGTGACACTTGGCCCAAAGGGACGCAACGTAATCATCGAACGCGGATACGGTGGGCCACAGGTCACAAAAGATGGAGTAACTGTTGCTCGTGAGATTGAGCTTGAGGACAAGTTGGAGAACATGGGAGCAGAACTTGTTAAAGAAGTTGCATCAAAAACAAATGACGTTGCTGGTGACGGAACAACAACGGCTACAGTTTTAGCTCAAGCAATGGTTGATGAAGGAATGAAGTTGGTAACTGCCGGAGTTGATCCGCAGTCACTAAGACGTGGAATGGAAAAGGCAACTCAGAAAGTTGTTCAGGAGATTAAGAATCTTTCACAGCCTGTTGCTGGCGACATGATCAAGCAAGTTGCTTCAATCTCAGCTAATGATCCTGAGATCGGTTCAGTAATTGCTGAGGCGATGAATAAAGTTACCGAGGAAGGTGTTATCACAGTGGAAGAAGGTAAGTCATTTGGAGTGGAGGTTGAAACTACCGAGGGAATGCAGTTTGATAAAGGATATCTATCACCGTATATGGTGACCAATCCTGAAACCATGAAAGCAGAGTATGAGGATGCACCAATCTTAATTACAGATCAGAAAGTTAGTTCAGTGCAGGCGTTGCTGCCACTTTTAGAAGCGATTGCAAATACTGGAAAGAAAGATTTAGTAATCATTGCCGAAGACCTCGACGGTGAAGCACTTACCACACTAGTAGTGAATAAGATTCGTGGAGCTTTCAACGCACTTGTTGTTAAGTCACCCGCGTTTGGGGACCGCAAGAAGGCTATGCTTGAGGATATCGCGATCCTCACTGGTGCTACTGTAGTTAGCGAGGAGCGAGGATTGAAACTTGAGAACGTAGAGCTTGGACACCTTGGAAAAGCACGTCGCGTAATTTCAACTAAGGACACAACCACTATCGTTGATGGTGGTGGAGATAAAACAAAGATTGAGGATCGCGTTATTCAGATTAAGACTCTGATTGGTCAATCAACTTCAGACTTTGATCGCGATAAAATGCAGGAGCGTGTTGCAAAGCTTGCTGGCGGAGTTGCGGTAATCAAGGTGGGAGCTGCTAGTGAGATTGAGATGAAAGAAAAGAAAGATCGAATTGAAGATGCGGTGAACGCAACTAAGGCAGCTGTTGCCGAGGGAATCGTTGCCGGTGGTGGAGTAGCACTCATGCGCGTTAAGCAAGCACTTGCTCAGCTTCGAGTAGAGATTGAGCGGACTAATAAGGATGAGTCACTCGGAGTTGAGGTTATTGAAAAGGCAATTGAAAAGCCTTTGTATCAGATCGCACAGAATGCGGGCGCCAAGGGTGACGTTGTGGTGGAGAAAGTGAAGGGTGAAACTGGAGCGTCAGGTTACAACGCACTGAAGGATGTTTATGAGCCAGATATGATTATGGCTGGGATCATTGATCCAGCTAGAGTCACTCGCTCAGCAGTTGAAAACGCAACATCAGTTGCCGTAATGATTCTTACTGCCGAGGCAACAATCACAGAAATCGCCAAAGACGAGCCAGCAGTACCAGCAGGAATGCCAGGAATGGGCGGCGGAATGGGAATGATGTAAAAGAAAACCCCCGAGAAACCTCGGGTGTTTTTTAATATCCTTGCAAATTACCTATGCGATCACTAATGTCGAAATCAGAGAGGTTGCCGGAGTTTTCTGTCTGACTTTCTGCTACTCTTTGTTGAGTTTCGTTATATGAGGTGATGAGACTTCCTGTTGTGTATATTGTGAGAGGAATAAATATAACGAGAAACGCATAGCGCCACTTTTTCTTTATGAGAGACACAATACATCCAATAAGTATCATGATCATGCATTCAATTGTAAGAAAATAATGTATTGCACCAACGGCATTTACCCTATTACCCACGCCAGAGAGCATGAATTTTATTTTTGGTTCCAGAATTACAATAAGAACGCTTAGTATGATTGGCCAAAAAAGAGTCAGTGAAAATAATGTATGTTTTTTTAGTGAATAGGTTAGGTGAAAGAGGTAAATCAAAAACGGGGATAAAAGCACGAACCAGAGAATGATAATTTCATATTCCATATATGATTATTTTATCACAAACTTAGCGCTTTTGAATTTGACTCATGTGCGTTATACTATTTCCATAAAAACTAAACGATAATATTATGACAGAGATAAAAAAGCCAGTGGTTGATAAAAAGGACGTAGATGACAATAAGGCACTCGCTGCCCTCGGATATGTGTTTATTTTGTGCTTTATTCCACTTTTGATGGCTAAGGATTCAAAGTTCGCTCAGTTCCATGCAAAGCAGGGGTTGGTGCTATTCATAGTTGAGGTTGTATTAATGGTCGTTTCTAACATTTTGATATTCATTCCGATCCTTGGATGGTTTGTAATGATGATTGCGTACTTGGCTGTGACGATTGCTGCAATTGCAGGAATACTAAAGGCACTTGAAGGTGAAATGTGGGAGATGCCAGTGTTGGGTGATTACGCAAAGAAATTGAAGATTTAGCAGGTAGTACCACTTTTAGTTTTATTGAGATAATCATTAAGTAAAATATATGGCAAAACAAGACGGAGCTCCAGGATCTGGACGAGGGGAGTCACCAACTGAGTCACCGGCAGAGAAGGCTCGACGGTTGATTCAGGAAAAGCGTGAAAAACAGGAGGCGAAGGAAAGTCAGGAGGTGTTGGCTCTCAAAGAAAGGTTGGAGGAGTTAGATTCGGAATCTTCTGGATTAGATCAAAAGATCGCTGATTATGATGAGGCATTGGCTGAGTTTGATAATGTGCCCGACGCTATGATGGAAGGAGATTTGAAGGAGTATCAGGAGAAATTAATCAAAGAGAAGAAGGTGGCTGGAGATCGTAAACAAGATATCGGCACACAGAACGAAGTGCTAAAGGCAAGCCCTTATTATTTAGGTATTCAAGCGGAGGCGGCCCATCCAGAGAGGATGGAGTATAAAGGAAAGAGAAAGGAAAACGCTGCAATTGAAAGAGAGAAGGAGGATTTTGCTAAAGAGTTGCAAGATATGTTTAAGGAAGCGAATACGTGGTTTGATCAATTCCATAAAGATACAGAAGATTTGCAGGCAAAGTTGAGCGAACTTGGAGAAGCCCGGGAGTTGCATAAGCGGGAAGAAAGAAAGAAGGCAGAAATCAATCAACGCTTTGAAGATGAAATAGCGTCACTTGAGCAAAGCCATGGTGATGTTAAGAAAAAGAACTTTAAGAAAATCAGAGACCTTGCAGGTCGGATGCCGGAAGTGGCTGAAGCAATGGAGGGTTGGTTTGAGCGGTGGATAGACAAGGTGCAACCCGGTGTTATATTCCCAGACAAGGGTCTTGTCGCGCTTAGAAATGGACGTGAAGCCATTGTTCAGACAGCTCAAGATGCAAAGCAAGCAGATGGCATTTGTACTGAAGCTAATAACAAATCTATTGGTTTGGAAAATAAGTATAAAATAAAAAAAAGAGAGGTTGAAGATGCGCTTAGCAAAGAGATGGGATTTTATAGAAAGATGGTAGATTTCAGGATAGGTTCACAACGTATGAGCGCGTCTGTTAGAAGTGAGCTAACGTCATTAGTACCAGAAGCGGACGTTGATACTTTTATGGCGCAATTAGACGAGATAAAGCCAATGTTGAAAGCTGTCTATGAAAGGAATAGTCAGTATGGAGACCACAGATCGAGGACAGTTATGTCCAATACAGGTGAAATTATGCGCGAGATAGATGATTTCAAAGGAATTATGCAGCGCTCGTAGCCATTGAAAAAAATCTAAATACAGGGCATGATAGCCCTGTATTTAGTTTATGTCAGCAATCCAGAAACAACTTAAGGAACTTCAGCAAAAGGCTCAGGATGCTTGGGTTATGTTGGATTTGGATCACTCGCAGGAGCGGGTTCATGATCTTGAGGTTGTTATGAATGCGGCTGATTTTTGGTCCGATCAAGAAGGGGCGAAAAAAATATCTCAGGAAGCGTCTGAGCGTAAAGATCAGATCGAGATTTGGCAGACACTCATTAAAGAGATTGAAGACGCGCTTGATATGCTTGCACTAGCAGCACAGGAAGATGATGACACCGTGCAAAAAGAAGTCGAGCAGACCACGCAGGAACTTCAGAAGCGATTTGATAAACTTGAGTTGCAAACTCTTTTGTCAGATGATCAGGACGCTAACAATGTGATTTTAACAATTCATGCTGGCGCTGGAGGAACAGACGCAATGGATTGGGCAGGAATGCTTTTGCGAATGTTTACACGCTTTGCAGAATCTCAAAGTTGGAGCGTTGATGTGCTTGAGAGCTCACCCGGGGAAGAGGCTGGTTATAAGAGCATTCAATTATCAATTAAGGGTAGGTATGCGTATGGATATTTGAAGTCAGAGGCAGGTGTTCATAGACTTGTGCGAATTTCTCCCTTTGATGCTGAGAAGATGCGTCACACTGCTTTCGCGCTCGTTGAAGTGATCCCAGAGCTCGATGAGCTTTCAGAGAAAAATGTGCAGATCGATGAGGAAGATCTAAGAGTTGACACCTTTATGTCATCGGGCTGTGGTGGTCAAGGAGTTAACACGACCTATTCAGCAATTCGAATCACGCACCTTCCAACGAAAACGGTTGTGACGTGCCAAAACGAGCGGTCGCAACTCCAAAACAAGGCAACGGCAATGGTAGTTCTAAAGTCCAGGCTGTTTCAAAGAATGTTAGAAGAGCGCGCAGAAAAACTTGAAGAATTAAAGGGTGGTCATAAGTCACCAGAGTGGGGGAATCAAATTAGAAGTTACGTGTTGCATCCGTACAAAATGGTAAAAGATCATCGTACGAATCATCAAGTGCAAGATGCCGAGAAAGTATTGGATGGTGATTTACAAGATTTCCAAGAGGCGTATTTAAGAAAACAGGTTTCTGATAAGTAATAAGTCAAATAATTCCCATCCAGAGGAGCCTAAAGGCGACGAAGGATCTCGGTCGTAGCCGATTGAACGTTGCATAACGCAACGGGATCCCTCACATTCGTTCGGGATGGGTAGTAATCGCAATTTCGAAAATATGAAAAAACTATATAAAAATATAATTGTCACTGGTGGAGCTGGGTTTATCGGTTCCCATCTTGTTGATCAGTTAGTAGGAATTTCCAAAAAGGTAATCGTGATCGATAAGGTAAAGCCTGAGAAGGGGCGGAAGAATCGCAAGGCAAAGTATTTAAAGATGAACATTCAGGATTCGGGCGCGCTTGATGTGTTTAAAAAGTATGAGCCAGAGGTGGTTTTTCATCTAGCTGCACATTTGCACGACAGAGAGTCAGTGGAGATGCCAATAGATAATGCGATGGATAATGTGATCGGTTTGTTAAACATTTGTGAGGCAAATCGCAAGACCTCAAAGGCTAAGATGGTATTTATGTCGTCGTGTGCAGTTTACGGAATGCATGAAGAGCTTCCTATCACTGAAGAATTTACGCCAAATCCTTTAACACCTTACGGAATTTCAAAGTTAGTTGGTGAGAATTACTTACGATTTTATAATAAGACATACGGTATCCCGTATACTGCGTTTAGAGCTGGGAATATTTATGGGCCACGTCAGGATTCGAGCGCTGAGTCGGGAGTGATTGGTATTTTTTCATCTAGGTTGATATGCGGTAAGCAGGTGATGATTAATAACGACGGCAAGACAACTCGTGATTATGTATTTGTCGATGACGTTGTGCGAGCGTTGTTAAGCGCTGCTGATTCTGAATTTGTTGGCGTTTTAAATATTGGAACTGGAGCTGAAACTGAAACGGGAGATATTTTCAAACAAGTAAAAGCAGCGGTTGGTGTTGGAGTCTCGGCCGAGCGCAATGAAATGCAACAAGATGCTTTAAAGAATATCGCGCTTGACGTTAGCGCCGCGCGAGAGGCACTGAACTGGGAGCCGAGCGTGACGATTGATGAAGGGATTGAAAAAACAGTACAGTGGTATCGTGAGAATATATAAGTATGGTACGTGTAGGCTTGGGCATAATAATTGTAAATGATCGAGGAGAGGTTTTAATTGGTAGGCGAATAAATATTCATGCGCCATATTATGCTATTCCTGGGGGTCATCTAGAGGTAGGTGAAACATTTGAGGCGGGTGCTATTCGCGAGATCGAGGAGGAGACTGGATTAATGATCAAAGACCCAAGAGTTATTGCAATTACAAATAATTTAGAAACCTTTAAAGAGTCAGGTAAGCATCATATTTCGGTAGGATTATTGGCTACAGAGTTTGAC
The DNA here is from genome assembly GCA_018673485.1 of Candidatus Uhrbacteria bacterium. GTDB lineage: Bacteria > Patescibacteriota > Patescibacteriia > UBA9934 > UBA9934 > UBA9934. The sequence continues at coordinate 91,245 of JABHCP010000002.1, forward strand.
GGTGAATTGCGGAATATGGAGCCAGAAAAATGTGAGGGGTGGTTATGGGTTAATCCCCGTGAATTACCAAAACCACTTTTTGACGCGAGTCAAAAGTGCATTGAGTGTTATTTAGAGGGAAAATTTTATAATTAAATCGTCATCCAGAGCGAGTCTGAAAGACGAGTCGAAGGATCTATTCATTGAGAGATCCCTCGGCTTCGCTCGGGATGACAAGATTAATCATATGTTAAGCATTACATCACAAGACATTGAGCGGGCACTTGCTTGCTTGCAGAAAGGGGAGGTTATTATTTTTCCAACCGAGACTTCTTATGGAATTGGTTGTGATGCAACAAACGCTGATGCGGTAGAGCGCGTGTTTCTAATTAAGGGAAGACCAGATGAAAAGGGCGCGCCTGTGATAATCCCCGATCAGGAGTCAGCTTCTGAATATATTAAGATTAACGACAAGGCAAGAGTTCTGATGGATAGATTTTGGCCAGGGCCTTTGAATATCATCGGAGAAGTAAAGAGCGATTCATCGGTAGCAAGCAAGTGCGCATTTAATGGAACGCAGGCAGTGCGTGTTTCATCTCACCCTTTTTGCGCAATACTAGCTCGACGTTTTGGTAAGCCAATTGTGGCGTCAAGTGCTAATATTTCTGGAAAGGATGCGGCTTATTCGATTAGTGAGGTGAAAAAAGCTTTTGCTGATCGTTCTGATGGGCCAGATTGTATTATCGATGGTGGAGACTTACCGCAACTTCCAGCCTCTACTACTGTGAAGATTGAGGGTGATCGAGTAGAAATTTTGCGTCAGGGAAGTGTGAAAATTGAATTATGAAAAAAAGCTACGGGCAACATTTTTTGATTAGCGATTCAGTTGTAGATAAGATAATTGCAGCTGCTGACTTGAAGTCTGGTGATTTTGTGGTTGAAGTTGGGCCAGGGCAGGGGGCTTTGACAGGTGAGTTAATCAATAAAGTCGGAGAGTTGGTTTTGATTGAGGCTGATCGGGACTTGATAGATGGCTTGAATACAGACTTTTCAAAAGCGCAGATAATTCATGCTGACGCTGCAAGGGTTGATATTGACTCTATTGTTGAGGATCGGCCTTGGATTTTTGTGAGTAATCTTCCGTATAACGCGGCCAATGCTATTTTAATGAATATGCTCACTGCGAAGAACCCTCCAAGCGCTAGCGTGGTTATGGTGCAAAAGGAGGTGGGTGACAAGATCATGGCAAAGCCTGGGAATATGTCGGTTCTCTCAGTAGCAACACAGATTTATACAAAACCAAGCCGAGTTTGCATTGTAAAGCCAGGCAGCTTTAATCCACCTCCAAAAATAGATTCAGTTGTACTGAGGTTAGAATCCAAAGTAGCACCTTCCAATGCCGAGGAGGTCATCGGACTTGCTAAGATTGGGTTCTCATCACGTCGTAAGCAATTACATCGTAACTTGGTGAGCGCTAAGGTTGCACCTTCCGATAGGATCAAGAAAATACTCGTCGAACTTGGATTGAAAGAGACCGTACGCGCACAAGAACTATCAGTACAAGATTGGGTCGAATTATTTGATAAGATATAATTAGTGGCTCGACATTGGGTGTTACTAACTGTGCAAAAAAAGAGTGCTAAGTATGCACTTTTTTTGGTATAATAATCCTTGTAAGTCTAATCATGACACAACAAAGAGAACGAATTGTTATTCGTAAAACTAAGCCCACGTTTCCTAAGGAACAAAAGGCAGTATTTTGGCTTTTAATTACAGCTGGATGCTTGGCACTCGTGCTGGGTGGATTTTATCTAATACGACACATTACGAGTCCGTTTTTTACTGAGTATTCAGGTGAGTATGTCTTTACTCAAAATCAAGAAGACATGCTTGAGATGATGGAGCAGCAGGTCAATGATACAGACGGGGATACTCTGACGGATTATGATGAGCTGTATATTTACGGATCGTCACCATACTTAATGGATACGGACGGTGATGGTTACAATGATAATACAGAAGTTTTGGCAGGTACTGATTTGAATTGCGCGGCTGGAGAGAATTGTTCTGGTTTCACAGAGTTATCAGACACAGAGTTCTTTGAGGACGTATTGCCTAATGAAGTGACATCTGTTCCCGATACGTCACTAACAGATGTGCAAGAGGCTATCGAGAGTTTAACAGCAAGTGAGATCAGAGAATTGCTTATTACAGCGGGCGCTGATCCTGAAGTCGTAGCCGAGATCGCGGACGAGGAATTGCAAGCCCTTCTTTTGGAGGTAATGGAGGAGGTGCAAGCTAGTGAAGATTTTCAACTTTTAGAGTAAATGACCAATAAATGGTGACTATGAACCGAAGAAAAACCCTTCGCAGGATTGTACATGTTTTTGTAGCAATTTTTTTGCTTTTTAATATAAGTAGCTCGGCTTCATCTATTTTGCCGATTGCACACGCTAATTTGCCAGTAGTGGATATTACCGCACAGACTGATAGAAGTATTAAAGAGGTTTTAGAAGTTGTGGCTGATAAGCTTAAACAAGCTTTGACAACGTCGCTATCTGCCGAGATGGTTAATCTCTTGTCCATGATGGCGAATGAGCTTTCGTACAACTCCGCGGTGTGGATTGCTTCAGGTGGAAACGCTGAAAGCCCATTGTTTAATTCCATACCACCAGAGGATTACTTTAAATTTGCAGGTGCACGTGTATTGTCTGAAATTTATAACGAAGTAGTTATTGATAATCTTGAAGGCGGGTTATTTGTTACTTTAAATGTTTATTTACCGACTGACCCTGAAGTTTTACAGGCCGTGCGAAATGGAATTAAATCTTACGCAATAGCACCTGAGGTGAATTTTGATTACCCAGATATTAAGAATAACTGGACTGCATATTTGGCATCACTTGATTCAAGTGATCTCGAACCAGAGGAGAAGACTGCGATGGTTCTTTCTGTTGCAGTTGAGGCCTTTGACCCGGATGTAAACGAATTTGGCGCAATCACACAGTTGCACATGTATGCGCTTAGTGAAACCTATAATCAGGCTCAAAGTGAGGAGCAACAGTTGTTGGCCAACAATGGGTTTAGAGCGGTTACAGATTACATAACTCATCAAATTTTCACACCAGCGTCACTTGTAAAGGATGAATTGGAGCAATCAATCGCATTGCAGAAGTCATTGCCTTTTGATTTGAGCACGTCGCTGATGGCAAATACAGATACTTTGATGGCTATCGGAATTAACGCTGGAACAATTTTCACAAACACACTTTTCTCAGAACTGATGAATAAGGTGCAGGGAGGTTTGTTTGAGGATGTTGTTTTTGATGATTCCAATCCATTTGATGTTAATAGCTCAATTGAGTATTCACGATCAAGAATTCAGTCAGTGTTTAAGAGCCTGACATCGTTTAAGCCTTTGGAGATTACAGATTACAGCATGCTCTCGGAGCTTTCTACTTGCCCGACGTTCTCTAGGGGAACATCGACTAGTATTTACAACTGTGCAATTGATTCTTCATTTGTGTCGGCAATCGCGCTTTCGCGCGCTGGATCAAGTTTGAACCTGCAGGATGCGATTGACGAGGGTTATGTAGATGGTACTTGGCCGCTGATTCCGTCAGCCGACACCGCCAGGAATCAAGATACAAAATGTTACACATATGGATTTTGCCACAGCAATTTGGTAAAGCTTCGTAAGGCAAGAATAATTTCAATTGGTTGGGAGTTAGCGGCTGAGTCTGACCATAACTCAGATACGGATCCTGTTACACTTCAAGAAGTGGTAGACGGGTTCTATACTTGTAATAGTGATGGTGAGCTTGATAGTGAGAACCCCTGGTGTCACTTAATCGATCCAAACTGGGTTCTAAAGTTCCCAGAAACGCAGTGTCGCACCTTGGCCTATGGTCAAGTTTTGTCTGGCTTTGGAACAGATCAACGTGCACAAGAGTGTGTTGATATTCAAAGTTGTGTTTCAGAAGATGGCGACGGAAACTGTGATGGAGGATATGGCTACTGCGTACGTGAGCAAAATACATGGAAGTTCCGCGGACAGGAGTGCCCAGAGCACTATGCAAGCTGTATGTCCTTTGAAAACGGGGAAGGCGGATCAGTAGACTTTTTAACAAATACATTAGATTACGGTAATTGCGATTCATCAAATATTGGTTGCATGTGGAACGCGACTCAAAAAGAAGTTGTCGCTGGAGTGTATGAGTGGCCAGAAATTGATGACTTAGCAGTTAGTGATTTGGAGCCTGATGCTTATCAAAATAGATTGTACTTCAATTCCAACGTAGAGGAGTGTGATGTTGATGACGCAGGGTGCGAACATTTGTACGAGCGTGATTCAGATACGTCGCTCAACATGATTTCTAATTCCAGCTTTGAGAGTGATCTTGACGAAGATGGCACCCCAGACAGCTGGCTTATAAATGGTGCGACTTATAGCACTGATAGTACAATGCAGCGATCTGGCGCCGATGCTATTGATGTAGCATCAGGTTTGGTGACTAAGTACGGACTAGTGTTGAATCAATCGCGTTATCACGCAATTTCGGTCTATGTTAAGGCGACAGATCCAACTGCTGATTACGGATATATAACCATGACTTTTGCAGATGAAGATGGTAATGCATTGGACATGTCCAGCCAAAGTATAGATGGATCATGTTCATCTGATGATTGTCTGACAAGTTGTGCAGTTGGAACTTCAACAGACACAATCGAGATGTTACTCGATCCAAAAAGTGACAGCTATATTCGAACAGAATGTGTATTCACTTCTCCAACTCTAGCTGACAGGACTTTAGATATATACGCAAAGATTGAGATTAGTGGAAGCGTAGGAAGCGTTATCATCGATGACATTATGCTGGAGCAGGACTTTGAAGCAGATATCTATGCTGGGGAGTACAATGAGGACCCAACTTCTTTATACATGAAGGTGGCGCCTGACTACTTGGGTTGCACTGGTGCAAGTGATGATGCTGACGAGTGCGCTAATTACGCAGGAGTTTGTTCTGAGCTCGAAGCAGGGTGCGGGTCGTACACGCCAGTTAATGGTGATCCAAGCGTGACTGCGGTAGTGAGCTTGGTCGACCAGTGTCCAAGCACATGCGACGGATACGACACATTCCGCCAAGAGGCAACGCAATACGAGCCTTATGGCGATTTTCCAATTTACTTAATTCCTTCAACTGCAGACACATGTAATGAAAGTGCAGTTGGATGTACTGAATTTACCAATCTGGACACTGAAGCTCGCGAGCATTACACAGATCTTCGAGCTTGTGTTACTGAAGATCAGGCACGTACTAATGTGGCTGGTGACAACGCTTCCACATTCTACACTTGGGAAGGGTCAGACGAAGAGGGTTACCAGCTAAGAACTTGGCGACTTTTGGAGTCCGATCTCGATAGTGGTTCTTATCATGACTATTCATATCAAGAGAGCGATGAGATTGATGTTCGACCAGGTTCGGCGCCATGTACTAATTGGTCAACGGACGCTGATGGGATTACTTGTAATGATGACGCTGATGAAGATTTAGCCATCGATGGAGATTATGGTCTTTGCGATGAACATTCAGATATTATTTACAGCCCAGGTTGCCGCGAGTTCTATGATACCTATGGAGGGCTGCATTATCGACTGTGGAGCGAAACTGTAACAGTTAATGACGCATGCGTGTCTTATCGACTTACTGAGTTGGTGGGGGATAGCGCAGCAGAATGGACAAGTGCGTGTACGACTGCTCAGGGTTACTTTGACTCAAGTGCTGAGATTTGCCGGTTCTACGGATATGCTCAAGAGAGCACTGAGTGTTCCGAATCAAACAACGGTTGCCGAGCATACACTGGTGGAAGAAGCGCTAACAGTAGGCTGGTACTGCAAGATTTGTTTGAGGAGGGCACACTTGTTAACTGGGGCGCGGATAGTGCTACAACGGTGACACTTTCCAATGAATCAGTGGCAGTAGATGGACACTCACTAAAATCAGAAGGACAGATCGTTTGGAGTCATTTATATGACGAAGGTTCAGCTTGCGCGACAGAGGACGGCTGTGCGTCGAGCACTGGAGTGTTGGGCGGAAGTTGTACAGTTGATTATGGAGATCAGCTTTGTGGAACGCTCGAAGGTGAGTTATTTACTGATAAAACTTATACACTAACATTCTGGGCTAAGGGAGAAACTGACCTAGATGTTGGATTTGATATGGACGCCAATACAAGTGGTGTGAGCATCGATACTTATGTTGATGGTGTGGTGCCAAGTGTCGAACTTTCAACTGAGTGGACTTATTACTCAGTTGGTCCGTTTGACATGAATGAGGCAGATTACGCGGCATTTGGAGACGGAACTGTGCTTGCATTCGTTCCGAGCTCTACCGCTGACTTTTACGTTGATAACATTGTACTGCGAGAAGGTGAGGATGAACTGACCTTGATTAAGGATTCATGGAGCACTCCAGCGACTTGCGATCAGTCATGGGAGGGGGCAACGTCCGCGCAATTCCATCTTGGTTGCCAAGAGTATACCGATCAGGAAAGCGATACTTGGTACTTAAAGTCGTTTAGGAATTTATGTGACGGAGACGCTGTTGGTTGTAAGAGTTACTACACAACAGAGCAGTCAGATTCAAATTATGCGGCAGTTTACAACGCAACTTGTTATAACGCCGACTTTGAGAGCAATGGTGTCGCCGATCAAGCTACTGAAAGCACCGGGTGCTATGTTTACACACAAAACAGTAGAACAGAATTTGATACAACTAGTCCGTTGCTGTGTACTATCATTGCTGGTGAAGATCATTGTTTATTCGACTTTGATGAGTGGTTTATTCCGCAAGCTGAGATCTCTGACATTTCAAATTACCCAGAGCTTTATCACTTGAATTACGGACCAGACGCAACATTCACGAAGGCAGATTCTGACATCTACCTAATTTATGATGAGGACTTAGAGTGTTCATCATCTGACGTGGCCGGATGCAGTGAGCTTGGACAGCCAACGTTTAGCGGTGATCATTCGCTGGTAGATGATTGGATGAGTGTTTATTACATTAACGATCCAGATGTTTACACAGATATTCTGTGTAGCAACGAAGAGCTTTTCTGTAAGGAATTTGAGTCAACGCGCGAAGGTACTTGGTACTTTAAGGATCCAATCGGACTTGAGTGTGAGTATAAGACCGACGTTTCAATCGACGGTACAAGTTACACAGGTTGGTTCCGCGAAGGTACTAGCGAGTTCTGTTACGGAGAAGGAGCGTGTACCGGAGATGGAATAACAGCGTGCACTAACGACGCGCAGTGTGCAGTTGACGGTTTGGGTGAATGTAATATTACCGATGGCGCATACTTGGTTGGCGGAACAGAGAGTGGAATATGGCGAAACGGAGACCTTGCCTATGACGGATCAGTCGGACATTGTTCAGCTGAGTATGATGGTTGTAGCGCATTTGAAGATCCGCTCGACGTTGATGATAATGAGTTTTATGGTTATTCCGACGGGGAAATGTATTACTACATAGACGACGATCAGATCGATGACAGCAACTTGCTTTCATCACAAAGATGTAATGGTCAGGTTTCTCAAAAAGAAGGTTGTACTTTGTTCTATGACAGCGGTGAAGCTGGATTTGATTACAATGCTAGTGCCACATATGTTGTGAGTACCCATGCAGACGAGATTTTAGGTGAAGAACCATTCGTGCTAGTTGATCCGATTGATTGTACTAGCGATAGCACTTCCGAGATTACTTTGCCAGATGGTGCGACAACTTACGATCCGTGCATTAGCAGATGTTTGTATTCAAACAGAGCATTAACGGGGTCTACATCAGGAATTTCAGATAGCTATACGGTAGGTCAGTCATGTTTCCTAGATGACGATTGCCCAAATTATGATAGCACCACCGGAGATATTGTATCTGGACACTGCGCCGACATTATTTCAACAACATATTATACAACCCTTGGGACTGTAACTAGTGAAGACCCAATGCCACGGCTTGAAAATGACACTAACCGTGTGATTAGTGTTAATCAGGATCGTGTGTGTGCAGAGTGGTTGAGCTGTTCAAGTTCATATTCAATTTGGGACCAAGACACTGGTAAATACCGCACAATTTGTGACGGAGTGGATTTGTGTACTGAGTATTCAGCCGAAGGTCACCCGTCATTCTGCAGTGAATGGGATCCAGAGGATCCAGCAGTCGTTCTTGATATTGGTAGGTACGTTTCGCGTGACGTGACTTGGTATGGAGAAGAATACTCTGGATATTCTGTGCCAAATGTATTACCAATTCAACACCTTGATCAAATAGATATTGCGCCGCCGGCTGGATATTGCGACATGGGTAATGAATATCAACCTGGAGATACCGCATATGACACATATCACGCCGAGGCATGTGACTTTGATGTTGATTGCGGGTCAATGTCTGGGGATAGAGAGTCCGCGAATAGACTTTGCGTAGCAGAGGATGATGCCGACTATAGAGTTGGATACATCGCTGGATCTTGTACGCAAGAGTATGCGGAGGATTGTGCAGTTGGATATTGTTCAGAAGATGGTTCTGCGTGTACTAGTACTAACGATTGCGTAGGTGCAGATTCGGTCTGTACACCGGGTGTTTGTTACGCGATTGGTGCAACAACTTGCAGTAAAGATGCTGACTGTGGCGTTAATGAAGAGTGTTTCTCTGGGGTTTGTGCTGAAAATACCGGTTATTGTGATTTAGACACCTTAGCTTGTGGAAGTGGAGTCTGCTATACATCAGTGGCCTATAAAGAAGGAAGTTGTTATGGCGGTGCCTGTTTCCTTGCGATGGACGGTGAGCCGTTTGAACAAAACATGTATGAAGGTCAGTCTTGTCGAGCTTACCCTGAGGGCGATAGCCCATTTGGTGAGAATGTAATTAGTGAATGGAACTATGTTTCCGATACTGATCTAGGTCAGACATCCGATACGTCAAGTTTCATTTTATCTACAATCGACAGGGTCGGTAGCTTTGCTCCGCGGTCGTTCTTAGCTGGATTTGAAAATGTTGAAACTTGTTTGCCTGGAGAAGATTGCGTGTGTTCTTACACTAAGTTATCAAATAGTAATGGTCAGTCAGTCTATGCGTCACCGGAGACGAGTTTGGTGGACGCCTATAGCCTAGGTTCAACAGGAATACTTGGAATTTGTTCGGCTGGAAGTGCTGTTGCTGGTGCGGTCTGTATTGAAGATGCAGACTGTCAGACATCTAGTGTTACTACTACAGCTGAAGGTTCTGCGACTTGTGATCGAATAACTGAAGAAAATACAGTTTATGGACTAAGTGGATATTGCCTGGAGCGTGACACAGGATTAAATATTGAAGGAGACCAGTACACTGGTGCGTGTTTAACATGGCTGCCAATTGATCAACTTTCCGGATCTACCGATTTGTACGCAAAGTTCACAAGCGCTGGATATTCAGGTGATAGTTATTACTGTGGCGATGTTGATATTTTTACAGACTTCTATACAAGTGGATCGTCAGAAAGTGTAGATGAGAGCACAAGTTCATATGGCTATGAAGCTGTGGCCTGTGCTGAAACACACGAGTACGAAGCTTGCGATGTGCATAATTGTGTCGATAACGCCGCATGTCCAGATGGCTACTATGCGATTATGGGTGCATGTGAGGCAAGCCCTGTCAGCGGAGATAATAACTATGCAGAGTCATGTACGGTTAATAATAATGATTGCCCGTACGTATGTGTGCCTTATAATGCGCATGAAAAGGAAGATGAGACAAAGATGTGTGATCCAGACTCTGTGGAGGCAAACAGTGGTATAAATATGGAATGGGCAGAAAGCGCTGATTATACCGGTTTCATTATGGATACCAGTAGCAGCTACTACGGTACTAGATATGAATATTCAAATAGAGTTTATACAATCGATGCGTATAGCGACTTTGATGACATGGTGGAATATGTAAGTGACTGTGTTGTTAATGCAGTCGAGTTTGGATCATCTGAGTTCTATGACTTAACCTACAAACATGTCGGTGCTTGTAGCGGTACTAGCTGCTCTTCTGATGAGGCGCTCGGTAATGGATACTACAATCTTTACTTGTCTTCTTATACTTATCCAGCGTGTTCGGTGCTTTTGCAGACATCAGATGGAGTCGGTGATAATTATGCGTGGACAGATAGGGTGCTTGGAGATGAAGAATATTCAATTCCTACACTTGAGTACACTCCAGAAACTCCTAACTTACCATTTGGATCTAGCTTAAGTCCCGCGTCGTTAGGCCAGGATGTAGCGCAAGTTCCAGCGTGCAGTAGGCCTGTTGGATTTGAAACTATGATAACGCCAGACGTTGGGTATGATGGTGCTTGTGATGCAGGTTATATAGATTATACGTACGGAATTTCCTTTGACGAGCCAGGCGCGTTACCTTTCACAGGCTTTACAATGGAATTAGGTTACACACCAACGTTGTCCCCAGAAAATTCAACTATTTCGTACGGTTCAGGGATTGATTCCTTGGTTGGTAGCCTGAACAATGTTTTTGCGAAAGTTTTGAATGTGTTCCATTGGGTACCAAGTATAAACTTAGTTCATGATTCTGATGGAACTATTGGAGAATACGTTGAAGGAGATGCAAGTCTTTACGATGTTCATGACGATGTTCGATCATCTGGTGTACCACCGACAGTTTGGGCAGTGGATATGGAGAATTGTGGGTCAAGGTATTGTGAAGAGGGAGCGGAAAATGCGATTACTTTAAATGCTCAGAACACTGGTGACTTTGAAAGTGATGAAGGTTTCTTCCGCGCTACAGTAAAATTCTTTGCTGCAGCTTATACGGAGCAACTGCCAATTAGGCGTGTAATCGTAGAGTGGGGAGATGGCGACGAGTCAGGTTCAGCAGAACCAGATAACTATTACCAAAATCATCGTGGTCTTGTTGAGGGATCTGAGACAGATTCAATTTGTGGTACAGACGATGAATGGGGAATGACAGCAGACTCGTGCGACCCCAACTACTTCACCTACCAACACTCATACAGATGCTCCGGCGCAGAATTGCTCACCGAGTGCGATCCTGACGAAGACGGTAATCTCGCAGTGAGCCCATGTACTTACGACTTCGAGTCCTGCGTCTACCAACCACGCGTCCACATCCGAGACAACTGGGGCTGGTGTACAGGAACGTGTCCTGATGGCACCGCATTAAATGGAGACGATGGTGATAATGAATGTTTTGACGCAGTCGGAGATTTGAGCTCACCAGATCCGCAGAGTGAATGCAGTTACACCTTATATCCAGAATTAGAAGGGTATACCACTGTTGACCCATGGGTTTATTATAATGGAATAATCACAGTCGAAGAATAACATTATAACCTCCTTCAGTTTCCTTCTCCTTGAAGAGTGGGAGAGACTGATCAGGATCCCCCTACTTTTTAAGGAGGGGTAAGGGGTGGCTATAAAGATAGTTCAATAAACATGAGAACCCTCGCAAGAGGGTTCTTTTAGATGCATTAAGCCCCGCCGGCCCAGAGGGTGGCGGGGAGTCTATTGCGAGCTAGTTGAGGCTAGAACTCGCAGACAAAGTCGTGACGAACGTCGAAGGCTTCGTCGACCATGGCGTAGGCGAGGTAGTCGTTTCCAACTTCCATGTCCACGAAGGGCATGTCTTCCTTATCGCCCTTGATCTCGAAGGAGGTGCCGTCGAACTCGAGCCACGAGCCGTTGCCCAGGTGTTCGTCCAGGCGCAGGATGTAGCCCTGTTCGGTCTCGACCGAACCCTCGTTGTATTCGTACATCACGGTGTCACCGTTATACATGGTGCACACGGCATCTCCGCTCACGAAGTACGAGATGAGGCTCACGGTGACCGGGTTCTCCGAGGTGTCGGTGTCGATCGTGGCCTTTCGGTTCACGTAGTCGATGCCGTCCACGGTGACGATCCGGTAGCCGTCAGCGGTCAGGTCGTTCTCGAGTGCGCCGAGCTGGATGCGCGCTTCGTTGCGCAGCTTCACGCTCAGGGGCTCACCGGTCACGCCTTCGGCGATGACTTCGGCGGTGTCCTCGATTGTGTAGTCCAGGCCGTCGATCACGTCGTTGCCGAGCATGGCGTCGATCATGATGGTCATGCTCTCGACCGGGGTACCGGTGTCGTCGGTGTTGTCGATGTTGCTCTCGCAGGCCCCAACGAAGAGGGCCAGGAAGAGAGCAGTCAGGATCGCGTTGATGCGGGTCATGATATGCCTCCAGGCACGGGGGTTGGGTAGCTTGGCTTTCGCCAGGCCTGCGGTGCGTACTCACGGGATGTGGCACACACAAGAGCTGTAAAGGACTATGATCTACACTAACCATAGCGTATTTTGGTATAAAAGTCAATGTGTCAAGAAAAATCACATCTCACACAGCAAAACCAGTCTTCCCCCAACCAAACCAAAAAACCGCCAACTCACGCGGTTTTTCACTCATTCGATGCGCAAAAACTCACTACCCCATCGCCACCCCCTGTGGATAAAACAGTGGAAACAGTGTTGACAACCCACCACCCCCCATGCTTGATCTGTGAAAATTACCAGATTCTATTTTGAATTGCGATCATGACTCACTGTTGCGAATTGGCCATGTGAGACATATTTGCTATAGTTTCATCGACCCCAAATAATTTCCCCGAGGGAGATGTCATGAAGCGTACTGTCCTCTATGTCACTTCAAATGAGTTGAAATTCCAGGTTGCTCGTCATATTTTTGAAAAGACGGGCTTGAGCGATAGCATTGAACTTGAACAGGCCTCACAGGTGAGCTTGAGTGAAATACAAGCCGAGAGCTCTGTGGACGTGGCCTTAAGGAAGGCAAGTGATGCATACCGTGTATGTGGAGTCAGTTGCATCGTCTCTGATAGCTCATTCCACATTCCGGCATTGAACGGTTTCCCTGGCCCATTTGTAAAGTTCGTAAACAGGTGGCTCACAGCTAAGCAGATTCTACTTATGTTGGAGCAAGACCAGCGAGTAGAAGCATTCTATGATGATGTTAGAGTGTATGTGAACGCAAAGGGTGAGAGTTATGCGTTTCATTGCACGACGCACGGACATGTAGACCCTGCAGTCAGGGATGCTTCCGGAAGAGGCGTGGATAGCATCTTTATACCAGACGGTTTTGATGTGCCATTGTCATCTTTGCAAGCAGACGACCTGCTTAGTGTGTGGGATGAGTCAGGGTGGTGGAAATTAAAGGCACATCTAGGCGTTTGATAGACACTTCGTTGTGTCATCGTAGCACTTTCGAATTTGCCCATTCTTAGGGTCCTACGCTCAGCGTTCCGTAGATTGTATCTGCGGGACGCTTATAGTTTATATAATGAGAACACATAATAATATATTTATAGTTATGGAATATCCAGCGAATATCCTATCTAATCGTGATGAAGATCCGAAAATTCTAAATAATATCGAGAACGCTTTAAAGGAAAGAAGGGGTTTTACATTCAGTTTAGAACACGGATGTCCGGTAGTTTTTTTAATTTCTGGTGGTTTGGATTCAATGTTGATAATGGATAGGCTGCTTGGTGAGTATGGTTGCGAGATATATCCTTTATATATAGAGAGAGGTGCAAGAGCAGGAAAATTTGAGAAACAATGTTGCGAAAAATATTGTGAGATTTATCAAGAAAGATATCCAAAATTATTCCATTCAATGGAGGTTGTGCAGATGAATATCCCACCTAAAGAGTTTAAGTTGAATATAGGCGAGCATAGATTAAATACAATAGGCCATCCAATGAGAAATGCGGTAATACAAAGCATTGGTGTTCAGTATGCTGTAAGTTTATCGTCATCCGTGGATTCACAAATAAAGCATGTATTTACCGCAACATCGCCTGACGATACTTTTCCTCACTCGAGTTTACTATCACTAAGATCCTTGACATTGATGGCTTGTGTTGATGGTGGAGACTGGGGGTGGCAAATTTCTTCCCCTTTACTTGAACCTACCTTGTGGGGCGAGCTAACCAAAGAGGACATGATAAGGTATGCTGTTGAACATGACTTACCACTAGAACATACACGTACATGCACGCGGGGAGATGAATTGGCGTGTGCTAAGTGCCCAGAATGTCTTTGTCGTCTGAGGGCTTTTGCCGGAGTTGGCATCCAGGATCCGATAGCTTATAAAATATAGAAATGATATTTAATTTATAATAATGTATTTATGCAAAAAAAAGACTTATATTTTATAACAGGGAATAAGCATAAGTTTGAGGTTGCTGAAAACTTTTTTAAAAATTGCGATGCTGGAAATTACTTTAATTTAATCCAGCATGATATTTCACCGCCAGAAATTCAGTCCGATTCTATAGGTACTATAGCTACTAGTTCAGCACGTTGGGCATTTGAAAAAATCGGTAAGCCATTGATAACAGCTGACGCTGGATTGCAAATCGAAGCTTTGAATGGTTTTCCTGGCCCTTTTGTTAAGTATATGAATTCGTGGTTCAACCAAAACGATCTTTTGCGAATGATGGACGGCAAGCTAAATAGAACCGCTGTTTTTATGGATGCCTTAGCGTTTGTTTTTGGAGATATGGAGGAGGTTTTTAGTTCTGATACTATTGGTAAATTATCTACTAGTCCCGCCAAGGAAGATGGATATACAGTTGATCAATTATTTATTCCAGATGGTATGGACAAGAGTTTAGTTCAACTGTCCAATGAAGAGAGGCGAGATGTTTGGAATGTTGAGCGATGGACGTTATTGACGGACTTTTTAATAAAAAATTATGACAAATTGTAATGTTTAGTAGAATGTTGCAGTTTTGATAATCTAATTGCAGTCATTTTTGCTGCATTTTAGCTGAGAGATTTGAAGATTGTTCCAAGTTAATATCAGGTATGTATGTCTGGTATTTCTTGCTATTGATGCGTTTTTATACTAACATCGCCATAAGGGGTTCATTCTGAGCACCTAATGCCTAATGGGAGCGACAAGATGCAACAGTCCATTCAAGAGATGATGAGCGAGCGTACATTGGTTTTGATCAAGCCAGATGCCGTCAAGCGGGCTTTGGTCGGGGTCATTTGCCAGCGCTTCGAAAGAGTTGGTATGAAGATCGCAGCTTGCAAGATGCTGATTCCAAGTCAGGAGCAGCTTGATGGTCATTTTGCCGGTTCGGAAGATTGGATCCGCGGTATGGGGGAGAAGACTCTGGCCGCATACAGCGAGCAAGGTATCGATCCGATGGAGGTGTTGGGCACCAATGATCCCGCGGTGATCGGTCAGAGAATCAAGGGTTGGAACTTCAACTACCTTTCACTCGGACCTGTTGTTGCAGTGGTACTTGAAGGGGTCCATGTTGTCGCCACAGTTCGAAAGATGGTAGGGAACACGTTGCCCTACAAGGCTGCACCCGGTACGATTCGAGGAGATTTCTCCATCAATTCGCCAGATTTGGCAAACTTGGTTGGCAGTGCCTGCAAGAACGTGGTCCACGCCTCCGGTACCGTAGACGAGGCAAGACACGAGATAGCGAATTGGTTCGCGCCATCAGAAGTTTGCGAGTGGGAAAGGGCGGATGAGTTCATTCATTTCGTCCAAGGAAAGTCCAGTCAACACCCGACCAAGAAGGAGATCGGATCATGAGTGACTTCAACGCCGTGGAAGAGAAGCTGGCTGCCTTGAGGGGATCCAATCCCCGGGAGGCTGCGGAGTTCGCCTACGTTCTGGCCATGCTGCACAAGAATGCAGGTAACGACCAAGAGGCGGCTCGATTCGGAAAGGAGGCCATCAGTCTCTTCGATCAGTGTGAGATGGAAAGCATGGAGCAGTGCGCTGCAGTCAACGTCGTCGTTGAGGGCATTGCGCTCCCTAGCCTGATCCATCAGCAGGTCGTGCGTAATCGCCTCGATCCCATCGAGCTCTAGCGCGTGACCCAGTACTTACCCCGCTGACCGATTCGTGGTCGGCGGGGTATCAGCGTTTTACAATATTCGCTGTAAAAAGACTTAATTTTGACAATAAAGACCATATTTGACAAAATAAATGCGCACTTAATATCTGATGTAAATTGCAAAATGTTTGTATGGAAGAGATCATGATAGTCACAGGTAGTTCAAAGAAAATAGAGGAATACGGTAGGTATCTTGGTAGTGAACATGCTAATATTTCTGTATCAAAACTTGATATTGATATTCCTGAAATACAGTCTATAGACAGCCAGGAGATTATATTAAGTAAGGTAGACGCTGTATCTAAAGTGGTTTCAGGGCCTTTTTTGGTAGATGACGTAAGTTTTTATACAGATAGGTATCCAAATTTTCCAGGCGCATATGCAAAATTTACAAATAATACTTTGGGGGTAGATGGTTGGAGTCGACTATTTGAGGAAGGTGATAAAATCTCAGCTGTGGCAACACTTGGTTTTTATAGGTTCGGAAAGGTAGATTTTTTCAATGGAAAAATTGATGGGGTCATTTCGTTTGATGATAAAATACCTGTTGATACTGTATCACCAATTGATAGCACTTTTTATTTGCCTGAATATAATAACTATTTGTTCAATTTAGTTAAGAGCAATGATTTTAAAAATCATAGGCGACTCGCTTTTGAAGCTTTCTTGTTCCATGTGATTGATGTAGCCAGCTGCTAACGTGTATCGTCTGTGATGTGCGTTGAATGGTGATTGCATTAAATGGTCTTGTAAGCTCTTCAGAGTCTGCATTTATCAGTTTTTGTGTCGCAACGTACTTTATAGAAAAACCCAATGTTCAAGGAGGGTGCAAGATGAGTGTGTTGATGGTTGGTGGAATTCACGGAGTTGGGAAGACATTTGTGATCAGGAGAGCTGTGGATATTGTAGACCCATCGTTACCGATTTTGAAGGGGTCCGAGATCCTAGCTCAGCTGTTAGATATTTCTACAGAGGAAATTCCATACGTAGATTCGAGTCGCCGAGCCAGTGCTAGGGTGCAGATGTTCCTGCGACTACAAAATGCTAGAGTAGGAGTTAGAGATGCACACTATAGCGTGCATTCATCAAGCGGATATGAGGCTGTTTTCGATCTTCGAGCTGCCAAGCATGTCGCGGCCATTGTGCTGCTGGTAGCTCCAGAGAATATTGTGTTAGAGAGGCGGCGGAATACTGGAAAGGACAGGCCCTTGGACATCGCTCAGATTCGCGAGCATGCCGAAATTGAGGAAGAGGCCGCTAAGAACTATTCTCAAAGGTTGGGTGTGCCCTTCTATATTGTCCGCAATACGCAAGATGATGACGCAATCGGTGAGTTGGTACATCTAATTGAAAGGTATTGCGTGAAATCTCGTGAGGCATGAATTGATATTTATCAAAACATGCCTCCATAATGCTTTTCCGTTGAGGTGAATAGTCTTAAGAAAAAATAATCTATATGTATAAAGATATAAGTCCATTCGGTATTAACATAGACGCATCCACAATTGGTGAGGCATGGGTGGATTTAGTCGATGCAATTTTGGAGCACGGAAAAAAATCTTTAGATGAAGATAGGGGAAGGTTGGCACTGCAAAATGTTAGATTGAGAATTAGCGATGTTTCATTGCCAGATAAAATTATTGAAAAATATGGAGATAAGGAAAACATTGATGCGATTTTGCATCTTACATTGAAGGGTGATGAAATGTATGACTTTGACGTTGTTCCCAGCTTTAGCCCTGGTGCAAAAAGTTACAATGCCAGGATTAAGGAGGGGAGAATGATAGAGTTCGTGGTCAAGAGGTTGAGCAACATTCCTGAGAGCAAAAAAGCTATAATAAGTTTTATACACTGGGATGATTATAAGGCAGTTCTCGATACCCCATTTGACGATTATTTACCTTGCATAACGACGGTTCAGTTTAGATTGCTTGAGGATAAAGATGGATTGAAAATGAATGTTAATTTTACCGCGAGGTCGATAGATGCTTTTCAAAAGGCAAATGGAAATATTATTGCCATAGTTGCTTTAGCTCAGGAGGTTTGCGGGCAATTAATGACGAGTCTGGATAAGAAGATTGAAATAAATGCCATTGATGGCTTCATTACAGATGCTCATGTGTATGGTGAGTGCTTAGAAGGTGCCAAAGCAGTTGTAGCCAAAGTTAGGTCAGAGATATGAAGACTAAAATTATAAATACAGACACCGCGGGTAATATAGAAAACAATAAACTGGAGGACCTTTCCGTTTTGGAGGATGTCGAGAAGATATTTAAAAAACGTAGGCCTCATATAGCTCATATTCCAAAAGAAGGCAGTGTTGTGGTGGCATCTGTTTCCGGTGGAATGGATACGATAGCTAATTTAGCCATTCTCATGCAAGAATTTAAGCTAAAGGTATATCCAATATTCATAAATAGAGGACAGACTAATTATGTTTGGGAGAAGAAGTCGGTAGACTTTTTCAATAATTATTATAATAAAAGATTTCCCAAATATTATAATGACTATATTGAGGTAGAGTTAGCATCACCACCAGATGGATATAAGGAAATGTTGAATAGCACAAGGGCCCTACCTGACAACGTAGAGATGAGGAGGAATGTGGCGTACCCATCGAGAAATTCAACTATTGCATTAACATGCATGGAATATGCTTATGCCCTGCAAAGCAAGGGTGTATATCCTAAGACCGTATTTTCTGTTCATACAGCCGATGACCCAGTTTTGCATTCTTCATTAACAGCTGTCAGGGTTGCGAATCTACTGATGTGTCAGATTACCGCAGACTATAATTGGCAGTTCATCTCTTTACCCATTGAAAAAGAATTAGGTAATTATTTCGGTAAAGCAAGATTGGTTAAATGGGCTTATGAAAATGATATTCCACTGGAGAAAACCAGGAGTTGTTATAAGGCCAGCAAAGAACACTGCGGGGAATGTTTTCCGGCGTGTAAAAATAGAAAAAAGGCATTCGCAGATGCTGACATAGAAGATAGTACTTCTTACATCATTTAATGAAAATAGTTTATGAGTAGAAGACTGTTGGATGGAATAGAAACTAAAGTTCTGATTGAGCAAAAGCGTGAAATTCAAATGAAACTTTTATCACTGGGGTGGGAGATACAGGATTTGGTTTCGAAAAGAGAGGAGCGGTTATTTAGTGACGGTGATTCAACAAGGGTTATATTGAAAACAGATAAGAACAATCGTACCAGTTCTATGCAGGTTGATGTTGATTCAATGAACTCTATTGATGAGAGGAACGGTTGCTGTAGCTACGTGGTGCAGTTTGGTGATATAAAAAAAATACGGGAGGCATTATCTATGTCAGATTTTAGCAATCAAAGAGTATTGGAATTTTTTCAGCAAGCCTGGATGAATGAATCATAC
Organism: Candidatus Uhrbacteria bacterium; assembly: GCA_018673485.1. Taxonomy (GTDB): domain Bacteria; phylum Patescibacteriota; class Patescibacteriia; order UBA9934; family UBA9934; genus UBA9934. The sequence goes on from JABHCP010000002.1 coordinate 110,576, forward strand.
GGCAATGATTTGAATGTTATTTTTGAAATGTTACCTTTTGCCAATATTCTTAGAATTAGAGGTACGTCTCAAAAAGTAGAAGAATTATTGGAGCATTTAGATTTAATATATGCAGAGAGATTAGATTGCAATTATTGGACTGCGTATGAGAATTTTTGCAAAGTCAATTCTATCGTAGAGAGACAGAATATAGAATTTGGTAGCAACTAAATAAATTTTATGATGAGTTTGATTGCATGTTGCAGAAAGGCTTAAATAAACTATTGCGTTGCTAGTGGAGGTACTATGTTGACCACATTTTGAAATTATCCCCATTGAGTGTTGAAGTCGACGAGACAGGATTTGGTTGTAAGGTTCGCATAGATTTTAGAACGTGTTGAAGGGCTTCAACACGTTTTTGGTGTTTTGGGTTGTTTTGGCTATTGCGTAGAGCCCCAATAGATAGTGCAATAGACATAGAACGTTCAGAGCTTTGCAATTTGCGAAGCACGCAATTCAAATCGAGTCTCGAGGCTTGGTCTGACAGACGTATTGCGACTGCATCACCCGTAAGTCAATGTGTATTAGAAGAGAGAACTGTGCATATTGATAAACGATGCTGTGGCCACGATGCGTAATAATCAAACACGCGCTTCTTTAAGGGGAGTGGGAGGCGCGCATGTCCGTACAACTTCTATTTGTGGGTCTGTCACAAAACAACCATTTGGTTCATTTATCCAAAAGCGTTGCTGCAGCACCTACGAGAAAATACAGCAATAGCGCCACTATTACAGTATTTTCTCGCAGGCACTTCGCTAACGTTTTGAAAAAATGACCTCAAAAGTTTGTTCTGCGACAGACCCATATCTTTGGCAAGCGGGCGCATGAAACTCGCGTCCTCAAGCGTCCGCGCACCAAAGGGTCGTCTCTGTCTGGGCACAACTCCTATGCAGGCAGAGACGGAAGTCTAATTTCAGATTTACGCCTCATCTTTCACTCAAGTGTGAGGAACAGATGCACAGCGCCCGATACCTTTTCTATTCGTTTATGATCGTCTCTATGAGCTTCATGGCAAGCCTGCTACTCGCTGGGTGTCTGGGCTTTGGTGGCGGTGGTCAAGATGTGATCACGATCCAGATGCCTTTTGCCTATGGCTACAGTAGCCTGTGCACTCAGGGTGTTAATGGGTCGTATTCACACGGTTATAGCTCAACTCGCTATGATCTTGATCTCGATACACCTAACGATCGTGACGATTATATCTACGCACCCATTGGCGGTACTGCTTATGTGCATGACTCCGACCGTGATGACGGATTTGGCGTGCACATTAATATCGATTTGGGTGATGGGACTTACATCATTCTCGCTCACTTGGACGACACACTCATCGGCGACGGTGAGGAGGTGGCGCAAGGTCAGTTGATCGCTATCGAGGGCACGACCGGTGCCTCCTCCGGTGATCACCTGCACATCGGTAGGCATAGCGGTGACGCCACCAGCAACGGCTGGGACGGCGTGTCGCTCGAGGGCTTGGTTATTGAGGCCTACAGCTCCAGCGACGGAGGTCTCGATTCCTATCTTACCTCCGAGTTCGTCTGTGACCTGTCCGGTGGACACTACTACCAGTCTCGAATGGAGACACCGGTTTGGCACCCAAATGGCACCTTGGTGATGACTCCAAACTCGCCCGACGTGTACGTTCTTAACGAGGGCTATAAGTACCTCATTGAGGACGAGGGCGTGTTTTGGAGCTACAACTGGGACTTTTCCCAGCTCGTGTACGTCGATGAGACCGAGCTCGCATGCTACGCAGATGGTGCGAGTTTGAGTGACGAAACGCAGATCACTGCCGTCTACAACGAAGGCGTAGTGTGGTTGCTTGTTGGCGCTCAAGATGGTGAGGACTATCTGCGCTATCGGGTGTCGTCGAGCTACTGGCAAGCGATCCTCAAGAGCTGGGGAATTACCGCCTCGACTTATGATGATCTTTCTACCAGCACCGAGCTCTTCGACTACTACTACGAGAGTTCGCAAAGCGCCACTTTGCGTGAGGGCACACTTGTCACTGAAGCTTCGAGCTCAGACGTATATGTGATCATGCAGGGCGCCGCTTACCCGATCTTGGATTGGGATACGTACTTAGGGCTTGGGTTTTGGAACCGTGAAGTCATCGCGCTTGATGATGGAGCCGTGCATGGAATCCAAGGGTCGGTGGGCGACTGCAACACTGGATTCGGGTGCATCACCTACGAGGATCTGCTTTACTGCGGAGGGGAGTCATGGGACGGAAGCACTTATCCTGACGACACCCAGGACACAAGTGAATATGGCGACGAGGGTGATACTGGTGAACCATTGGATGAGCCAGAAGACGATCCGGATGATCCAGAGCTTGGAGACACTGGCTTCGATGATGATCCTGACGATCAGCAAGACACAGGTGACGAGCAAGATGAGCAGGATGATCCTGATGACGATCCTGTGGATGATCTTCCTGATGATCTTGGTGAAGGTCTTTCGTGGATTCGTGTTGATGGTGGTTATATCGGCCTGCGAGTTGCAGAGGTATTTGATTCGTCAGTCGATGGCGAAGATGTCGCAGCAACCGGAGTCGGAGTTGATTCAGGCTGGGGCTACAACGGCTCCAACCTTGCAGACTACGAGAGCGAGACTGACATGGCGTGGTACGAGCTTTCCACTGGGTGGTACAGAATGACCATGCGAACGTCGTCAGAATGGGCAATTTATAACCACTACTGCGCATCTACCTCGAGCACCTCGGATCTGTGTCACGAAAACGCAGATGGCTCTTACGCGCTGTGCTTTGAGGTCTCGAGCGGGGAAGTGCAAACGCTCTCAAGCGCAGATTGCGCAACACTTGAATAACACTCAACCTTGAGTGTTCTAACGGGCCGCATCGCGGCCCGTTCATGCTAGCACTACACCGGTGCCGGGCCGTTGATTGTAGCATTTTATCATTTATATTAAGGTTTTTATGTCTAGATCTTTAAGAATACAATATCCTGGAGCTTTATATCATGTAACCAGTCGTGGCAATCGCAAAAAAGATATTTTTACCAGCGATTCAGATCGGCAGATCTTTATATCCTTATTGCGTCGTATTATCAAAAAGCACAATTTATTGTTACACGCATATTGCTTGATGAATAATCACTATCATCTACTTTTAGAGACAATAGATCCAAATTTGTCTTGCAGCATGCGCGAACTAAATGGTCGATATGCTCAGACTTACAATAAAATCAATGGAACGGTGGGACATCTATTCCAGGGCAGGTATAAGGCATTTGTTATAGAGAAGGAATCATATTTATTGGAAGTTGCACGATATATAGTCATAAATCCAGTTCGAGCAAAGCTCACTAAGCATCCCGGTGATTGGGAGTGGAGTAGTTATAGGTCCACGGCAGGACTGAATAGCATTCATGATTCTGTATATTCAGATTTTTTGTTAGGCATGTTTTCAAAAAGTAGAAATATTGCCCAGGACGAATATCAGCGTTTTGTTCTCGGTGGTATAGGATTGAAGTCACCGTTTCAAGATTCTCGAGAAGGTAATATTTTAGGTTCTGCAAGATTTGCTGCAGAATTATGGAATGAGAATCTTGAGTGCATTAATGAAATTGTTCGCGCTGAGCGTATGGTTGCAAGGCCAAGCCTGAGTGATATTTTTGAGCGCACGTTTATGAAAGAAGATAGGAATAAGGCTATCTATCAAGCTCGTTTGCGCGCAGGTTATTCAATGACTGAAATTGCAAAATTTCTGGATTTACATCGAACAACTGTTAGTGGAATATTCAGTAAAATGTTCAAAACACTACAATCAACGGCCCGACCCCCGGTTGAGGAATAAGTAGTTTAATATGTGTGCAAAAATGCTCAAAAAAGTATCTGCGTCATGCTATAATGATTCCAGTATGGAAAAAATGAAAATGACCGCATTACAACTGTGCCAATGGATTAAATCGCACAGATCAAGCATTGTATTTTTTGCTTTTATTTTTGTGGTGGCCATAACGCTGCCAAATGTTGCTTTTGCAGATTTTGATGAATTGTTAATTGGTGCTACGGGGAGTATAAACCAGATAATCCTGGCGTTATTGGCATATCTTCTGAGTTTAGTCTTGGCGGGAATCGGAAAGTTAATAGTGATGATTCTTGGAGCGCTAATAATCCCAATTCTGGGTTATAACAACTTTGGCAATAGCGCGATCGTTAATCTGGGTTGGCCATTGGTGCGCGATGTAGTAAACATGTTTGTCATTGTGGTCTTGCTTGTCATCGCGGTGCAGACAATTCTTGGTTATCAGAAGGCGCAATGGGAGGCACAGCTCCCACGATTTTTCATCGCTGTTGTACTTGTAAACTTTAGTCGTACAATTTGCTTGATAATGATTGATGTTTCGCAGGTTGTAATGTTTACTTTCGTAAATGCTTTGCGAGATATTGCAGCTGGTAACTTCATGAATTTATTTCAACTGACTGATTTTACTGTAATTAATAGTGAAACCTTAACAGAGCTGGCAGGTATCGGGAATCTTGAGCTTGCTAAGATGTATGTAGAGCTTAGCCTGATTCTTTCCTTGCTGTTAGTTGTATTGGCCGTAATAGGTATTTTAGCAATAGTATATTTGTATAGAATTATTGTTCTTTGGGTGCTGATAATTCTCTCTCCAATTGCATTTTTCTTGGGAGGAATTACTCAGCTTTTTGGTGAGGCGGGTGGTAGGTATAAAGAGTGGTGGAATATGTTTACAGCAGCACTTACTCTGGGACCTATGCTTACATTCTTTTTGTGGCTTGGTTTGGCGGCGGCGTCATCTGACCCAATTGCAGTTAGTGAGGGGATGAATTTTGCAGGTACGGAAGATATCCCAACGCTGTTTGCCGAGATCTTTATGTCAGAGAAGATAGTTAGCTTGGCCATTGGACTAATTTTAATAATGGTCGGATTTAAAGTTTCAAGCAAGGCCGCTCAGCAGCTTGGAAATGTTGCATCTAAGTTGATAACTGAAGATGCTGGTAAAAAGATGGTGAAAAATATGGTGAAGGCTCCAGCATCTCTAGCTTATCGTGGAGCTAAGTGGGCAGGAAAAGAAGGAGGGAAGCAACTCATGGGACGTACAGATATTGGAAAACAACTCGGGGCTGGTTTAACAGATATGGGAAAAGAGATGGCTGCCAAGGGTGGATTTATAGGTGGTATTGCCGGGCGTGGTTTAATCGGTGCTGGTGGTCAGGTTAGGCGAGGCGCTGAGGGACCAAATATTGAAGGACGTAAAAAAGCTCAAGAAAATATAGCTGGAATGGACATGGACGAGCGCATTGCACGTGCTGGTGCCATTGTTAATGCTGATGGTACTATGGGCGGCACACCACCTTCACTCTCGGGCCAAAGAGAACAAGAGGCCATTATGCTTAATGCAGTAACAGATGGTGGATTTAGAAAGAAGCTCAAGAAAGACATGACAGAGGATCAATATAGTGAATTCATGAAGGCTTCAATGCAACATGTTGACAAGAATAGCGATGAGCTGTTAACCGAAGATGCTGATAAGAAGAGCTTTAAAAAGACAAAGGCGGGAAATATGCGTGAATGGATTGATGGTAAGGCTGAAAGGGAAGGTGAAGATTTTGATGCACAGAAAGAAATTAACGATATTGTTTCAGACGAGGACTTTAAAGTGGGCCATCTTTCAGCTGATGACGTCGCAGATCCAGAGATTAGAGCAGCGCTTGAAGCAAAGACTGTTCGTTCATGGACCGCGCCTGACGGTACTCAACATACTGAAAATATGATGCAACAACTTCAGTCTGGTAGGGGTGTTAAAGAAGATGTGAAACAAGCGGCGCTCACTGGCTTTACCGGTGAAGTTGATCTAGCTGAAGCATCTGCTGACCAAATTGCAGAAGCAGTGCGATCCGGAATTATGGATATTGGAGGTATTACAGCAGATAGTGTTGCAGATCCAGTACGTGCTCAAGAGATAGCTGTTGGTTTGGCTCGTGGGGGTGTGAATTTAGCCAATATTGAAGATGATGCAGTTCGAGCAAGCCTTGGAGCTGCTCTTCAGGGCGAAGCAGAGCGTGATGATATTAGTAATCAAGACAGGGCTAGAATTAATCAAGCAAGAGTACAGGCTGGCGTTGATGTAAACCAAGTATTTAATATTCAAAATAATGCCGATGTAGAGGGCCAAATGGCAGGAGATATCACAAGGGCATTGTCCGATGACCCAACAATTATTCAGAATTTTGACGCACAGCTTGTAGAGGCAGAGAATAGTGGCGCAACAGATGTGACGCGTGCAATAACTGAGGCTATGAGCAATGTTGACTTCAAGGGCATGGCAACGCAATTCAATCAGGCGCAAAGTCAGGCTGAACGCGATCAAATAAGCGCAATGCTGGATCGACATGAGACGGCTTTGAGAGCTGAGGCAGGCAGAGACGATAATGATGCAGGTCGTGACAGAGAACTACTAAGACACCAGCGGCAAATTAACCTTGCGCGCAGAGATATGTAATAACACATGAAAGACGGAGGATTTAGACAACTTCCTAGAGTTCGCGATTACCTTCTAGACGTCACGGTCTATGATCAGTTAGAAGAAGTCGCAACTAAGCACGAACTTCCGCAAGAGCGTTTGGAAGAGTTGTTGGATTTAACAGATGCCGTAATCAGTGGCCAGCTTAAGGTTGAACAAGTTCCTGAATTTATTGAAAAAGCTTTTGGGGTGGATGAGCAGAGGGCAAAGGCGATTGCGGCTGATGTTGTTGGGTATCGGTTGTTGCCTCTTACTGCGTTTATCGAAGGTGTGGAGGATTCGATTAAAGCTTGGGGAGGGGATGTGGCTAGTTATCCGGAGTTTAGAATTGAAAAGCCGGGGCTTGATGATGAGCTTTTGGAATATGCCCGCAAGATTGGTTTGGAGCTTCCAGAGAATTTAATGAAGCGATTTATTTATCTTTCTAAAGGGTACATTGAAAAAGAACGAGATCGCGAGGCGACGTCAACTTTATTGAAACGCCCAATGAATATCGGTGGATTGGATTTGAAAGAAGAACAGATTGAAAGTTTGTTAACGAAGTTGGATGAGAGTTTTGGGGAGAAAGGAGAGGAAAAGGTGACGGTAGCGAATAATAGTATTCCAGAAGCCGTCATCCCGAGCGAAGTCGAGGGATCTCAAGGGGTTGATGAAGATGTTGTGGTCGAGGTTCCGGTTGTGAAGGTCGAAGATAAAACACCAGAAGAAAAGCCAAGATTAGATTCAAAGCCCGATAAGGCAACGCGGACGCGGGAGATGTTACCGATGAAGGCTGTGCCGCATGCGTTAACTACAGATGTGCCAGTTATTTCTGGGCATTTATTTGCCCACGAGGAGGCAGAGGTGAAGGGTCATGCTGAGCGTTTGAAAAAGCAGGGCGTGGAAGGTGGTGGTGAATTTACTAAAAACCTAGGCGGTATAGTTGAGCAGACTGCGCAGAAGGTTGCACCTATTTTTAAAGAAGCTAAGCAGTCGCAAAAGTCAGCCACGGCCATTGCAGAGGCATTTGTCCGTGGAAGACTTGGTGAGCAAAGGGCTGACGCTTTGTTGCAGGACAAATATGCGATGAGCGCGGAGCAATCACATGCGGCGATCAAGATCCTTAAAGATGGTTATGCTCAGGCTCACAAGACACCACCGGTTAAACCAAAAAAAGTGAAAGTAAGCACTGCAATTAAGGAAAGCACGGTCTTGGATGAGCGTCATGCGGCTTTAACATCATCAGTTCCAAAAGAATCAATCAAGCCTGTTATGCCAAGCTCTAGAATTAGTGCAGCGCGATCGAAGCAGGAGGAGCTGGAGGTACAAAGTAAAAAGATCGATCAAGATAAGGTGAAACAGGCACAGGTTAAAGCTCGTCCAGAAAAAGCAAAGATACGCTTAAGTAAGGAGAGCGTTCCGCCAAAGCGACAAGTTGAGGCAACGAGAAAGATGGCTGACGTGAAGAAGGTGTCAAAGTTGATTGGTCCAGTTGAGGAGCTTGGAACAATGGGCATCATCGAGTTTAGAAGGCTCTCTTCTGACCCTAATGAAGCGATTATTAAGGTTCTAAACACACTTGATTTGCTTGAGGAGACTGATTATGAGGATAGGATTAAGGGTATTGTTGCTTGGCGAAAGAGTCCGGTAAATAAGCTGTATGTATCATTGGTCCAAGATGCGCTTACAAACGCAATGACAGTGGCAGATGCGGCGGCCAAGAAGCGTAACGCGGGTGATGAAAGTTTGAGTGCCGCTGAAATTGATGCCATTGTTGGATTGAACAGAAAATTAAGTTTTTAATGTTATAATTAAAGTAGATATTCTAAAGAAGGCCCCTCCTTACGTTAGGATAAGGAATGAACATTATGCCAGAGCAGTTCGTGGTTCCACAATTTCTTGATGTCGAAACTAAAATAATCGGACCAGTTACTCTGCGACAGTTTTTAATTATGCTAGCGACTGTTTTAGCAGACTTCCTTGTTTATAGAATATTTTTAAATATCATTGCAGTTATCGGTGTTGGAATTCCAATTTTGGCAATTGGTGTCATTTTTGCCTTTGCAAAAGTTAATGGCCGACCTTTCCATTTTGTAGTTTTAAGTATGATTCAAACCCTACGTCGGCCTATGGTGCGGGTTTGGGATAAGGCATTGACTGACGCTCAAGTCAGAGAAGGGTTCAAGAAAGAAGAGAAAAAGGTTGAATTGCCAGTTGCTAGAAAGAAGAGACCAGGGAAGTCTCGTTTATCCGAACTTGCTTTAGTAGTTAACACTGGAGGAGTATACAACCCAGAAAAAGAATAATGTATGGTACAAAGAAATGAAGAAATGCAGTCCAAAAAGCTTGCCAAGGCAAAGCCAGGACCTCCAACTCAGAGATTTTTAGACATTGCCGAGATTCGCGAGAATGCGGTTGTGCTCAAAGATGGAACTTTGCGTGGGGTTTTTATGGTGTCGAGCATCAACTTTGCTCTAAAATCACAGGATGAACAGCAGGCCACAGTACAGTCCTACATGCAGTTTTTAAACGGACTTGAGCATTCAATTCAGGTCGTTATTCAGTCCAGAAAGATGAACATTGATGCTTACATGGAGGCGCTAAAGGAGCAGGAACGTACTATTAGCAATGATCTTCTACGAACACAGATTGTTGATTACCGAGCTTTTGTGAATGAATTGGTTGAGTTGGGCGAGATCATGCAGAAGAAGTTTTATATAGTAGTTCCTTATGATCCAGCGTCAGACAAGCAGAAGGGGTTTATGACTAAGGTATCTGCTGCGATTATGCCAGCGTCGCTCGTGAAGCTTAACGAGAAAAAGTTCAAGGAACGCCATAGTGCACTTTTGCAACGCATGAATATTATTCAAAATGGTTTGGTTGGAATGGGGTTGCAAAGCGTGATGTTGGACACCCAAGGTTTAATTGAGCTTTATTACACAGTTTATAATCCAGACGTTTTTGATACGCAAGAGTTAGCAAGTTTGAGCGATATAAGAGTAGAACAAGGATTTTAATTTCCAACCTATGTCAATTGATATAAAAGATTTAAAAAACGAGCAACCAAGCGTGGATGCGCAGGAGAAGAAGCAACTTACTCCAGAGCAGGAAAAAGCTTTGCAGGAGAAAAAGACGCTTGAGGAAGAGTACGTGTATAGGCGGGGAACTGTCACTGTTCGTGATTTGATTGCGCCTGCATCTTTTCAAGTAAATCCAGACTTTTTGAAGATTGGAGATACTTTTGTTAGAACACTTTTCATTGTGACATACCCAAGGTATGTCACCATAGGTTGGGGTGCTCCAGTCATTAATTATAGTGGAACATTGGACATTGGAATGTTCTTTTATCCAATTCCGGCTGAATTAATCCTCAAGCAGTTACGTGACAAGACTGGAGTTTTAGAGTCACAAATTATTTCTGATAACGAAAAAGGTGCACCTCGTGATCCGATTCGCGAGACTGCTTTACGTGATGTTGAGCAGTTGCGTGACGATCTAACACAGGGTATTGAGCATTTTTTCCAATTTGCTTTTTATGTAACGATTTATGCTAAGGATAAGGAGGAGCTAGATAAACGCAGTGGTCAGATTGAATCAATCTTTGGTTCAAAGCTAATTTACACAAAACGAGGATTTTACCAAGCTGAGCAAGGATTTAACTCAACGATGCCGCTTGGAAATGATGAGCTCATGATTACGTTTAACATGAGTACGTCGCCGATCGCTTCATCTTTCCCATTTATATCATCGGACCTCACTAGTGATAGGGGGATCTTGTATGGAATTAATAGACATAATAACTCATTGATTTTGTTTGATAGATATTCATTACAAAATGCTAATGCGGTTGTGTTTGCAACATCCGGTGCAGGAAAAAGTTATGCAGTAAAGTTGGAGATCTTGCGGTCGATGATGATGGGAACGGATGTCATAGTTATTGACCCAGAGATGGAGTATAAGACACTCTCTGATTCTGTGGGCGGAACATATGTAAATGTATCGCTTGCCTCGGAAAGTAAGATTAATCCGTTTGATCTTCCACGCGCTGTTGGTGAGGGGACTTCAGTTGAAGATATTTTACGAAGTGCCGTTATTACAATTAAGGGCTTGTTGCGCATTATGATCGGGCAACCACTTGGTGCCTCAACAAAGGTTGGTTTCACGCCAGCTGAGGATTCAATGCTTGATCGTGCGATCATCGAGGCTTACGCGAAGAAAGACATAACCCCAGATTTAACAAATCTTGAAGGTGTGGAGTACCCGGTTTTGCAAGATTTGCAGGAAATTTTGGAAGGAATGGAAGGTGGTACGGATCTTGTTGATCGGCTTAGAAAGTATACAGAAGGAACATTCTCTGGGCTTTTAAATTCACCTACAACAGTAGAGATGGAGAACCAGTTAGTGACTTTCTCTGTTCGTGATTTGGAGGATGAGCTTAGGCCAATGGCGATTTACACAATTATTAACTACATTTGGAATGTTGTTCGTTCAGAGCGTAAGAAGCGTCTGCTAACGATTGATGAGGCGTGGTGGTTAATGATGCATGAGGATTCAGCGAAGTTTATTTTTGCTCTTGTAAAGCGTGCTCGTAAGTACTTCCTGGGAGTGACGACCATCACTCAGGACGTGAATGATTTTTTGCGCAATCCATACGGACAGGCAATTGTTACAAACTCATCATTGCAGCTTTTATTAAAACAATCACCGGCAGGAATCGATTTGGTTGCAAAGACATTCAACCTAACGCAAAGTGAGAAGTATTTGTTGCTCGAGGCAGCAATTGGTGAGGGTATTTTCTTTGCTGGCGCCAAGCACGCAGCGGTTAAAATAGTCGCTTCATACAATGAGGATCAACTTATAACAACGAACCCCGAGCAATTGCTTGAAATCGAGCGAGCTCGCAAGGAATTTGAAGAGTCATTTTCCTCTACTCAAAAAGCACCATCTAAACCTAAGGCCGAATAATTATGGAGAAAAAGCAAAAATTTGAGATCTTATTAGCCATCTTGTTAATAGTTTTATTGGTTGGTTTGGTTTGGTGGCTCGTGGGTTCAAAAGATGATCAGGTTGATCCAACGGTTGACGAAGATAGTCAAGTCCAAGATGTTTTGCCCGGGCAAGAGCCGTTGGACTTAACTGGTTACGAAGAGGACGCTTCGACGATTGCGCGAGTTTTTGTTGAGAGATTCGGAAGTTTTTCCAATCATAGTGATTATGAGAATGTCAGTTCTGTGATGGACATTGCAACGAGTTCTTTGCAGGACAGGCTCGGATTGTTGGTTGATGGTGCGTCGGCTGATGACGGGGCGGTGTACTACGGGGTGTCAACTTATGTGATTTCAATTGATCAAGTTGAGGTGACTGATGTCAGGGAGGTGTTAGAAGTTATGACTCAGCGCGAAGAGTCGATAGACAGCCCGTCTAACGCAACTGTGAAATATCAAACAATGGCACTTACACTTGTTAAACTAGGTGATGAGTGGTTCGTTGATGACTTTGAGTGGCTCGACTAGGTTCGTCATCCGAAACGGAGTGAGGGATCTACTCCAGAAGATTTCTCTCGTTGATCGAAATGGGAAATTAATTTCCATCTCGACGCATCGGAGAGATCTTCTTGATTGAGTAGATTCTTCGCAGAGCCTCAGAATGACAGTTGTTTATTCGTCATCCTGAGGTGCTCGAAGGATCCACTAGCGTAGACTCCGAAGGTTTTAGAATGACATGATATGAGATTGGTTAAAAGGATTTTACAAACAATCAAAGACGCGGTTTTCCCGCGTTTTTGTATTCAATGTAATAAAGAAGGTTCGCTGCTGTGCGATGAGTGTTTTGTATTTTGGCAGTCTGGAAAGCTTCAGATTGTTGATGATGATCGACATCTGTATTCTTGGCAATACGCTGACTCAATTGCACGCGAGTTAATATGTTCGTGGAAGTATCATTATGATCAGAGCGCGTGGAAAATTATGCAAGCAAAGCTGCAACCGTCGCTGAGCGCTTTGCAGCATTTTGTGCACATTCATTCCATCGAGGCGATTGTGCCAGTGCCTTTACACTCAATACGAATGTGCGAGAGGGGATTTGATCAAGCCGTAATGATTGCAGAGTTTCTGGGGCGTGAGCTTGATCTGCCAGTTGCTAACCTCATCAAACGAAATCGCTCAACCGGTCATCAAACCGAGCGCGAAACCCAAGACCGAATCGAATCCATGAAGAAGAGCCCATTTACTTTCATCTCTCCCCCTTCCCAAGGGGGAGCTGGAGGGGGTTGCCCGCTGACCTCAATCCTCCTCATCGATGATGTCTGGACCACTGGTGCCACAATTAATGCCGCAGCTGATACGATTAATGAGTTAGGAACGAATCTAGTTTGGAAATATACTTTAGCAAAAGGGTAGATGAAAAACCCACAGCAGAACTGTGAGTTTGTCATGGTGGAGAGAGAATCTCACACCACCCCTATGGCGTTCGTCATTCTTTCTCACTGTCACCCCCGGCAATGTAAGGAGTAGTACCTACCTCTTACTATCCCCTTGTTCGAATCCCTCCATTCATTCCAACAACGAAAAAACCTCTGGACAACATCCAGAGATTTTTTCATGGCGGAGAGAGAGGGATTCGAACCCTC
>JABHCP010000001.1 GCA_018673485.1 Candidatus Uhrbacteria bacterium
CGGAGCCCGAGCCGGAGCCCGAGCCGGAGCCCGAGCCGGAGCCCGAGCCGGAGCCCGAGCCGGAGCCCGAGCCGGAGCCCGAGCCGGAGCCCGAGCCGGAGCCCGAGCCGGAGCCCGAGCCGGTCCCCCCGGTCGTGCCCCCCGCGCCGCAGCCCGTGCCGGTCCCCCCGGCCCCGCGGCAGCCCCAGCGCAACCGCAACCGCGGGTGCCTCTGGCTGCTGATCGTCCTGGCCCTCCTGGCCCTGATGATCGCGCTCTGCGCCGGACTCGGAGGCCTCGGTGGCCTCGCTGCCTGGTGGTCCTCCCGGACACCCAGCGTCACCCCCGCGCCCGCGGTGGTGTCGGTCGGTTCCGTCATCTTCGATGGCGGTGTGCCCAAGGAGCTCTCCTGCTCCGATGGCTTCCCCGACGGCAGCGGTGCAACGGTGCTGGCCCGGTCCAGCATCTACAGCGGCAAGTACCTCGTGGCCATGCAGATCCCGACCAACCTGAAAGAGACGGACACCTCGGTGTACGCGCTCCAGATGGACGGCCTGGACGTCGGTCCTGGCGGCGTGTGCAACTTCAACGGCCGGCCGGTGAGCTGGAGCTGCGTCAAGCGGCCTCTCCTCCCCGCCAAGTCCGGTGAGTGGCAGTCCGCCTCAAGCGGCTGCCCCGACATCTCGCTCATCACGAGCCTGGTGATCGAGTAGCCCACGCTCGCCCCCTCAAGCCCCCTCTTCTCACCTGCGTCTACGGACAAAGGATCTCGAGAATTGGGGGTTTCGTGCATCCACTGTTTTTTATGCCCACCCCTTGCCTATTTTTACATATTTTGATACTATTTTGACGCTAGAACTACGGGCTGGTAGTTCAACTGGTTAGAGCACCGCCCTGTCACGGCGGAAGTTGCGGGTTCGAGCCCCGTCCAGCCCGCCAGAAAAACCGCAGGTTTGCCCTGCGGTTTTTCTATTGAAATATATTCGTATATCTAATCAACGAACATCTCGTCGGACTTCATCCTGTCTTGCAATCTCTTCTCGACACTCATCAATAAGTCATGGATCTCTTCAATAAATGCCTCTTTCTTGATCGGCGCCTCCCAAAAACCTTTCACAGCACTAAAAAGCAAGTCAGTAATCGACTCTTCCAAAAATGTTTTTATTCTCATAGAATTATAATTAAATTATATAATCAGATTATCATAACAATATTTTCAATACAATTCATTACAATAATTACACTACAAATCTCCGTCTTGTTTAGAGTTTTATGATAAAATGAAATCGTTAATATGCAAACTATGAAAAGACTCCTGATTTTTGATTTTGATGGAACGATCGCCTCTGGGACAAACGAAAAATATATGGATTGTTTTGATGTGGCTATAAAAGCTACGAATGTGATTTTAGACCCACAGATTCAAAAAGAAAGATTATTAGAATTTTGGGGCAAAGGAGCAAAAACACAACTCGGGAATGCCTTACAAGATCATCCTGAAAAAATTGATTCTTCTGTCAAAACGTTTAGAACCTGCACCTCAGGCACAGATTTCTTCTCTGACGTGACAATTCTCGACAATGTAATCGAAACCTTGAAGAAACTAAAAAACTCTGGCCATACACTCGCGATTGCAAGCGGCAGTCAGCGAAATCCGATTGATCGCCTTTTGTCTAAATATAAAATTGATTATCTATTTTCAAACATTATTAGCTCAAACGATATCGATGATCCAAAAAAAAGAAAACCAAATCCTTACATGCTCGATATTACTATGAAGGAGCTTGGATTCAACAAATCTGATACTTATTATATAGGAGATGCTTCAACTGATATACAAACAGCGAAAGCGGCTGGAGTAAACAGCGTCGCAGTTTTAACTGGCCATATGAATCTTGCAACTGCGAAACAATTACATCCAGATTCAATAATTGCAAATATCTCAGAACTTGAGACAACCTTATAACAACCAACTCTCTGCAATGCAAACCGTGCGCTAGTAAAAAAACCACAATATCAACTGTGGTTTTTCGATAGATAAATCATGGTATAATCACTCCCCTATGAATGCATTAGAAATCAAAGAGCTCACGAAGAAGTATGGTAAAGCGGTTGCTGTAGACAATATTGACCTTACAATCAAAAAGGGTGAATTCTTTGGTCTCCTTGGACAAAATGGAGCTGGAAAAAGTACAACTATTAATTGTATAACTGGGATATCGCAATTCGCGCAAGGGTCAATTGCTGTGATGGGTAACGATGTGCAAGAGGAATATCAAAAAGCACGCATCTCTATTGGGCTCTCTCCGCAAGAATTTAATGCAGACATTTTTGCCCCGCTTGAAAAAATCCTCAACTTCGTAGGTGGGTACTTCGGACTCGACAGCAAAACTCGCGCAGAAAGAATTAACGAAGTTCTTGATCGCTTTGAACTGCAAGAACACAGAAAGAAGCCCTTTGGAAAACTCTCTGGTGGGCTTAAACGCCGCGCAATACTTGCGCGCGCGCTCATTCATCGTCCGGAGCTTTTAATTCTGGACGAACCAACAGCTGGCGTCGACGTTGAGCAACGCCACGCCCTTTGGAAGTACCTAGAGGACTTACATAACTCCGGAACAACAATCATCCTTACTTCGCATTACTTGGAAGAGGTAGAGCACCTTTGTTCACGTGTTGCCATTATGCACAACGGTGAAATAATTGCAGACCTATCAAAGAAGGAATTCACAAAAAATGGCGACAAGCTGGAAGACACATATCTAAAACTTACCGCAAAGAAAGTATGAACGCCATAAGACTCTTCACCGTTGCGAGGCGTGAAATACAGCGATTCCTACGAATCCCGATTCAAACACTAATTTCTCCCTGGATATCTGCCACGCTCTACATTCTTGTCTTTGGAGTGATCATTGGAAGCAGAATCGACTTTTTAGAAAATATCGACTACATCGACTTTGTCTTTCCTGGAATCCTGATGTTGCAAATTATCGCAGGTGCTTTTGGACAAAGCTCAACCTCACTTTATTTCCAAAGATGGACAAAGGCGATTGAGGAGATGCTCACTTCCCCACTCTCATATACAGAAATGATTTTTGGATACATCATTGGCGCCTTATCCAGAGCGCTAATCGTTGGGGGAGGAATCTACATCATTGCGCTTCTCTTCACTCAAGCCACTCCGGAGCATATCGGCCTATTCTTCTTTTATGTTCTTATCGTAGCGATCATCTTCTCACTCTTGGGACTGATCGTAGGCCTTTGGGCAGACAAATTTGAGCACCTAACCATGTTGCAAACATTCATCATTACACCACTGATGTACGTTGGTGGTGTCTTTAACAGCATCGATATGCTACCAGAGAACATTCACTGGCTGGTTAAGCTCAATCCCTTCTTTTACATTGTTGACGGTCTCCGCTTTGCAATGATTGGCTACAGTGAAAGTCCGCTAGTTTTAGGAGCTATCTTTCTAATCTCCGTTGCGATCATTTTGTTTGCTACGGTTTGGGTGCTCTTTCACAGAGGATGGAGACTTCGCTCCTAGCATGTTATAATTTTTACATATGCCACCAAAGCCAAAACAAGATCAACAACTTACAGAACTAAAAAAACTTCGCGAGATGGTTGAGGAAATAAAAACTGACATCGATGAGGAGACCAATAAACCATTTTGGAAGAAAATGCTCGCAGCGTTTGCAGTCGGCGTTATGCGTGGACTGGGAATCGTAATTGGTACAACTGTGGTAGTAGGAATACTGGTTTATCTCATGCAGGTGTTCATAGACTGGACAGACATTCAAATAGGACTCACCTCTTGGCTATCAGACATATTAGACCAAGGCATAGCTGAGGCAATACCCGCAGGAATATCATCATTAATAAAATAAAAAACACCCCGGAGAAATCTGGGGGATTTTTTTGTTTAAAGTGTTTTCCGTCTGTCATCCTGAGACTCCACGAAGGATCTATTTGAAAGTATCTATTATCAAAGTTCTAATCAAACCTAACGGCAACCCCCTCCAGCTCCCCCTTGCCCATTCGACAAGCTCAGGGCACCCTGAGTTATATCGAAGGGTGGGAAGTGGGAGAGTCGAACTTAGCGCACTATCAATTGAACTTCGCCGGATGCCACTGCGGTCACGTATGCGACGTGGCTCTTTTTTGTTGCGATTTTATTACGCCTCAAATATCTTTCCATTCGAAGCATGAACGTACCAGCTTCATCTGACAACACCACTGGATGAACACCGGCACGCAAAACCATCTGCCGTGCAATCTGCCTATTCGGACAACCCATAATAATTGGCACGTTTGGACGGAATATATTTATTGTAGCCGAAACCGATTTAAACGAAGATGACGTTGCGATAAAATCAATCTGTTTATTATCTGCCATCATGTGAACTGACTGCGCGATCGATTTTGGCAGCTTTCCTAAATCGTGAATCTGATAAAAAGATATGTCATCGAATCTGGACTTTTCTGCCTCATCGATTATAGCTGCCATTGTCTTGACTACTGTGTAAGGATATTCACCAGTAGCGGTCTCACCGGACAACATAACAGCATCAGTGTGGTCTATGATTGCATTAGCTACATCTGACGTCTCCGCACGCGTTGCCCTTGGATTACTGATCATTGATTCCATCATGTGAGTTGCAACGATAACTGGCTTACCAACTTCTCGACACTGTTCGATCATCTCCTTTTGCACAATCGGAACCTGCTCAGGCTTAATCTCTACTCCCAAGTCACCACGAGCAATCATAGCTCCATCGATAACTTCTAGAATTTCAGCAAAATCCTCTACAGCCTCTGGACGTTCAATCTTGGCAATTATTTTTGGACTAATGCATCCTAATGCTCTGCACTTTGCATCAACTATCCTTCTAAGCGCTTTGATATCTTGTGCGCTTGTCACAAAAGACAAGGCGACAAAATCAACACCTTGCTCTAAACCAAACATCAAGTCCTCATGATCCTTTTGCGTCATTGCAGGCGCTGACACAACTGAGTCTGGGAGGTTGATCCCCTTATTTGAAATTACCGGGCCACCATTTACAACCTTAACCTTTACAACTTTTCCGCGCACCGACTCGACTACAGTCTCAATAAATCCATCGTTGATAAATAACCTGTGTCCCTTTTTGACATCCTTGTGAAGATTCTTGTAAGTCACCGGTATTGGGCCATCAGGCTCATAAGAATCAACCGCAGTACTTAAATGAACCTCCTGCCCTTTGTGCAACTCTATCCCCTTCTTTGGCAAAGTACCAATACGAATCTTTGGTCCTTGCAAGTCCTGCAATACAGCCACAATCCTACCCGTCTTATTTGCTGCTGAGCGGATGTGCTTTACCAATGCTTTATGGTCTGCATAAGAACCATGAGAAAAGTTTAAACGCGCAACATCCATTCCTGCGCGTATCATACGAACGAGCGTGGTCACAGATGATGACGCTGGCCCGATCGTTGCTACAATTTTTGTTCGTCGCTTCATAAGTAACGAAATTATACCATGAAACTAAACTCTCTTTCGACGCTTGCGTACAAGTTTTTGCAATTCCTCCTCGAATTTTTTTAAATCTTCAAATGAATGATAGACCGACGCGAAACGGATGTACGCAACCTTATCAAACGATCGTAAATGTTTCATGACAATGTCACCGAGCTTCAAACTAGTGATCTCACCGGTCCTCTCCTTTTGAATATCG
This sequence comes from Candidatus Uhrbacteria bacterium, assembly GCA_018673485.1. Classification (GTDB taxonomy): domain Bacteria; phylum Patescibacteriota; class Patescibacteriia; order UBA9934; family UBA9934; genus UBA9934. Next base: position 5,694 of record JABHCP010000001.1, read on the forward strand.
CGCTCAATCTTTTGCACCAACGCGTGGAACTGCGCATCTGTAAACGGACGCTTCTCTAAAGCCTTGTTAAGTCCATCAACCATCTTAGAACGCAAATAAGGCTCACGCTTTGCGTCACGCTTCACAACAGTCACGTTAACAAGGTCAACCTCTTCAACAGTAGAAAACCGATAACCACATACCGCCTTCTCACACTCACGACGACGCCGAACACCAGCTCCATCTCCCGCGAGACGTGAGTCAACAACTCTTGTAGATTTAAACCGACAAACTGGACAATGCATAATATGGAAATTTAAAGTTGAAAGCTAAAAGTTTAAAGCTTTTTTAATAATCGCTGGACTATCGACTGAGTTTATAAACTTTAGCGAATCGATTTCAGTAAGATCGATCCATTCTGCCAGGTCGGCATATTCTTTCTCCTCTTCATCAAAATTCTCTTTTGATAACTCGCCCCCGATGCGCCTGACGATAAAGTACAGAAGTGGGCAGTTCCAAAACTCGTCTTTGTGCTTTTTTGAATGTGCGGGGTGGAAAAATGAAGACTCGCAATGAATCGGCTCACCAACTTCAACCTCAAATCCAGTCTCTTCAAAAAATTCACGAATAAGCGCTTCTTGCATAGTCTCGCCCAACTCTACTCCGCCACCCGCAAAATCATACCCATCATACTGCTTTGATAGCAAAAGCTTCCCCTCTTCGATAAGCAACCCATAAACCGACGGTCGAAACTGTAGCTTATCGGGCTCAATATCTCGAGTATTGCCGTAAATATCATGACACGTGATTTTATTCATACGTATCAATTTTATCACAATTTTTCATTAAGGTGCCGATCGCGACCTTAATGAAAAATTTATATGCTTTGAGACAATCGAATTAAATAGATATGAAATTCTGAGAACTTCGATCTTTCCTCGTTCTAGGATAAAACACCAATAAAACTATCAAAACGCTACAATCAACGACCTGACCCCAATATTACTTCAAAAGCGCCCTTGCGAGCGCTTTTGCTTTATATTCAATATTATCAAGCTTATGATGAACCCTCCTTCGCCAAGGCTTCGGCGGGTGATTCGACGGAGTCGAATCACATCATCTTCCTGCGGATAAATGCTGGAATACCGAGGTCTTCATCGTCTTGGGCTTGATCTGGTTTTGACTGCGTTCCACCAGATGTTGGCTGTGGACTAATTTTTTGTTCAAAGTTGTTCACGGGCTTTGACTGCATCGGAGTGCTTGAGACCCTATTTTGTTCAAACGGAGAATCCTTTTTTATATTCACTGCCGGTCGCTCATCGCGCTCTGGAGCCTTCCAACTTCCTTGTGGCGCAACGTCAGTGTCTCCGGCCAAGCTTGGTGTGCTGCGTGGTTTTCTATTATCAAATCCAGTTGCTACAACCGTAATCTTAACTTCGTCTTCAAGTGTATCATCGATATTCGCACCAAAAATAACTCGCGCATCATCATCCGCTGACCCCGTGATAACCTTAGCAGCTTCAGCAACTTCGTACATTGAAAGGTCCGGGCTACCAGTAACAGTGAAGAGGATTCCCTTAGCTCCATCAATCGAAAGTTCTAGCAGTGGACTAGCGATTGCCATCTTTGCAGCTTCGACTGCACGATTTTCTCCTGACGCTGATCCAATTCCCATCAATGCTGATCCAGCATTTTGCATAATCGCTTTAACATCGGCAAAGTCAACGTTAATGAGTCCAGGTAAAGTAATGATCTCGGAGATCCCTTGAACACCCTGTCGCAGTACATCATCGATTATCGCGAATGACTCTAAAAGTGAAGTCTTTTTGTCGATAATCTGCAAAATTCGATCATTGGGAATTGTAATGACTGTATCAACTTGTTCTACTAAATCATTATATGCGTCATCTGCAATTCGCTTTCGCTGTGCACCTTCAAATGTGAAAGGCTTTGTAACTACAGCAACAGTCAGTGCGCCTGCCTCACGCGCAATCTTTGCTACCTCGGGCACCGCGCCACTTCCGGTTCCACCACCGAGCCCTGCGGTTAGAAAAACCATATCAGTTCCGGCGACCATATTGCGAATATCGTTTGCTCCTTCTTCTGCTGCCCGGCGACCGACCTCTGGATTCATTCCAGCTCCAAGACCACGAGTGACAGTTTTTCCAATCGCAACTTTTTCTTGAGCGGGGTTCTGATGAAGAGCTTGTACGTCGGTATTTACCGCAACAAAGCCGACACCTTTAATTTTCTCTTCGATCATTCGTTTTAGTGCAGCGCCTCCGCCGCCGCCAATTCCAAAAACTTTGATCTTCGCGAAAGTTTCTACTTCTGGTTTTACTTGAACCATAGCTGAACAATTATTGTGTTATATCTACCTCCTCCATGAACACTTATTGTATTCAATTAAGCTAACATTAAATACTTTTTGTATTCATAAATTACCACACCAAGTGATGTGCATAAAGCGGTGGGTGTGGATAAGACGGGGGGGAAATAGACCATACGTAATTCCAGTGGAGGGCAAGCTGAAGACTTTACCTTGCATTATGGCCTTTGTGGATTCTGAACTACCGTTGCTGTTCTCGGTCTGGGGGCACTTCGTCCCCCAAACCCCCAAGACTTACTTTCTTTGTTCGCCTCAAAGAAAGTAAGCAAAGAAAGAGCGGTCGCGGGTCCCACGCCCTATATCCATTTCAATATTGGAAACCTGATTAATTTAAATAGGTATAGGGCTGCAGTCAATGTTTTTGGGTGACTATGAATGAACTGATTGCCAGCTCGGTCGGCAGGCTCCCTCTCAGACGTGGTTGTCTGACAATGAGTGAACGGAGAGCTAACTACTGTAACATTGCCGGGGGACTTAGGTTAAAGCACATAAACCGCCTTTCGGCGGTTCATTAAACTGTTTTCTGCCTACCGCACTACTACTTATTCTGTCGTTCCTCCACAGGAATTGCGCATGATCCAAGTGCGCAGTGCTCAGGAGACAAAAAAGCCGAGCATAGACTCGACTCCCAACTGCGCACAGCGTACTGAGCACCGTGAACTAGCCCTCCAATCACGGAATCAATGACTTCATCCACTTTCGTAACTGATCCGCGACCTGATTAACACCCTTGATATTTAATAAATTGAACTTTCCACCATGAGCGCCACGTATAGCAAATCCCCAAAGTGTAAGACCGACAGCCGTCGCATAGGCACTATCTTGCACCTCATCGATAACGCTAGTAACTCCAATTGGTTTACCGATAGTTGATGGCAATCTCAGCACTCGCTTTGAAACATCAGCCACGCCCGGTAGATGCATTGTCGCACCCGTTAAAACAACCCCAACTGGCAGCATTCCAGACCGATCAACCTTACGAAGTTCGTCATCAATATTCTCAAATAACTCCTCAATTCGAGCTTCAATAATTTCTGATACAAATCTAACCTTTATCATCTCATCTTCAGTTGATCCAAAGTCAGCTAGTGAGAACTGAGCCTTTCTATCTACATCGTCTGGAACTGCATTACCAAACTCTCTCTTTACCTTCTCAGCGACTTCCAGTGATGTTCTAAGCCCGATAGCAATGTCATTGGTCAAATGATCCCCTCCAACAGGTAAAACCGCTGTATGGAGGATGTCACCTTCTTCAAAGACAACCATACTCGTTGAAGATGCACCGATGTCAATCACACATACTCCAAGCTCTTTTTGTCTTTGTGTGAGCACAGCCTCCGCAGTTGCTAGTGGAGTAAACACAAGATCGTCAATATCCAATCCGGTTCTATAAATTGTCTTGGTAAGATTCTTGATTTGAGATGAAAGTGTTTGAATAATCACCGCATCAACCTCTAGTCTTATTCCACTCATGCCAACCGGGTCCTTGATTCCGTGCTGCCCGTCCACTGTGAAACTCTTTGGAATCACATGCAAAATCTCAAAATTCGATGGTGTAGCCACGGTTCTAGCGGCCTCAATAACTCGCTCTACATCTTCTTCACGAATATCCGTATCTGCTCTGGCAATTCCAACCACTCCATGGCTCTCTTGCACAAATATATTATGCCCGGCAATTGAGACCCACGCACCATTTACTGCAACTCCTGTCATGCGCTCGGCGCGCTCTAATGCCTTTGAAACAGAAGATACCGCATCTTCCATAGAAGACACAGTTCCTTTATGTACGCCCTCTGATGGAACAGAAACGGCTCCGGTGATGTGTAATTGTGGTTTTCCGGTTTCATCAGGTACAACCTGACCTACAACCACACGTATTGTGGATGACCCAATATCTAACCCTGTGATGATCTCCTCTGCCATAGTAAAGCTATTATATCTCAGTTATGCTTATCCGAAAAGCTTGCCAAGCTGCGCAATGTCTTGCAGATATGGCCATAGGATCATCGCTGCAATAAGCGCTGCAGTGCAAGACGTAATAAGTACGGCACCTGCCATCATGTCTTTTACATCCTTAACCATATCACTGAGCCTTGGCTTGAGCCCGTCTGAGAGTCTTTCAAAAATGCTATTTATTACTTCGAGTACCAATACCGCAGCGACGAGCAACAAAAGTACAACCTGCTCCCACACATCCAGCGGTAAAAGAAAAATAACGACCAAAACAACAAGTGCGGCAACAAGCTGAACACGGAAGCTATGCTCCTGCTTCATCACCTGCTTAATGCCTCGCAAAGCGTACTTTAGACTTTTGAAAAACTTTCTAAGTGAGATCATATTATATGTTCAACTATTTTATCTTGTAATGAAAACATTTCCTTATCCTCCCCTGGTTTTTCATGGTCATACCCTAGCACATGCAATATACCGTGAACAACTAAGTCGACCACCTCATGCTCGACCGATCCGCTGGCCTGGCGCACGGCCTCATCATATGAAATGGCGATGTCGCCAATATTTTCTTTATTGTCCGGATAACCAAATGACAATACATCGGTAACCTCATCTTTTTTGCGGTACATTCTGTTTAATCGCCTAATTTCACTGTCAGTGACAAATCTGATACTAATGTCACCGTCTGCTGATAAATCAGAATTTACCGCTAACTCAATACGCCTGAGCAAATCATCTGACAAGCGCTGTTCTGTTTCTATAACGGATTGTTCAAAATTAAGCCCTATCATTTTGCCACAAAGCTATTGATCATCATCTGGAATGTTTGCAAATATACAATCTCCAACTCATCGGCAAGGTCGTATTCAAACACAAACACCATATCACCTGCTTCAATGTAGGCCAGCAGCCCATCTGAACCGATATAAGCCATGTAACCTTCTTTCGTGAGGGTTACATCCAATTCACTGAAATCCTCACTTGTACGGGCACTGTCGCTATACCAATCACTAAAATCACCCTCAGCTGACTTAAAGCCAGCCAGACGTATAGTTGCAGTTGAATTTGTTCTAAATATAACATCTTGAGTTTCCTCAAACTCAGAGTCTACCTCAGTAGCCACACTCCATTGCGCCGGATAAGTCAGTGTCATCACCTCATCTTCACTCCGATATTCATCAACCGCACCGGTATCGAGCAATGTTTGTGGAGCCTCGCCCAAAGGACTGTAACGATGGAACACCTCATTACCATCGAGGAATGTGTCTCCATCGGTATCTGGATCTCTAACGTCGGTTCCATACAAAAGCTCTTCGATGTCTGAAAGCCCATCACTGTCCAAATCTGAACCCGACCTTATCTCGATTACCACATCTGGCACTATAACCTCGTCCACAGTTGTATCCGTAGGAATATCCTGCTCCACAGGCTCCACACTCTGTATTGCAAACCAACCCAAAATCGAAAGTGTGATTACTAATATTAAACCTGCCAAACCAAGAATAAGTGGTAAGCGGGATTTTTTCTTCTTGACTGGAGTCTTTTTCGCAACTGGTTTCACCACTGGCTTGACGACTGGCTTTACAATAGGTTTTGCAACCGGCTTTGGAGCCGGCTTCTTATCTTCCTTAACAACAGTCTTTTTTTGTTTGAAAGCCTCTGGCATTACATTAATCACAAAATCACTCAGCTCATCTGATTGTTTGTTCTTTTGAGCTCCTGCTCTAGGCTTGTCTTGCGTTTTATCAAACATAACACCACTACCTGCTATTTAGGTAAATCAAACAACTTCCCTTCTCCATTTGGATTGTATCCTGAGGCAACCTCTTGTCCGTCCAAATAACTATCATCATCTGTATCGGCATCAAATGGATCTGTACCATAAACCTTAACTTCCTCACGATCACCTAGCCCATCTTTATCGGTATCGACATCTAATGGATCTGTTCCTTCTGCAATCTCCTCAGCGTCGGTTAAACCATCACCGTCTGTGTCCTGCTCCTCCAATTCTTCGTCTGTAGGCTCTGTGTCATCAATAATCTCATCATCCGAAATCACATTATCAACCTCATCGGCGACATCCTCCACTGTATCGTCTTCTACTACTTCATCAATGGCGACATCCTGAGTCATTAATCTATATGCCAAATATCCCGCTGCCGCGATTATCCCGATGGCAACTATAACGATTAATATTACTTTAAAAACATTGGAAATGTCAGACTTTGGAGGTGATGGTGGCACTGTCCCTCCTGCAGGTGCTGGTTGCTTAGTTGGTGCTTTTGGAGTTGGAGATGCAGCTGGCGCGGGTGCTTCAGGCTTTGATTCCGCTGGGGCTGGCTTTTGCTCAGGTGCTGCAACAGCACTTTCCACAGCGGCAGGGGCTACTGGTAGATTTGTAGGAACACCAGGAGCGTCAGCACTCGCAAACATATCCTCAACCTCAGGAGCATCATCTTTCTTTACTTGATCGTCAAACATAAATTATTTATTTAGTATTTGTATATTCTATCCTAATGGGTCGTATCCTCCAATGACCTCTGTGCCGTCATCATAACCATCGCCGTCTGAATCTGGATTTGTTGGGTCTGTTCCGTGCAAGCGAACTTCTTCATAATCTGACAAACCGTCATCATCTGAATCTGAATCTTCATCACTTGTTCCCTGATATCTTTCTTCGTCAGCGTCCAATCCATCAAAATCTTTATCACCTGGCCCCACCATTTCAAGACAGGTATATTTATATTCTCGGATCCCAACTAAATAACATTTAGTTGGGTCTTGAGCTTCAATTGCCTCAGCCATAATTGCACCATATTTACATTGCGCGTCAGATATAATCTCATTATCGCAATTGCCGTTAATGCTTGCGTTTTGAGCCCACAATGCATGACAATTATCAACTTTTTCTGAACTAGAATACTCCTCGCAATCACTGTAGGTATAATCATCACTCATTGTTTGAGTCACTATGGCATCACCACAACTATCCCTTGTTTCTTGATCTTCAATTTTTTTACAATCATCGGCATCTAAGGATGTCAAAGCGGATAATGCTGCGCACGAATCATAATCATCACCTTCAAGCTCATCACAATAAGCGGTGTCACCAGTTTGTTGAGCCAACCGTGGAGCAGCACTTGCAATACATTTCTCTACGTCATCAGCACTCTGACATGACTCAATATAAAGCCTTGTACTTTGCTCAATATCGTTGCTACTACTGAAAAATGAACTAATCACAAACATTAACAACCAAACAACAAGGCCGATGACAATAATCGCACCAATGACTCTCCTAATAAGCACTCGATGCATTAACAGCCTATCTCTAAGACTGATAGTCTTCTCACCTTCTTGATCAATCTCATACCAATCAACCTGCTTTTCATCAAATTGTTTTTGTTCGTTTTTCATATGATTGAAAGATTAATCAGTACACATATTAAGATACATATCGGACAATTCAACCGTTCCCTCTCCATTTAAAGACACTCTCAGTGTCACTGTTTGTTCACTGGACTCATCACATGCGAATGTACTTGGAAGATTGATCGACCTGCTTGATCCAGCTCCAACAGTGGAAGCCTCAGTCTCACCATCAAATGTCAACGAAATCGTTACATTAAGAATAGCGTCAACAATTGCTTCATACATATCAGCCAATTCATTCGCTGTTGTTGCGCTGTAAGCATACGTTGTTCCATTGTCCGGCACTACACAGTCATGATTACCTTCTGTGGTCATAACTCCACATGAACCACCACCGTCTGTATCACTAATATCTGTGCATTCCATGCTAGACCATCGTTGCATCTGAGCGATTTGACAGTCGTTACTGCTTAATACTGCCGAGAATACCTCAACACCAGCGTCCTTGATGTCATCAAGGAGATTGCTTACTCCTCGCATATATTCATCCGTATCCATAACATCATCACCGTCTGTATCTTCTGTGTCGATATGATCAAAGTACAAACTTTCGTAATCAGTATTGTAAATGTTTCCATCAGTGAAAATAATCATATACTCATTGTCAGCATACCCAGAGAATCCCAGCGCAGCGTCCTCAATAGATTCATAAATAGGTGTTCCAGTTACACCGTCAACAACTAGGCCATCGGATATGCTCAATTGAGTATCTGACTCTGTTGTATACACGCCTGCCGAACTTGCAGCCTCCAACATCAAGAACTTACCTTCTCCAGACGACGCATAGCTCGCCCAAGCAATTAATGGCTTAAATGAACTCATGGCTTGATCCCACAGTGACATAGATGCTAACTTTGTACCCTTTAAGCCTGGGGTGAAAACAGTTGCATCATCTGCCTCTCCAACACCATCTGTGCCAGATGTACCACTGTCACCCAATCCATCATCGGTGCTACTATCATCATCCTCACAAAGAGCCTCACAGTCAGCCACATCTACAGCCATTTCCCCACAATCACACACAACTGGGTCTGGCTCGACCTCTTCACACTCATCACCTATTCCATCACCATCTGTATCTGTTTGCGAAGAATTGGAATCATCTGGACAGTTATCATCTTCATCTACTATTCCATCACCATCTGTATCTACAGGAGCCGTATAAGTTTGATGTGTCCCTCCAATATACGCCCATCCGATCCCCATATTTGCTGAGGTTCCATCATACGCTTCATGTAGAGACGTAATTGCATCACTAACAGCTGATTCCAGAACCTCGATCCTGGTACTATCCCCCAGCTCTGAACTCATTGATCCTGAAAGGTCAATAACGAACATAATTTCTACATCCGGATACTCTCTGTCACTCTGATCAATTGAAATACTAATCCCATCAGAAACGGTACATGCTGGAATATACAATGTAACTGTGTCACCACTGACTACACTAGTTGCAGTAGCGTCATATGGCGCCAGATCTACGGTGTAGCTTCTGCTTGCCCCAATCTGATTCGTCTGCATTGAAATGCTTTGCGCAGTGTATGTAAACGGACAAGTTGACTCGCATGACGCGTCACAACTTGGAGCAACACATGTGCTAATGCCGTCCATGCAAAGTTCGGAAGTCGGAGAACAGTAACTACCATCACTCCAGGCAGCACCCCCTGCATCTCCACCTTCGCAAACACCAGTCGGCACACATGAACGTCCCTCATCGTCCACCAATCCATAATCGCTTGCAAGGCATGTTTCTCCAATTCCTAGGCCTGCACGCTGATATAGAGTCTCACTGTAATAATTATATAAAACATCAGTTCCATCACAAGTCTCGCTTCCGTTAATAACTCCGTCACCGCAGAAACTTCCAGATGTTGTGACATTCACACAGCTCTCATTACAATACGCACAAGTTGATCCGTATGTAGCCGAGCATATTTGACCGTTGTCGATACCCTCATCGCAATTCTCCATGCCAGCGTAAACATATCCGTCACCACAAACGTTGCTGGTGCACTCTATTGTGCAGTCGTCTGTTGAGTCGTCATTTCCATCATCACACTCTTCGCCGTCGTCAACCACTCCGTCTCCACAAGACCCTGGTGCAATACAATCTATGTCTGCCCAATCCTCTCCCCACTCGCAAACAGAGTCATCACAACTTCGTGTGCGGATTGTTTGATATTCAAATGTTGAGCAAATTCCATCCCCTCCTACGCTACTATCACAATAACTATTAACTCCACACGGCTCACCGGTCTTGCTAGCGTCTCCATCGATACACACGGTGGTATAAGGGCACTCATTGGCCGTATCTTTGGAAATATCATCAGGATCAGAGTCTCCACAGACCGCAGTGCCCGCCTCAATCTCAGCCTCAATATCGATATCGTCGCCGTCACTTAGCCCAAAAGTACCCGATGCACAATCGCTATCTTGTTCGCATTCACCATCATTGTCCGACATTCCTGATGAACAAATCTTTCCGGAATAAGTTTCTGTGTTTCCATCGCACTCTTCTGAATCATCTGCTGTGCTATCTCCACAATATGGCGCTGGACCGGAACAATCCCAAGCACAAGTGTCAGACGCGCTTGCACTATAAACTCCGTTCAGATATGTACACGCCCCTGCTCCATAGGCAGCTCCAGACGCTGGTGCCACAGATCCACAGTCGCACAGCTCACCACCAGCAAGCTCTCCATCTCCGCAGTAGGTACGTGCTGAGTTAGTACAATCTGCACCACAGAATCCATAACTACCATTTAAAGATCCATCATCGCATTCCTCACCAGCTTCTAAAACTCCGTTTCCACAACTCAAAACTTCACACTCTAATGTTGCGTCATAACCTGAACACTCTGAGTTACAATTGTTTAATATATATCCATCATTAACTCCATCTTCATCTGAATCACACGCCGCGCCTGAAGTGGTATCCCCTATTTCACAGGTCTCAGCACTTCCTACTATTCCATCTCCACAAATGTCAGATGAACCCCAAACTGTTGATCCGTCACAAAAGGCTGCTCCATTTTGGAATCCGTCACCAGTACCACTGCCTCCAATTAAAATCTGATAATCATCATAAATATTATTATCAATATCTGGCACCCAACTTCCCTGTTCAAACTCAAGCTCAGCGCCTATCACATATCCAGCATCTCCATAAGTTCGATAGTGATATGTTCTTGAGTCAACCGGACAAAGGTACTGACCGGTGATTTCGTTTACACAAGTTTCAGAATCATAATCGCTATAACGACCGGTTCCGCAAAGTATGTATTGATTCAACGGGTCAGCTGCAACGCTTACTCCCAACTCATCTGCCAAAACATCATTCCATGAAGTCCAAACGCTTGATGTCAATGAACGCACGAAACTTCCTGACTCAATTTGTGGAATCGTGCCACCCATGTAGCTCGCAATATCAGTAACGTCCCCCAAGCGATCCATGTCACGCATTAGCTTTGATTTTTCATCAGCGCACTCATAACCTACCGTGGTGCAATCTAAATCCGAAGTACAGCTATCGCCATAGTCCCCGTCTGTGCTGCGGTAACACATCGCTGTGTCATCAATATTATTTACCAATGACATATTCTCTATAAACATGTCGTAAATCTCTACCGCAGTGCTGCTTGCACCATAGTTGTACGAGACAATTACAATATTTGGATACAACGAACCAGATACATAATTAGGCACGGCGACATAAATTGAACGTCCATCCACTACAGCTTGGAACCCATCGATAGTTGTTTCGGTTGGACTACCTGAGAACCCGTTCGCGTAATACCACGCAAGCGGACTTAGGTACGCCTCGTTCATAATAATCCTCATTCCAATGGCGTCGCCTGTTGGAATGTTGTCGTCATAAACATTAAAGAAATATTCCTTCAGAACATCATCAGTACCATGCTCTTGAGCCATCACTACTCGCAACTCAGGATAATCATCTGAAATTAGATCATCATCACCGTCGTCGCGACAATAATATGTTGAGAAGTTCATCCACGCTCGACCATGACGAGCCGATGTTGCAACACCTGCATGGTACCCATCGGCACTGTCGCTAAATGGGAAATACTCCAGAGCTGGCCATAAGTTTTCACAAACCACTACTGACACGTCAGCAGTACCAGAGACAGTTGTCGCCTCACAAGTTCCAGAATCGCCACAGGCGTCCCCGGGTGTACACCCGGTAATGCTCGCGTCACTACTGCAATAGAACGACTCACCCGAGTCATCAACGGTCACAATGGCTGAGGTTGCGATGTTGGCCTGTCCTGTTATACCTGCCGCTGAATACGACCCTAAAGCAGGGCTTGCTAGATCAACAGTTTCGTCATCCAAAATCATTATTATATCTTCACCATTTGGCGCGCCATAGACATCAACACCGTCAGCGTCAGAACTCCAACTAACCCATCCCCATGCATAACTTGAAATTGGCTCAATTGATTGGGCTGCGCCTGTGTCATATGAATACGCTGTTGCTGAGAATTCATGAGACTCTCCGGACTCAGTAAACACATTTGGACTATCCGTTTCTCCATCGACAATATCAACCTCGTCGAGCCCACAAATACTTTGATATGTTTCAAATATTTGTGAATGATCTCCATCCATTGCTACACCGTACCTTGTTAGCAATCCCTCGCGCGCTGTGTCGTCGAGCTCATCACCATAAACATAAATTGAATACTGAGCGTCGGGTGCCAGCGCTTCGTCGTAATGGAATACTACCTTGTAAACCTCATCCGCACCCTCGCCTACGGTGCTCTGCGCAAAGCCAGTCATTGGCATAACACAGTCTCCACCATTTTGAGCTTGGACAATTGGAGCCAACATTCTACTAATCAAACTAAAGGCTCGGCTCCACCAACCCTTTTGAATTTCATTCATTGCTATTGTTGAATGCGTACTTGGGCACAGTCCATCATCCGTCGTTGACACATCAAGGATCAAAAATGCATTGTCATCAAATGATGATACGTCCATCTGCATATCAAACAATCCGTAAATCTCGGCATTTAAACATGCGCTTGAACCATTCGGGAAAAGATCTGGATCAGGGCGTGCCATGCAACAACCAGTTGTAGCTGGGCCATAGCCCTCGTCACAGTCATCATCGTTTTCAGCTACACACGACAAGTAAAGCGAAGTGTAAGCTGAAAGTCCGTCATATGAAACCTCGATTGTTGACGTTGCAATATTTGTATCCATATCAACCTGCTCAGCTGCATCATCGATGATTTGAGCAAGCTGTACTGGGTCTGGATAACCATCAGGTCCAGCGCCATACGAGCTTTCCTCGCACACTGCCAACTCACCACTTCCTACAACTCCGTCTCCACAAACTGAAGGGTCGACGTAATAAATTGAAGAACCTGAGAGCAAGCAATCACTAGAGCACCACTCTTCCCCATCGCAATCCTCACCAGCGCCAGTGGAGCTGTCTTGATCGAGCGACTCATCACCACAAGTTCCATAGCTTCCAGCTGAACCTTCACGCAAACAACTTGAAGAACACCCATCACCATCGATGGTGTTACCGTCGTCGCATGTTTCATAAGGAGCATCTATATCCCAATCTCCGTCTCCACACTCAGCTGCAACTTGAGTAATAGGTGTTGTTCCTTCGTTTAAACATACTGAGGAACATCCGTCACCTGAGGATGCATTTCCGTCGTCGCACTCTTCTCCACCTTGATCGTCCTCATGTGCCTCATCAAGATTTCCACAAGTTGCTCCGACTGACTGCGAGCCCTCGTTCAAACACGAACTTGAGCATCCGTCACCATTTCTCGAATTACTATCATCGCACTCCTCACCAGCATCCAAGTCTCCGTCTCCACAACATGACGCGTCGTCTTGACCACAAGTTGAACTAGAATAAACACACTCTTCGTCAGACCCGCAAACTGTGCCAGAGATTGAGCAAGTGCCCTCCAGTGTTTCAGTGTCGCTGATCTCACAAACATCCTGACACTCCACGTCTGTACTACACGAGTCTCCAGTACTAGAGCATGAATACGTACAGGCGCTGGAACCAACATTTTGACATGTACTTGAACACGTAACATCGTCGGTGTCATCGCAGTCCTCACCAATCTCTACTATACCGTTACCACAAATTCCATAATATATTTCAGATCCTGTAGCAACGCACTCGGAAGTGCATCCAGACGGAATATTAGTTTGTCCGACATCAAATAGATCGCTTGAAATAGTCACCCACTGCGCGACATCCTCATCATCCACTATTGGATCGGTCCACACCCACTCATATTCATAGCCATTCAATTCTTGTCCGGCAACTGAACAACTATCCGGATCTCCATAGGCAGTTACTTCGTAATACTGTGTGTCGCCAATGCTATCAAGTGTAATATTTTCTGGCTCCAAGCCTATGCGACCGACCAAACAAAGTGCATCGTCGTCCTTAGTCCCAAAAGTCCAAGAAAAATCATCGCCATAGTTTGTTCGTGACAGTGGAACTCCGCTTGTCGAGATAGCTGACCCCGAAACTATAACTCTATAATATTCTGCTTCTTTCAGCTCTGTGCCATATGTAGTGTCAGAAATTACCAGAGCAACCTCTGAACATCCAACAGATTCGATATCAGTTGAATCTCCAATAGAATCTGTATCGCTACAGCTTGCCACAGTTGTAATTTCTGAAAGAGTTGCGCAAAGCTCGTTCGCGCATGAATACAACGCTATATCACCAAGAACTGAATCATCCATTAGTGTATTGAAAGTTACGCTGATCGCACCGTTAATGCATGCGGTATCACAGTCTGGCAAGTAATCACTTACATAAGGATCCGCAAAGTTCACTATCACCTCGGCGTCTCCCTCTGTACCACTAGCCTGCTCTTCTGCAGTTAGCACCGTCGTACCCTCCGCTACCGCCACTGCTGACTGACAATACTCGTCGCTTATAGTCGCACAACTCGTCAGCCCAACATATGAACCAGTATCCAAATCCCAATCCCATGAGTAATCAACTGGATTTAGCACCTGGCACTCTTGAAGTGGAAGTGCATTAAACTCTGATTCATCTCCCTGCTCGTCGATTGTCGCTGATATCGGACTAACCAAAACCTCGGATACATCACAATCCTCCTCACTTGCACCAGTTGTGAAAGTCCATGAATATTCCTGGCTTAAGTTCTGTCCATCTTGGGACATTATTTGATCACTAACTTCTACTAAATACGAAGTGCTTGTCTTAAATTTTCCGCCATTATATGTTGAGTGTGCTGTCCATATAAACGATGTCTGAGTGGCGCTCGCGCTATCTTGCACTGAATCTGCCAAAACCTCTGCCGCGTCCTTATCGTCACCGCTTAGATCGCAATCACTGTCCTCGCACTCATAAACTTTGATGTAGTCGCTCGTGATAGTGCTTGTATCCATTAATGTGCTGAAAGTTCCACGCACAACCGCATTAGTGCACGCCTCTCGCGTGAAGCGATAGTTAGGCACGGCACTCACCAAAGTATCCGAACATTCAACTAAAAGTTCAGGCACTACCGGTATGGGTCCAGTTGAGAAAAACCAGCTATACCCACCCAGCGACAATGTGGTGTCACTCGACTCTTCTGCTCCTATTTCAAAATTAAGCGTGTTACTTTCTTCTCCTCCGGCTGAAGTAACACTCAACGCTCCAGTCTGCGCTCCAGACGGAACATTTACAGTAATATCACTATCGCTCCAGTCACCAGAGACGACTGTAGCGCTCACACCGCTGAAAAACTCAACTGAACCAATGTCAGAGCCAAGGTTCTCTCCATAAATAACCACGGTATCATCCACTTCGCCCATATCCGGATCAATTGCGCAAATTCCCGGCGTTGGGTCATCATTTGTTACTTCAAAATCCATAGCCTCGGAGTCAATATCGGCCTGGCTTGTTATATAAATATCATAGTCCCCTACCGTAAGACTGTCTCCGCCTGTAAATTCGTCAGGCACTATTACAGTTATTTCGGTGGTATCCCAAATTTGTCCCTCACACTCATCTGGAAACTCAATACTTCCTTGCGCTGTGTATCCGCTGGTCTGATCCTCAAACCAAACGGTGCCCAAAGAAGATCCAAAGCTTGTTCCGGAGATCGTTACATATTGACCGATCCCTCCACTATCAGGCTCAACTGAATAAATAGTTGGTACAATGTCATCTCCATAATCAACACCAAAGCTGATCTCGTTTGAAGTCACTCCATCAACTGTCACAGAAAGATCAACGTACTCACCGGCAGTGAGTGACGGAACAGTAATTGTGAGTGACGAATCTGACCACCTAGAGTAACTGCTCGTCGTGGTTGTATTAAAACTTACAAATGAATCATCTCGACTGTCTCCAAAGCCTAGCCCAGAAAGTGACACTCCGTCTCCGACTTCAGCAGTATCAGGACTAACGTTACAAAGACTTGGTCGCTGCGTATCATTAACATCAAAATCATCAATTAATGCACCCGAATCATCGTCGGTTGCGTCTGAATACCCTCGAGGTATCTCGATTGTAATTGGACCATCAGCTGCTCCGTCTGGTACTTCAGCAATGATCTCCTCAGAGTTCCAACCGTCACCACATGATGGAATATCGGCCTCAACTGTGCCACCCGCACCATCTGCGAAGTAAACGGAACCAGTTGACCCAAAACCGGATCCAGAAATAGTTACATAAGTTCCAACCGCACCGTTTGAAGGTGAGACGCTACTTATTTCAGGATATGTTACACATGCCCCATCTTCACAGTCTCCACCCGAACAATCACTATCTTCAGAGCATGATTCACCATCGCAACTACCACAACTTCCACCGCAATCAACCCCCTCTTCGTCACCATCCAATACTCTACTAAAACAATGAGCTGGCAGAATCCTAATTCGAACAGAATCAGAATCTTCATTTCCAGCAATATCGGTCACTGTAACTTCGAGCGTGTAACGTGCATCTTCCTCGGCGTCATCTGTGTACCAAGTGCTCTCGATTGTCACGTCAGACAAGTCTGCACCACTGGCTGCAACACTATCGAACCAATCGTCACCGGCATAAAAATCAGCAACTGATATTTCACTATCATCTGTTGCAGATATTTGAACAAGCGTTGAACTATCCGCTGGAATCATCTCACCACTATCTGGATATGTGACGCTTACATTGGGGTCCTCTGTATCAACTATGTCCCCTGTTGTGAAAGTCGATGTACAACTTACAGCCGAACAATCTAGAGAGGTTCCTGATGTGCTATCAATATCGCTATCAACTACAACTGTGTATTGTGTATTTTCACCAAAACAGAATCGATCTTCATTAGGTTCCGGGCAAGGCTCCGATGGTGTAAACGTAACTTTATTTCCAGAAATCTCTAATGTGCCATCAACCTCATCGCCAGTTTCTGTATTAGAAATAGTAAGATTGCCCTCAACGGTATCCTCTTGAACTCGCCGGCTAAAAGTAACATTCAAAACCACGTTTCGAATTGAAACCTCACCTTCTGGTGAATAACTGGCAACTGCAAAGCTCGAAGCCGATCCACCACCCATACCACTGGACGCCCCTGAAGAACTTGAGCTTGAACTCGATCCTGAGCCACCCGAGCCGTCTGTTAAGGCCCCTAACACAAATGTGGTGATTGACCAGGACAAAAGTATTATTCCCAGGCCAATAAAGCCATTTAATAAAATCTTTTTCGCTTTATCCACTTTGTCAGGGTCGCCTTGGGCTGTCATCCAGACAAATCCTCCGTACAGCACGATGACCACTGCAATAACGCCCAGCACCGTCAGAAAGGTTCTGATCAGCCTGGCGACTATGATTTGCAGACTCTCATCTTGCAAACCGCTAGTCTCACCTACAGTTTCAAGTTCATCAACTTGAGCGTACGCTGTGTGGATTGGTGCTAAAACACCTCCCGACACAGTAAATACGACTGCGAGTGCGCTTAATAGTAAAGTGAAACGTTTGAGTAATGACATGTAACAAGATTATGAACTAAAGAAGGAACACGCGTTGTCCGATGGCGCTCCATTGCAACAATAAGGGTAATCACTATCTGTACCACAGCTTCCTCCAGAAGTATCTGGCCCTTCTCCTGGTGCAAAACAATTTTGATACTGGTTCTTTACCCCATCCCCAACATCTGTTGTGTAATAATATGTAGCTGTATCAACACTTTCAAAAAATACTCCATGATAGATCTCTGCCTGAGTTACAACTGGGCTTAAACCAGTTTCTGACGTGTCACCACCAAATATATCTAACGAATTTGACCAAACCGTATACCACATCTCATGCAACGGGCTTGAAGTAAGGTCGATGAAATTTTCTGTGTCGGTTGAGCTTGTAAGCGTTGACGTCATCATTATTGAATCAAAGGTAACTAGAACTGTTTGATCCAAAGCCACATCTTCTTCCAAAATATTTGGAGAAATATCGACTATCACAGGTGCGTCCAAGCTGATATCACCCGTTGTTGTAAAACTCCACACATAATCGTCACCAGCTGTACCATCGCCGTCACCATCGAGCCCGTTACCGGACGTATCAGCTATTCCGTCATAAGGAGAAATATCAACCTGCGGTGGCTCGGCCCCTATTGTCGGTGCACCAACAGTTACAGTAATTGGCTGACTGCCGGGTAAACAATAAATTGTTTGTCCGCAAGAGTTTGTGCCACAAGGGTCGTCTGACGTAAACGTGACTGTTCTATAACCATTACTAATTACATATTCACCGGCAGTTGGTGTTCCGCTATCACCCGTAACTTGGATGTTGTCAAAACCTGAATCGGTACCGCGTATACCTGTGGCACTAGTTAAGTCCACCGCTTCGCTGAAGGTTATCTCGACCGTAATGTTTCTATCATAACTTCCAGACGCTACTGGAGTGACAGTTCTAACGCTTGGTGGAGTAAGATCAATTTCAGTTCCAACTTCAAATGACCACTCGTACCCTCCGCCATTTAATACTGTAGATCCTTCGGCGGTTTTTATACTGTCGTCGAGGAACACAGTGTATGAGGTGTCGTCAGTTGGAGAACCCAAAAGCGGCGTGTCGAATACAAATGTTTTTAAATCATCAGTGAAAGTAACACTTACCTCCGTTGATGCAAACACTGTACCGTCCTCATCTGCTGATTGATAAATGATTATATTATCTGCGTTTAGCGCGGTGTCAACCGTGTCATCTGAAAGGTCTTCTGGAGTTCCGTTCACATCGTACCCCTCAATAAATGACTCAATGTCCATCGCTTCTTTAAAGGTAACGAAAATTCGCGTGTTGCGAGCAACCTCGGTTGCGTTACGTGCTGGGTAATGATCGCTAAGTCCGCCCGACCCTAATGAGCCTGACAATCGCTCAGCAGATATTGTAGTCGAAGAAGACGTTGACGATGTGCCGGTGCTTGAAATTGCTCCAGTCAACGCACTAATGATAAATGCAGTAATCGCATATGCCCCCAATGTGATAATCAAACCAATGGTTGCGTTGATAAGTATTGTCTTTGCCTTGTCGACCTTGTCGCCCTCGCCACCGGCTGTCATCCAAAGGAATCCAGCATACAGAACGAGAAGTAAGAAGATGACTCCTAATGTACTTAGGAATACTTTTATAATTGTCCCGATGAGTTCTGCTAAGTCTGTATCTTGAAGTCCTGATGCATCTCCGGTAGCTTCCAGTCCTTCAGCGACTTGCGCGAATGCAGGTACTGCACTAAAAACAAAAAGCATCAGTACAAAAAAACTGACACCTACCATCAACATACTCGCTTTGGGTAGAAGCGCTCTAAATATATTCATAAATATTTCTATTGTAAGTCATTACGACTAACAACATTATACCGCAAATGCATGATATCTTCGCGATGAAATGTGGACAAAGAACAAACCAAAACACCACTCGATATTTTCGAGTGGTGTTTATCATTTCATCTTTCAATTTTCTATTGAGATAACTCTGTGCGCTTCTTCATTACCTTACCTTCAAGATCAAGATCATCGGCCTCGTCAACATCATCTCCTTGCGTAAACCTCGGAAAAAACGTTGCCTCGACATCTATGATGTATTGGTTCCAATTGTCGCCATATAGTGTGTTTGCAACCTCTTCTGAGGCTATCCAGCGGATAGTGATTCCATCTGAATCTATTGCATAGACCTTAGGGTCAGACTGGATCTTGATGAGTACGACACCTGGATTAGGAAGCATCGGATGTCCTAAAGTTATTGTTGTCAACGTTGCGTCCGTTACTGTCTTCACGTTATCGAAGTTATCTTGGTAGGTAAAGAATGTCTGTGCATCCATGAAAGGACGTCGGACCATATCACCTGTTGAGCTATCGGTGTCGAGGTAATAAACAGTTGAGAAGTATGAACTTCGGATGTAATCCCCTATCTCAGTTACAGATATGTCCTCAACTTCTCCTGTCACTGGTGAGTAGCCTTGTTCTCCCGTGGTTGGTTCTGTGACCTCGGAAGTTGGATCTTCGTCGATCGTATTATCGGTTGAGTCTTCTGTGCCGTCATCCGCACCGTTGAGCGCACAACTCTCGGTCTCGAAGGTGGCTGTGATCTCTGCGAGGTCTGTTCCTTCGATCTTAAACTGTAGTGTAGATCCTGCAATGTCCGCTGGTATTGTCCAAGTGTAGTTCTCTGTGTTAGTTATTGGGCCTTCAATGAGAGTATATGTTATTCCTGCGTCTGTTGAGTAATATAGATTGACGAGGTTCACAGAAGAGTTTGAAGCCCATGCAAGGGCGATGTTCTCTCCAGGGTTGAAACCTTCTTCGCATGTTCCAGATGCACTTGAGGACTCTGAGATTGAATCTACTGGATTGTCGTCTGTTCCAGAGCCAATGGATGGGTCTGGAGCGGACGATGAGACTGAGACGCCTCCAGAGGATGCTGTTGTGAATGTGGCAGGGTGGGTAACGCCAGCAATAGCACCACCGAATGCTGTGGCGGCGGCGTCTGCCGCTACTGTCATTGTGAATGTGTAATCTGTTGAACTTTCGAATTGGTCATGTGTGACAGTTAAAACGGTATTACCTACTGTCCATGCATCTACCTTACCTCCAGGATCTGCTGATAGCGTATATGCTGCAGTGCCTGTGTTAATAGCCTCCGAGAAAGTAACTACAATATCTTCTGAGGTTGAAACGTTTGTTTCAGCGTCAGCTGGAGAAAGGACTGTAATAACAGGACCGGTTCTGTCTCCATACACAACATTTGCGAAAGCTCCGATGTCAGTGTTTGTGTTTGTTCCATCTGTTATTGAAAAGTTTACCTGTGAAAGAACAGATAGAGTACCTGAACCTTCGTTGGTATCTACTACTGTTGCCGGAGTTGCAAGCGTAATCTCAAGACTGCCGACTGTTCCCTGAACAAGATCTGTTGTGGAACCTCCAAAGGCTAGGTTGTCGAAATCTCCGTCAACGTCCACGCTCAAGTCTGCGTAACGGATGACCGAGGCGGCTGTAATGTTTTCTGAAAATCTTAGATCAAGAGTATCTACTTTACCGTCCGCATCTTGGTCGGAATAGTTTATATCTGTAATACGAGGTTTCGCGCCGTCCGTTGCTGCTTTAGAACCTGAGGTTGTTGAGTTTGCTGAGGTATCATCGATCGATCCAGCGATTGTAATAGTGGGGGTAACAGAAGTATCTCCAATACTCTTTTCTGTAAGAACTACTGTAATTTGTGAATCAGCAGTACGTGAGGCTGACGCTACGGTGTAGCTGTCAGAGGACGTGAAGTCAGCTCCGGCGATCGTTCCAGTTTCAACGTCTTCAGTCATTGTTAAAATAACGGCGTCGATGTAACCATCTGAATCTGTGTCATCTGTGGCCGCTGATGAGATTGATGGGCCGTAGAGGTCAACAGCAGACAACGAACCGTCTCCACCGTTAGTAGCTGCGTCTGGTCCAGTTCCTCCAGCAGAAACAGTTGAAGCGACAAGACTGGAAAGATAATTAGACGAATCCGCACCATAGGCAACGCGAATACGCCCTCCTCCACCTCCACCACCGTTTGTGGTTGTTCCAGAAGAATCATGTCCGTCACCTCCAATGGCTGTAATGGCTCCACTCGTACCAGAAAAAGCACCAGCTGTTACGATTTTAATGGACCCTCCAGAACCACCACCAGTTGACTCAGTCGAATCTCCATTACCAGCAGATCCATTAGCCGTTAAAGAACCACTTACAACTATGTCACCAACTGAATCAAGAATAATTAACCCACCACCACTAGCTCCAGCTTTATTAGCTGTTCCACCAGATGAAGAACCAAAAAGTATAGGATCTGTAGAAGAACCATAACTAGCTCCGTAATCGTTTGCTAAGTTTCCTCCTGCTCCATCTCCACCTGTGCCACCGTGTCCGGCACCCTGAGTGGAAAGAATTGAGTTTGCATAACCATGACCATAACCAGATCCAACCTGACTTTGACTACAGACGTTTGATCCGCTTGGTCCAAAACCATTTCCGTTACCAACCCCTGTACATCCTTTTCCATTTGCATTGATAGCCGATGTACCATCGATTGATAACGAAGCCAAGTTTTGCCAATCAACACTTCCATTGATCGTTGAGCCTGTCATGGTAACAGCGGCAGCCTCATTCAAAGTCATCGTGATTGCGGCAGGCAAGCTAATCGTAGCCGAGCTAAACCCAACTGTTCCAGTTGATGAAAGATCGAAGTTTGTTATCGCTTCCGTGGAGCAGTCCAATACATTTATGAATGTAATATTGGTTGCAGTAAGCGATGGCGTTGCATCTATTGATGCATCACAATACATAGACACTACAGATGAATCTGTCGTCCATGTTGTTGCAGAATAATCTCCAGTAAAGCTGAATCCATGATACGTAGTTACCGCATTCGTTCCTGTATTTTTTGTGTAGACCGTACCGGTACCTCCCTCATCTGCATCGTCAGGTCCAGCACCTCCCGCTACAGCAAAAACACCTGATCCATAACTTGTAAAACTGTTTACACCATAGGTTAATGCAATACGTCCCCCACCACCTCCTCCACCGTCATATCCAGCACCATCATACCCATCACCACCATCTGCAGATAATGCTCCTGTGCTTCCGGAAAGCGCTCCTGTTACAGCGATATCAACCGATCCACCGCCACCTCCTCCAACACCTTGATTGCTGGCTCCAGGCCCATTAGCTCCATTCGCAGAGACTGAGCCATTAAAGGTAAAACCTCCGCCTATTACTAATTTAACTAAACCGCCTCCATCACCTCCTGTGGTACTTGTGAAACCTCCAGAAGAAGAACCAAACAAAACAGGTACTGTAGAACTACCATAAGTAGATCCATTAGCATTTAGTTCATATGATGGCCCCAGCGCAGCATCTCCATCCCCACCAGCACCTCCGTGACCAGCACCACTACCTGAACGTAGGCTAACTCCAGCCGCACCTCCACCATACCCTGCGGTATCAACTGTGCAGACATTAAATTCATTTGGCCCAAATCCATTACTACCTGAAGCTCCCTGACACCCCTTCTCATCCACATTAATCCCATTTCCTGCGTAAATTGTAAAATTACCAGATGTAGATATTAGCACTCCCTGCATATCAAACCCTGCGGTTGGATCGTTATCCCAACCCGCTCCAGCGTGAGTTAGGAATGCATAGTCTGATCCATCTGCCAGACCATTACCAATCGTTACAGATGCTACATTTATTTCTTTATCTAAAAGACAATATCCGTCATTATTTCCATTCAAGAAAGTGACATCATCTGACGTTGTCCATGAACCCTCATCGAGCTCGGAACCACCTGGGGCGTCTGTTGGCACAACCGGAGAAGCTGCCGTACCATCACAGTATGCAGTTATGGTTGCGGCTTGTGCCTCCGGAACATTCACCATAAAGGTGAATGGAACTAAAACCATTGCAATGATGGAAGTATTGCAAATTAATAAGGCAAGTGATCTTGTCTTCATATTTTTCATGTTTAAATTGTTGGCTATATTATAGCACCGCGGAGTGCTAAAAAAAACAAACATGGGGATAGAAAAAACCCCGCATCACACCACCATCCCGAGCACAGCAAGGGATCTTCTAATTAAGAAGATTTCTCCCCCGTCAGACGGGGTTCGAAATGGGAATATGTTACGGAGATTCTAAAATGATTCAATTGATTACTCACTTAACAATCTTGCCAACATCGCTTTCACGCGTTTGCCGTCGACCTGACCCTTGAGTTCTTCCATAACTTTACCCATCGCCTTGCCCATGCCCGACATGTCACCGACTTCAAGTTCGTCAATCACTTTCTTTACCGCCTTTTCTAAATCTTCCTCTGACATCTCAGGTGGTAAATACTTTTTTAAAACCTTCATTTCAGATCGTGCCTTGTCAGCCAAGTCCTCACGCTCCCCTTTTACAAAACTCTCAAGTGAGTCTTCGATCTTTTTCACGTCAGACTTAATCACTGCAACAACGTCAGCGTCCTCAAGCTCTTCCTTTAAATCAATTACTTTATTCTTAAGTGAGGCCATGAGCATTCGCAAAACACTAAGCGTCTCGGCATCCCTTCCCTTCATCGCTACCTTGATGTCATCAGATATTTTTTCGTACAAATTCATATTTTGAATATAAAGTTAAAAGTTGAAAGTTGAAAGTCTAAAGCTTTAAACTTTGGACTTTAGGCTTAGTTAGAAGTATACAGTAGGCGGTTATCAGTGGCTAGGCAGTGCGGGTTTAAATTGTTTAATCGCTCGGCTCCGCCATCACTTGTTTAAAATGTTTATTTCGAAGTAAACACTTTAAACAATTTAAACATCTTAAACAAAAATTAGGGCGCTAGGCCCTAATTTTTAATTATCGTTTTCGGTATCCACCGCGTTTGCGGTCGTCTTCATTGATCTGACCAGTTTTGATCATCCAAGCTCGCTTATCTCCGATCTTCATACCGCGCAATGCGCTGTCCTTTCGCTTGTTTTTTGTCTTATCTTTCGCGTGATATCTCTTTCCTGCAACTGTTAACTTTTTACCAGATTGCATAAATCGACGTGAAAATCGACGATACATCGCCTCAAAACTTTCTCCTTTTTTTCGTTTGATAAATATATCTGACATGTGCTTTCACCTTCCTTTCTCTGTTTGATAAGAATTACGCACGAATAGTAGCTTATTGATGCATAAATGTCAACAGTAAGGGTTTGAGTTGTTGAAGGTGTTTAAGGTGTTTATTTTGAAGTAAACATTTTAAACATTTAAACACTTTAAACCTTCCCCATAAAAGCAAAAGTCCCACCCGAGGATCGCCAAGGGTGAGAATCGAATTGTCTACGTTGGACCTAACTGCCCCAAATCGCCCTGCGCACAGCTTCTTGCAAGGTCTTACCCTCACCATCATGTTGCCTAGACACAAGAGCTGTATCACCACCACCGTCGAGCTTCATCATGAAGGAAAACGAGTAGGTCCCATCGTCCAAGCACGACGCGATAGCGGTACGCTCAGCGAACTGCCTCCACAGGTTGGAGGGGAGCGCGCCGAGCAAACGCTGATCCTTCAAGATCGGGAAAAACCAATCCCCCATTTGGATATGCGTTGCACACAGTGGCCCAGCGGGAACGCCAGCGGTCTTGAGCTTGAATTGACAACCAGGCTGCAAGAACTCTCCCAGAGAAACGGGCTGAGCCAGCGGCACACGCACCCACGCCCGACTGGTATTGGGAACAAAGATGGCCAGGAATTTCTCAGGACCCGGGAAGGTGTTTGGCCAGATCATTGCCTGGACTACACCGTCAGGACACTGCTCGATGATCTCGATCGCATCGATGACAATTTCGTAGGACTCAAACTTGATCCAGGAGCCACCAGCGCCCAAGCCGACCATACACGTGACCGTAATGGAGACCTGAGAGCCATCAATGGACACGAGCTCTATCTCATAGATCTTGTTGCGATCCATACGAGCGTGCCCCTCATCGTCCACATCGCAGACCTGGACCTGATACACGACCTTGCGCTGAAACTGTGAAAGGAAACTGAACATCGTACAGGCTGATTCGATCTTAGTCATTAGCACCTCCAGGCAACTTGACCAGATGAGTTCTCCTAAACGGAGAAAGCACCTTAACAAACAATCGACTTTGCGTCAATCTTAGCCCTAAAAGCAAAAGTCCCCACCCGGCGATCCCGGGTGGAGTTAGACGCTGACCTTGCGGTCTAGATTGTGAGCTCGAGCTACTCGTCGGCCTGCTCGAAGAGATGTCGGTACTGCTCGACCCGAAAGAGGATGTCGGGAACGGTCAGATGAGCCCGGAGACGCTGCATGATAGTGACAGCCATGGGATCTCCACAGAGATACCCAGCGACATCGATAGGTATGAAAATGATGTCTCGTGCGCCCTGAACGCCAGGAAGTCCCTCCTCGACATCGAACGAAAGCCGGAACTTGAAGCCACCTTCGCCAGTGCCGTCGAGGTGGTCCCAGTCCACGTTCGCGACCAAGGAGCCAACTCCCTCGCCGATACGAACGTTCGCAGCTACGAAACCACGGTTCATGCACATGCCAGTGGTGCCGGGAAGCTCGAAGATCACAGGAATCGGACAATTGTCTTCACCGCCGCCAGCGCACTGGGCCAACTCGGCCTGAGCTGCCGTCACGGCGCTATCTTCCCGACTCATCTCCGGACGCCAGTACGTACCACCGGCGACCAGCTCCATATATCCACCCATGGCAACCTGACGACGCCTCAGCAAGCCCACGTAGATCTCGCCGCTCGGGGACTTGGTGTAGAGAAGTAGCGCTGGGCCACCACCACCGGGCTCCCGATAAAGGATACCTGCGTAGCCACCCAGATCGACCAGGTCGACGCGTCGGTAGATCGTCTTCTCAGGACTGACGAGCACGAAGCAGGCACGCCCCACGCTCCCATCCGGGTAACGCTTGACGTGAACCTCCCAGTCGCACATCCCCGACGGGATGTCAGCCATCAGATCGAGCTGCCAGGCGGGAAGCCCTGCCACGAACGGATCAGGGTGCTGCCAAAGCTCCAACTCGCTCACACCATCAGTCTGCGTAGTGTCATTGCACATACCTTTCTCCGATGTTCACTACGGTGAACACAGTGCTGTTCATTTGATAGACCATGCTCCCTTATGGAAGTACCAGCTTTCTACCAAATATTAGCCACTTTGTCAACCCAAAAACCCGCCGTTTCCGACGGGTTTTTAAATTATTGTACTTCTATCCCCTCTTCGACCGACATCTGGGTTCTGAATTATTGAGATCCCTCGGCTTCGACCCGTCTGACGGGTCTTCGCTCGGGATGACGGCTTCTGGAGTGCTGTTATCCGCTGCCGTCACTTACCTCCCAATTGCTTCTGAACAAGATCAACGACTTTGTCCATGTTCACAATCTCTTGTCCGCCGGATTCCATATCGCGAATGATAATTGTGCCGTCGAGAACTTCTTTTTGTCCAAGAATGAGTGCTATCTTTGATTTTCGTTTATCTGCCATCTCGAGCTGAGTTTTCAGTGAGCCCTTTCCAAAAGCCTCGGCGATCTTTACGCCTGCTGTACGGAACTCCTCAAACACTACCAACCCTTTACGCCGAGCAGCGTCGCCCAACTGACAGAAGAACACATCAATCTCTCGATCCTTTGGCAAGACAACACCCTGGTTTTTCATTGCTCGGATAATTCGCTCAACGCCCATGGCAAGCCCTATCGCGTGAGTATCCTCACGTCCACCAAGCTGTTCAATCAATGTGTCATATCGTCCACCGCCACCTAGAGCGTTCTGAGACTTCACGCCTTCATCGTCAACCTGCACGATCTCAAATACTGTGCGTGTGTAGTAGTCCAAACCTCGTACCAAAAACGGATCAAGTTCATATGGCACTTCAGCTTCGTCAAGATATTCAATCACTGTCATGAAGTGCTGCTTTGAGTCTTCATCAAGCCAGTCTAAAATCTGTGGAGCGTCAGCTTTAAGCTCGGCCATTCCCTCTTCTTTTGAATCAAGTAAACGCAATGGATTTTTTGTAAGACGTTTCTTATCAACGTCAGACAACTTTTTGCGAAACTGCTTAAAGTAACTTACCAACTCCATAATATACTCACGACGAGAATCCTCTGTTCCGATTGAGTTGATTAGGAACTTTGACTTCACTCCCAAGCCTTGCAACATGCGGTGCGCCATAATAATCATCTGCGCGTCCAAGATAGGGTCAGCTGACCCAATTGCCTCCAATCCAAATTGATGAAATTGACGATATCGACCAGCCTGCGGTCGGTCGTGTCTAAACATCTGACCAAAGTACCACATCTTTACTGGCTGTGGCTTATTAAGCATTCCGTGCTCAATATACGCACGCGCAACTGAAGCTGTAGCCTCAGGTCGCATTGTAACTCTAGCCTCACTCGGATCCTTGAACGTATACATTTCTTTTTCAACAATGTCTGTCGCTTTTCCAACCGATCGTTCAAACAAAGTTGTTGGCTCCAAAATCGGCAAA
Organism: Candidatus Uhrbacteria bacterium; assembly: GCA_018673485.1. GTDB lineage: Bacteria > Patescibacteriota > Patescibacteriia > UBA9934 > UBA9934 > UBA9934. The sequence goes on from JABHCP010000001.1 coordinate 33,960, forward strand.
CGAATTCTGCCAAAACTATAATCAGTCGCAACATTGCGCGCTGCGTCCTCAACAGCGTTCCAATACGCCTCGTGCTCAGGTACAACATCCTTAAACCCACGCAAACTTTGTGGAGTCTTAATCTTTTTCTTTACCACCTCCTCTTTATCGCTCTGTGCATTCATACTAATAGGTTAAATCATAATCAGGTGCAGAAATAACACCCGCTTTACTAAATGGTAATCCACGAACCCAGACTCGTCCCACAATATTATCCTGTGGAATTGGTCCGATCGCCCTTGAGTCTAAACTCATATCGCGATTGTCTCCCATAACAAAGTACTCACTATCACTTAAAACAACATATTCCTCTCCGTGTGTAAACTCATCTATATACTCTTCATCAATTGCAACTCCATTTGGAAACTCACTATTGTAAACACTGATTGTTCCATCCTTAATCTCCACAGTCTCGCCCGGTAAACCAATTACGCGCTTGATGTAATACTGATCAACTCCCGTTGGTGGCTCAAATACAATGATCTCTCCTCTACTGATATCACGGAATCGATAAGAAAGCTCATCAATGATCAGGTATTCATTCTCCTGAAAATTCGGCTCCATTGAAGCACCCTTCACTATGAAAGGCTGAATCAAAAAGTAACGAATCGGAATAATAATTGCCGCAGCGATTATTACGACTTGCAAAACCTCCAGAACAAATACTACAACGCCGCCAAGCGTTGCACCAAAGACCTGAAAGATAGCTGAGTCTTTTTTCTCCTTAAAAGACATGTAAATCGTTTAAAATTGGCTTAAATCCTGCTTAGGATAGCACGTTTTTTAAGTGTACGCAAGAATCATTATAACAGCTTTTGACTAAAGTTGGATCTCTAAACTTGCCAATTCCCAATTCCCCCACAATCTGCTAGAATGACATCGCTATGAGCGACGAGCACAGTGTTGATTTTCTGAAAAAGAAGTACCAGATGGTGCCTACTCAAAAGAGCACCAAGCGTAAACGTAAGGCCCTCAAAATATTTGGGGCACTTTTTGTTGCAGTTGCAATCTGTGGTGTGTTGTTTTCATACAATCTATCTAAAGAATATAGCGATGACGTTGTTGAGTACGAAAGTTTTTCATTATTTTCATCCCTACGCAATTTGGTCGGCGCTGGTGAAAAAGAATTAACTGGCGAGGATGATGATCGTATTAACTTCCTTTTGCTGGGAGTTGGTGGGACTGGTCATGATGGCCCAGAGCTTTCCGACACAATAATGTTTGCCAGCTACAAGCCGTCAACCGGCGACATTGGAATGCTCTCAATTCCTCGCGATCTTGCTGTTCCGATTCCAGGATATGGATATCAAAAAATAAATAGTATAAATGCATACGCTGAAATGGATGACGCAGGATCAGGGCCCGCTTGGACATCCGAAGTTGTAGGCGATCTTCTCGATCAAGAAATTCATTATTACGTAAAAGTGGACTTTAATGGCTTTGTTGATTTAATCGATGCCATCGGTGGAATTGATGTATACGTTGATCAATCCTTCACTGACTACACCTACCCTACTGAAGATGACTTGGTGCAAACCGTTGCCTTTGAATCTGGGTGGACCTACATGGACGGAGAAACTGCTCTGCAGTTTGCGCGATCACGACACGGTGACAATGGTGAGGGCTCTGACTTTGCACGTGCTGAGCGTCAGCAAAAAATATTACTTGCCGTGAAAGACGACTTGCTCTCAGCGTCAACATTTTTGAACCCTTCAAAACTTAATAATCTAGTAGAAACTTTTCAAGACAATGTAGAAACAAACATGTCATTTTGGGAACTAATGAAAATGATCCGCTATGTTCCTGAAATTGACACAGAGAATATTCACACAACCGTCCTTGATACTGGCTACGATAGCCACCTGTACTCAACCATGATCAACGGCGCCTACGTACTTCTGCCAAAGAAAGATGACTGGACACCAATTCAGGAGATGGCGCAAAACATCTTCGAGCAAGACTCTAGTGCGAATTATGCCGCACAAAGCACTGATGACGAGAGTGACGTGCAGATGGACCAAACAATAGTCGAGATTCAAAATGGGACGAGTGCTGTAGGGCTAGCTTTCCAAACTTCACAAATGCTTGCAGGAACCAACTTCTCTGTAGCAGAAATCAGTAATGCTGACTCACAAGATTACGAAACAACAATTATTTACGATCTCTCAGGTGGCGAAAAACCTGATGAGCTTGAAACCTTACAAAACTTCTTCGAAGCAGAGGTCGCCATGACCACATCTGGCTGGATTTTTTCAGAAACTGTTATTCCTCGTGAGCTAACCATCGACACCCCTGAGGAAACAGACGAAAGCATTGACTTTTTAATCATTTTGGGGCAAAATGCCACGAATCTTGTCTTGCAATAACAGACCCCAACCCCTAAGCATTTTATGACCGCTATCGCCCCAAAAGTCGCCATTGTTGGCCGCTCTAACGTTGGAAAATCAACACTATTTAATAAACTCATTGAAGAGCAGAAGTCTTTAGTTTCAGCAATTCCAGGAACGACTCGTGATAGATATGAAGGTGACTGTATTTGGCGAGCAAAGATCGTACGTCTAATAGATACTGGGGGGCTCGATAGAAACCAAACAGATGAAATAGATGTAGAAATCGGCAAACAGGCGCGCGCCGCCATCAAAGAAGCTGACCTTGTTATTTTTATGGTCGACTTACAAGTCGGACTCCAAGATGAAGACCGACTTTTAGAGCGCGAGCTGCAAAAACTAAAAAAGCCAATATTGCTCATTGGAAACAAAGCCGACAACACAAAACTTGTTCAATCAGTGAACGATGAATGCTGGCACAAATGGAGCTCTGGTACACCGATGGCGGTAAGTGCCAAGCGTGGAACAGGAACAGGTGACTTGCTTGACATCATATTTGAAGAACTAGCCAAGATCGGTAAAGATCCAATCTCTGTCTCTGACGCAACAGCAATGCGAGTTTCTGTGATTGGAAGACCAAACGTTGGTAAATCATCACTTCTTAACGCAGCGCTTGGACAGAATAGATTTATCGCCTCATCTCGTGAACATACAACGCGAGAACCAAACGACACTCCGGTAACAATCGATGGTCGCGACTACATATTGGTCGACACAGCCGGTATTAGAAAAATGGCACGCGTACACAAAGGAAAATCAAAACTAGAAAAAGAAGGCGTGGAGCGCACAATTTGCGCCATGAAAACATCAGATGTCTGTTTGCTAGTAATTGATATTTCAAGAAACATTCAAGCCCAAGATAAACATCTTGCTGGTGAGCTTCAAAAATCAGGAGCAAGTGTAATTATCATTGCCAACAAATGGGACCTTATTCCAGACAAAGACGCGGTAACTATTGATAAGTACGAACACTATATTCGCGCCAACCTTCCATCACTGGATTGGGCACCAATTTTGTTCACATCAGCGCAAACTGGAAAACGAGTACAAAACCTATTCGAATTAGTGGATAAAGTTTTCGAACATCGATTCACGCAACTCAGTGACTCCCAAACAAACGATTTCATTAGTCGTGCGATTGTAAAACACAAGCCAAGTCGTGGAAAAGGAATCTCTCATCCTAAAATCTTTAAATTCCGACAATCTGGAACAAATCCTCCAGAGTTCCTGTTGTTCATCAAACAAAGTCGAACAGACTCGCTAAACGTTTCTTACGTGCGATTCTTGGAGAACCTGCTGCGCAAGTACCACTCATTTGAGGGAACTCCAATAACTATTAAAGTGAAGTGCCGTAAAAAGTCACATACAACGTAGCAGACTTCAGAACCCAGGCGTCAGACTACAGTCGAAGAAAAAGTGGTTTACCCAGCCTACTTCCTACTAGCTACTATCTACTTTCTGCAATATAATCAAAACTATGAAACTCATCATTGGTCTTGGAAATCCAGGTAAAAAATACGAGCAAACCCGACACAATGTCGGTTTTATGGTTCTTAACGCAATTGCAAACGAACTGAAAGCTTCGTTTTCAGAAAAGTCCGACCTTCACAGTGAGGTGGCAGAATTAAATCTTGAAGGAGATAAACTGATTCTTGCAAAGCCAACAACATTCATGAACAAGTCAGGTGACGCATTGCAAGCCATAGTGAAAAAATATAAAGTAAACGTCGATGATGTTTGGGTTGTTTACGATGACGCATCACTGGACCTTGGAACTATCAGAATTCGACAAGAAGGATCAGCTGGTGGTCACAACGGAGTAAAATCGATAATTGACACCATTGATTCACAAACATTCTGGAGATTCAAAGTCGGTGTCGGTTCCCCACCAGAGAACTTTCCGCTTGAGGACTGGGTACTATCAAAGTTCGCGGAAGATCAGATTGAAATGCAAAATAAAATAATTGAACTTACTAAAGAGTCGATTCTCAACGCTCTGCAAACCGAGCCGACGGATGAAAGCTTGTCACTCAACTAAAAAATGTGTCACCCCTGGCTACGACCAGGGTCCCATCAACTATCGATCTTATCATATGAAAAAACTCGCACTGCTCACACTCGCCTCTTTACTCCTTGTTGGATTTGGTTGCACGACCGATATGTCAGTCACGGAGCAAACCGATACATCAGATGAACAACTAGAAGATATAATCGATACAACTCCAGAGGTTTCAACGATCGACTCAGACAGTGACGGAATCACAGACTACGATGAGATTGAAATGTACCAGACAGACCCTAACGATACCGACAGTGATGATGACGGATACTCAGACGGTGAAGAGGTCTCCGCTGGCTACGATCCAAACGAACCGGCAATTACAACAATTGTTGAAGAACGTGCCAACTACCAGGATACTCAAACACAAGACGGTATGACACTAAATACAGATATAACAGTCGACCTTACAACAACAATTGACTGTGGAGCTGAAGCATCATGTTTTGATGAAAAATTTGCATTATGTGAACCCTCAACAATGACAAGCGATGCAAGTGGATGGGTTGCCGTTAGTTATGAAATTACTGGCCCTGCAGATGAGGGCTGCGCGGTTACAATGATCTACACAACAAATCCAAACCCTGTATGGCAAGACAAGCCACTTCACTGTGTTTATGACAATACTAAAGACTTTGAAGTAGCGATGATGGAAGCATTCGAATCTGCAATGGAAATAGATGGATACTGTTCTGGACCACTCAACGACGTATTCCACGCTGAATAATTTATTCAATAATGTTTCACTAAAGGGCCGATCGGCACCTTAATGAAACATTCTGCAAAAAAGGGCCTAAATTGGCTCTTTTTTGGTTAAAATTAGCTAAATATAGGTTGACAAAACCCTTTTTTTATGCTATATTTCAATGTCTCACCACCCAAGGAATGACCATGAGACTTCCCCGCGACGGACTCCTAGGCTAGGGGCTCGCCCCCTAGTACCACATCGATGAGATCTTCTTCCTCGACGGCTACTCGGAGATGAAGGGGCGAGCCCGCAACGGCACGCCGTCGCTTTACCGCAACTTCACCTTCACACTCTCAGGAGACCGTCATGTCCTTCAACAACCCATACGACCACAGCAGCTACTCTCGTCGCCCAAACCAGACCACCCTCTTCTTCGAGGGAGCCCTCAACCCGAGCGACGACATGCTCGAGGCCCTCGAGCGCAATGGGATCAAAGTGACGCGCTTCTTCCGGCCAGCCATCCGGCACAACCGGATCCGGTACCACAACATCGAGATCATCGCGCATCACTGGCTCTACGGCGATGACGTGAGGCATGAGCTCGGATTCCCGTGCATACCCATGGTCCAGCTACGAGATGGCACCTGGCTCAAGCTCAACATCTACAGCGGCGCCGCCTGCGTGTGCGACCCAAATGAAGAGCTGCGAGCGTGGTACATGCGCCGCCGTGCCCTGTGCAAGGCTGGTGGCCAAATCAAGCTACCAGACTACCACGAGCCCCCACCACTGGTGCGCGAACAGCAGAGCGTAGTGTGCACCCCCTGACCCCTCCCTCACCCTCACCCCAAGGACCCCCAACTTGTGGCGTGGGGGTTCTTCTTTTTTACACAACACCCCTTGACATGCTCTCAAAAATCCAAATTTTCGTGCGTGATAAAATATATGTATGATCGGAGAAGAGAATTTAGCGTGCTTAATTGCCCTTAATGAATTTCCTAAATTTGGTCCGCGCAGAATGCAGCGGTTGTTTAAGGTATTTGATACATCTCGATCGATCTTTGAATCAAACGCGACAGAACTTCGAAATGCCGGCATTCCAGAAACTGTCGCTAAAGAGTTTATCGAATTTCGAAAGACAATTAATCTCGTCGAACTTCTTGAGCTTGTCCAAACAAATGACATGACAGTTATTTCAATCTTCGATGAGAACTTCCCTACCCTGCTCAAAGAAATATATGACCCACCGACGTTGCTATATATAAAAGGTGAACTTCCCGATCTATCTAATCGAAAACTGCTTGGAATCGTTGGCTCGCGTAAAGCCAGTCCGTATGGCGCGCAGGTCGCTAAAGATCTAACACAGGATATTGCCCGCGCTGGAATCATAACAGTCAGCGGGCTTGCCTATGGAATCGATGGCATCGCACACAAAGCCACAATTGATGCGAAAGGACAAACCATCGCCGTCTTAGGCTTTGGAATTCTACACGAACCAAGCTCACGAGAACAAGTAATCCAGAATCATATAATTGAAAATGGCGGGTGCATCATCAGTGAGTTCCCTCTCATGATGCACGGAGCTAAACAAAACTTCCCAATTCGAAATAGAATTATCTCAGGGATTAGTCACGGAACACTTGTAGTCGAGGCAGCAATAAAATCTGGATCGCTAATCACAGCTCGCTCTGCAATGGAACAAAACCGCGAAGTCTTTGCAGTACCCGGTCCAATAAACTCACAAACATCAGAAGGAACTAATCAGCTCATCAAAGACGGTGCACACATGGTGACCAAGATTGAAGATATTCTCGGGCCACTCGAAATCGATCGGATAGTTGCAAGAGCCAAAACAAAAACCACCCCCCAGGGTGACACTCCACAAGAAGATCAAATTCTCTCAATACTATCAAAACAACCAACCCACATCGACGACATCACCCGCACCACAAACCTCCCCGCCCCAACAGTCGCCAGCACAATCTCCATCCTAGAATTAAAAAGCCTGGTACAAAATGTCGGAGGTGAGAGGTATTATTTGAATTAATAATTTAAACTTCATCCCCGTCTCATCATCCCCACCTCGACGTCCCATCCCCCACTCGACGTCTCATCCCCACCCCGACGTAAGGAGGGGCCTCGGCTGTCTCATGAAACTATCGGTCAGCCGTGAAACTCAAACTATGCACTTCATCTATATAACAACAAACAAAAACAATTCCGTAATATACACTGGCACCACCAGTGAATTGAAACAAAGAATATATCAACATAAAGAAAAAATGGTGGATGGATTTACGAAAAAATACAATGTCGATAAGCTAGTATACTATGAAGCAATTGAAGATCGGAATTCAGCGCTAGCTCGAGAAAAACAAATCAAAGGCTGGCGGCGAGAGAAAAAAATGCACATAGTTCTATCAATGAACCCAAATTTATTTGATTTGTACGAAACTTTAGATCAATAAGTTTTTAGGTCCCTCCTTACGTCGGGATGGGTAACTGCTAATACCACTAAGCATTGTGAACTACCTACTGCATTCCTTCACAATATGATACATTGTAAATCCTATGATCCCACAGTATAACGAAACCTACGAAAAGTTTTTATCGCTTACGAATCTTTGCGAAAAGGTATTTTCGGATTCGACGGCAGAGCTTAAGAAGTCTATGAAGCGCACTGAGCAATTTATGGAAGCTCTTGGTAGTCCGCACAAAAAGCTCAAGATTATTCACATTGCCGGCACCAGTGGTAAAGGATCAACCGCGTACATGGTTCATCAAATGCTTACAGCTGATAAGCAAAATGTTGGAACGTATCTATCTCCTCACACAACAACCTTTCTGGAACGCTTTCAATATAACGACAAGCTTTTGAGCGCTGACGATCTTGTGAGTTCGATGAATGAGCTCATGGATACTTATCAAAAACATCTGGCAAAAACTAATACTCCACTTTCATTTTTTGAGCTATCGACTTGCCTTTCACTTTTTGCTTTTCAAAAAGCTGGTGCAAGGTGGTGCGTACTTGAGACAGGATGCGGAGGTCGATGGGATGCTACAAATGTAATTCCGACTCCGGAGGTTGCGATTATCACAAATATCGATAAGGACCATACAGAACTTCTAGGTAACTCACTTGCACAAATCGCATTTGAAAAAGCAGGAATTATTAAAAAGAATGGAACAATATTCTGTGGTGAAGTCAGACCAAATATAAAAAAGGTGTTCATGAAGGAAGCGATAAAAAATAATGCAGCGCTTTTCTTTATTCACCCACCATTTGAAAACATCATTAACGCTGAGCATGGAGAGCATCAACAACACAATGCGTCACTTGCGATTGCTGCAGCGAAGGAGATAAACATCAAAGATAATGCGATCGAGCAAACGCTTGATAATCTTAAGCGACTTCCCTGCCGATTTGAGACAATGCAACAGTCACCACAGATAATTCTCGATGGCGCCCACTCCCCTGCAAAGATCGCGGCCACTGTTAAAAAAATCAAAGAACTCAAAAAACCAATTCATCTAATCTTTGGATGTGCGGCAAATAAGGATGCACCGCAAATGCTCAAGCAACTCATCCCTCACGTTGATAAAGTAACTACAACACGGTTCCAAATGGGCATGCGTAAGGCTGCGGTTCCATCTGAACTCCTGAAGGTTGCACCAAAAGCAAAGCGCGCAGGTTCATTCTTGGACCACAGTGAAGCGCTTGATCACGCAAAAAAACAAAGTAAGAATGACGAGGTAATAATCGCCACCGGCTCTCTCTTCTTAACCGGCGAGTTGAGAGCTAATTGGATAAGTGAGGATCAAATCGTTAAAAGCTCGAATTCATTCTCACACATATAACCACCCCTATCCCCTCCTTAAAAAGTAGGGGGACCAAGATCTCGACCCTCCCCCTTTTTAAGGGGGAGCTGGAGGGGGTTAAATCTTACGTCATTTGACATACTCCCTTATTTACTGCATTATTGCTACGTAAATACTACATTTTAGCCAACTATGGGTACAAAATTATTGATCGTTGAGTCGCCAACCAAGGCTCGAACAATTACAAAATTCTTAGGCGCACCTTATGAGGTGCTTTCTTCATATGGCCACATTCGTGATCTTCCAAGAAAGGAAATGGGAGTTGATACTGAGAAAAACTTCACACCTAAATATGTTGTACCGACTGACAAAAAGAAACGAGTCAGCGAACTAAAGGCAGCAGCAAAGAAAGCAGATGAAATTTACCTGGCGTCTGATGAAGACCGAGAAGGAGAAGCGATTGCCTGGCACATTGCTGAAATTTTAGGACTTAAAGAAAATGAAATAAAACGAATTGCATTTCACGAAATTACAAAGCACGCAATTGAAGAGGCTCTAAAGGAACCAAGAAAATTATCAATGGACTTGGTCGATGCTCAACAAACCCGCAGAATCCTGGACCGCCTTGTAGGTTACGAACTCTCTCCGTTCCTGTGGAAAAAAGTCCAACGTGGGCTTTCAGCTGGACGAGTACAGTCTGTTGCACTGCGTCTAATTGTTGAACGCGAGCGCGAACGTAATGCATTTAATACAGATGAATACTGGACGATTGAAGGACTATTTGAAAAAGACGCAACTGAGTTTGAGGGCAAGCTATCAAAGATCGATGGTAAGACTGTAAAAAAGTTACAAATTCAAACTGAGGCTGACGCACAAAAAATCAAAGACGATGTAGCTGGAGTTGAGTTTACAGTTTCTTCAATGGAGAAAAAGCACGCAACACGTAAACCGCCAGTGCCACTAACAACGTCATCATTGCAACAAGAAGCTAACAGCAAACTGGGGTTCGGAGCAAAGCAAACCATGACAATTGCGCAAAAGTTATACGAGACAGGTATGATCACGTACATGCGTACTGACTCTCTCAACCTAGCTGACAAGTTTTTGGGTGAAGCGCAGGCATACATTCAAAGCAGTCTTGGAAGCGATTACGCAACAGGACAACAGGTTTACAAAACAAAAAAGAAAGGGGCACAAGAAGCCCACGAAGCCATTCGTCCAACAGATGTCACAGCAAGCCCAGAGGACCTACGACAGAAACTCAGCGATGAAGGTCAATGGAAATTATACGACCTAATCTGGCGTCGAACACTAGCAACCCAACTTCCACCAGCAAAGCTCGAGCAAACCGGAATCAACTTGGAGGCAAAAAACTACACGTTCCGAGCTAGTGGAAGCATCATAGTATTTGATGGCTTCATGAAAGTTTACCGCGCAGCTAAGCAGACCATTCTTCCAGAGGTAAAAGAGGGTGATAAAGTGCTCGACAAGGGAGTGGATGCTAAACAACACTTTACAGAGCCACCAGCACGATTCTCTGATGCAACTTTGGTTAAAGTGATGGAAGAGCATGGAATTGGACGACCATCCACCTATGCCCCAACAATCGGAACAATAATCGACCGTGGATATGTTGAGCGCGATGAACGAAAGAAGCTCGCTCCAACAAATACAGCCTTGATTGTAACTGATCTATTAGTGGAGCACTTCCCAGACATTGTTGATTATGAGTTCACTGCGACGATGGAGAAAACGCTCGATGAAATTGCCGAAGGAAAAATCGAATGGGAACCAATGCTTGAAGCTTTTTACAGACCATTTCATAAGAACTTAGAAGAAAAAGCCGACGCACTCACAAGAGCAGACGTGATGCATGAGCGTGAGCTAGGAGTTGATAAGAAATCTGGAAAGATGGTATATCTAAAAACCGGACGATTCGGACCTTTCGTACAGCTTGGTGAGTATCACAAAGAAGACAAAGAGGCACCGAAGCCAAAAAGTTCGTCACTACTCAAAGGCATGAACATGGACACTGTAAAGCTTGAGGAGGTTATGCCACTGTTCGATCTTCCCCGCACTGTTGGAGAAACTGAGGGTGGAGAAAAAATCACATCTCAACTTGGACCTTATGGACCATATCTAAAAGCTGGAAAACTCAATGCTTCCCTGCCAGAAGACATCAGCGTATTGGAAGTCGATGAGGCTACAGCGCGCGTAATCATCGAGACAACACGTGCTGAGAAGAAAGCTATGGCCGAGCCACTTGCCAAGCTCGGCGAGGATCCAGAAAGCAAAGGTGAGATTCTTGTAAAGGTTGGGCGCTTTGGACCATACATATCAGACGGTACAACAAACGTATCAATCCCGAAAAAGTTTGAGCCAACAGAAGTTAGCAGAGAACAAGCGATCGAGATGCTAATAAAGAAACGTGCCAAGAAAGGATATAAAAAAACACCAGCCAAGAAAAAACCTGCAAAGAAAACAAAAAAGAAATAGGCTCCCAAGCCTATTTCTTTTTTTAACTACTTACTCAGCTTCTGCCTGCGCTTTCTCTGCAGCGGCTAAGTCTTTCTCAAGCTTCTCTTTTCGTTTTTTCAACTCCTCGATCTTTTTCTCTACCTTTTCTAGTTTTTTCTGAAGTGCCTCTTTGTCCACATCAGACAAACCTTCAGCATCAAGTTGAGTTTCTAGATCTTTTCTTTGATCTACGAATGAGCCTTCATCTACATAGATCTGCTCAGCCGTATCACTGAGCTCTTTTTGCTTATCCGCGTCTTTGATACCTTCAATCCTTTTATCAAACTTTTCCTGCTCTGACGCACTTTCTTTGGCCTTTTCTTTATCTCTTTTATTCCGACCAATTTTTTTAACAACTTCAGATTTCTTTTTATCACGCTCGTCCAACCACTTATCCAAATTTTTGGTTGACTCACTTGCCTCACCAAACTTTAGGTCCTCTTGACCGATCATCTGCTTGGCAAATCCCCAAGCCCCAACCGCCATTCTTGGCAATGTTGGCAATGATCCTTGAATTGGCTTAAGACCGAACGCAAACTTACCAGCAAGCCCCACCGGACCAATAGCCGCAGCTGCCGCAGTCCACTTCACTTTATCCACCTTATTTTTGTGCGCCTTTTCTTGATCTGCTTTGGCCTTCGCTGCATCAAACTCAGCCTGTTCCTCTTCTTGCCTAGCCTGTTCTGCCAACTGATCTGCAGTCTGTTGCTCTTGTTTCTCGGTCTCAACTCTAGCTTCGCGTTGCTCTCTCTTAGTCTCATCTCTACCAAAACCTAATTCACTTGCCGCTACTACCCCAGCTACTAATCCTAGCTCGGCCATAGCTTTTTGCGTATCTTGGACTTGTTGACCTATCCTCACCTTCTCATCTTCATCAGTGGCATTAGCCATTTGCTCACCAAGGCGTTGAAATTCAGCATTAAACCAATCCCTGTCCCATTTTTCCTTATCCCATTTTTCTTTGCCTGCCTCAATTTGTTCTTGCGACTGAACCTTTTTCTCCTCCAGTTCTTTTAGTTCATTATTAATAGCAATCTCATGTTTACCAGGGCGAGCAAGTTCACTATTTAATTCTTCACTTCGTTCTTTTAAAGTCTTCAATTCAGCACTTTCCGACCGGTCTTCGGCCTCAGCTCGTTCTTGTCTTGAATCAAACTCAACATATATATCTTCAAAATCCTGACCATCTTCAAGATCGCGAATGATACTCATCCAGATCTCTGCATCCTCAAGTTCATCTGCATGCCTTGCCTCCTCTTCTGCATGCCTAGCCTCTTCTGCTTGTTCTAAGGCTTTCTCCTGCTTCTCTCTTTCTGCTTGTTGCTCAGGAGACTCTACGCCCTTTTCTTTTCCACCTTCAACCGCTGCCCCCTCCGCAGCCTTACTTTTATCTAATTCTTTGTCTGCTTTTGTCATATGTCTATATGATATCAAAATCTTGCTTTTCGTGGTATTGCACGCTAGTGTATACTGTAGGGTAGAAGATAGTCGACAGCACAAAGCCTAAAGCTTAAAGTAGAATTACGGCAACCCCCTGTCGTCCCCCTTGGGAAGGGGGGACACGAGAGTCTCGACTGGGTTCTGGCATCTGTAGTCTGTATTCTGAACATATGAAAATAGCTTTTGAAACAATTAAAGAAGTTCTCACACCTGATCGGTATACGTCCGATGATATTGAGATTGCCAAAAAAGCATTCAACATGGCTAATCAGGCGCATGAGGGTCAGGTTCGTAAAACTGGAGAGCCGTACTTTATTCATCCGATGATTACCTGCATGAAGCTTGCGGAGATGAAGCTTCCTATTGAAGTTGTCATTGCTGGGCTATTGCATGACGTGCCGGAAGATACAGAGGTGGAGCTTGATGAGATTCGCAATGCTTTTGGTGATGACGTTGCCAACATGGTTAATGGAGTTACAAAACTTGGACACGTTCAGTACCGTGGTATTGATCGCTACGTAGAGAATCTGCGCAAGATGTTTTTGGCGATGGCCCAAGACGTTCGCGTGGTATTCATTAAATTCGCCGACAGAATGCACAACATGGAAACGCTCTATGTTATTCCAGAACACAAGCGCCGGCGCATTGCAAAAGAAGTAATGGAAATCTACGCCCCTATTGCCAACCGACTTGGAATGGGAGAATATCGTGGGCTTTTTGAAGACTACGCATTTAGGTACCTTGAACCAAAAGAATACAACTGGACAAAACATTTGCTAGAGCAACGCGTAAAAAAAGCAGGGCCCGCGATGGAACGCGCTATGAAAAATGTAGAGTCAGATTTGCAAAAGCACAACATTCAAATATTAAACGTCCATGGAAGAATTAAGTACTGTCATTCGCTTTACAAGAAACTTAGGCGTTACAATGACGATATTTCCAAAGTGTATGACATCATGGCACTGCGCATTCTTGTAAACGACGTGAGTGAATGCTATGCAGCGCTCGGAATTTTGCATGGTCTTTACACACCACTCTCTGGACGGATTAAAGACTACATCTCGCAACCTAAACCAAACGGATATCAATCACTGCATACAACCGTTTTTGATGACCAAGGGCATATTCTTGAATTCCAAATCCGAACCACAGAAATGCATGAAGAAGCTGAATACGGTATTGCGGCACACTGGAGGTATAAAGAAAATCCTAATCAAAAAGACCGTGAAGTATCCTGGATGAATGAGTTGGTGAAAATTCAAAAAGAGCTCGACGAAGAAGATTTCATGGATCGCCTTGATGAGCTAAAGCTCGACATGTTCCAAGATAGAATCTTTGTGTTCTCACCAAACGGAGATGTTTTTGACCTCCCTTCTGGTTCAACACCAATTGATTTTGCATACAATGTTCATACTGACATCGGGAACAAAGCAAGTGGCGCCAAGATAAATCATCAAATGGCGAACTTAAATACTCCACTTCGCTCAGGGGATATGTGCGAAATTCTTGTTGATAAAAATAGACAAAGTCCGAATGCTGATTGGCTCAAGTTTGTAAAAACACATCATGCGCGAACCAAGATTCGTGACGCACTAAAGAAATCAAAAAAGTCATTCTTCCAAGGTTTTATAAATAGGTAGTATGGAAAATATTGCAATTGGAATTGTTCGAAACAGGCAAGGGCAAGTGCTTATTATACGAAGAAAAAATCCAGAAGAAAGTCCACACCTCACAAAATTATTCTGGGCATTTCCAGGAGGCAGGCCAGAACAAGGTGAGTCGCTTGAAGAAACTGTAATTCGTGAAATAAAAGAAGAAACAGACATTGATGTTAAAATCAATCACCTACTTTCTACGCGCCTGCATCCCGAGTTCCCAGTTCACGCAACTTATTTTGCTTGCCACCCTATCAATCAAGCTCAGAAACCAGTGCCAGATAATAAAGAAACGATCGATGCGAGATGGGTGATTCCAGATCAATTAGAAAAATACTTTACAACAAATCTCAGTCCTGACGTCATCGCATATCTGCGATAGTAAAAAGACCGGCTTAGCCGGTCTTTTGAATATTCCTATTCTACAATCTTTTTTATAAAATCTTTCAGCTCCTCGCGCGAGAAAAAACTAATTGTGACTTTGCTCGACGCTCCCTTCACATTAAGTGCTACCTTGGTTCCCAGCGCCTCTCTGAGCTCTGCCTCGATGGCAGCGATGTTTGGATCTTTTTCAGATGTCTTTCGCGGCGTTGTAGCACGAGCCTCTGCCTCACGCACGCTCATTCCGCCTCCAAGCATTTGCTTGAACAATTCGTTTCGACGAATAGGATCCGATTCTGACAATAATGTTCGAGCGTGTGAGCGAGTAATCTTTTTCTCCATCAAAGCCTGTTGAACCTCATCGTCCAAATCCATCAGACGCATTGTGTTGGCAACATAGCTCCGGCTCTTCCCTACTCTCTTTCCGATCTCATCTTGTTTTAAATTAAACAGCTCAACAAAAGAATTAAATGCTCTGGCCTCTTCAATAGCATTCAAGTTTGATCGCTGAATATTCTCGATAAGTGCTAGCTCAAGTTTTTGCTGATCGGTCGCAGTTCTGACAACTGCCGGTACTGACTTCATTCCTAGCATCTTTGCACATCGAAATCGACGCTCACCAGCAATAAGCTCATATCTGCCATCATCAGTTCTAGTAACCAATAAGGGCTGCAAAATTCCATGCTCCTTAATTGATTGCAAAAGATCCTCCAAATCTGATGGAGAAAAATGCACTCGCGGCTGATGTGGATTCTCGACAATACTTTCCACTGGAATCTCTGACTCAACAGTATGTTTTATCACATCTGCTGCCTCGGTGCCGGGCTGTGGTGCTATTTTTGGTGGAATCAATGAACTAAGTCCACGACCTAATCCTCCCTTAGGTGTTACCATATAAAACTTCTTTGGTTGCGTTATCTTCACGCGTTAAAAATTCTTTTGCTAATCGCTCGTACGAACGTGCTGCCTTTGACTTTGGATCATAATGCGCAATTGATTGACCAAAACTTGGTGCCTCTGCCAGTCGTACACTGCGCGGAATTACTGACCGGAAAATCTTTTCTGGGAAATGCTTGTACAGCTCTTCTAAAACTTGATTTGATAATTTTGTTCGAGAATCAAACATTGTGATAACCGCCCCCATAACTTGCAACTCCGGCTTAAGTGATTGCTTGACCATGTTGATGGTTTGCATGAGCTGACCCAATCCTTCAAGAGCGTAGTACTCGGCTTGCACTGGAATCAATACACTGTCCGCTGCAACAAGTCCGTTGATAGTTAGCAATCCAAGTGTTGGTGGATTATCGATGAGAACATAATCATAGTCATTGCGAACTTCCAAAAGTGCCTGATGCAACTTACGCTCACGACCAAATTCATTTACTAGCTCAACTGACGCCGCTGCCAAATTAGCATGCCCTGGCAATATGTGAAGACCTTCGTGCGCAGTCTTTACTAAAAGTTCACGCGCTGGGTGAAGCCCTGCGAGCGCCTCATAAGTTCCTTTGGTGTCAGAGATGTCATGCCCCAATCCACTCGATGCGTTTGCCTGTGGGTCCAAATCTACCAACAAAACATACTTTCCCATGTCCGCCAAATACGCAGCCAGATTCACTGCTGTTGTGGATTTACCAACTCCTCCCTTTTGATTTACAACTGAAACAATATGCGCCATAACGCAATTATTATATCAGTTAAGTAAGTGTTGAGCAAAACAAAAAGACCCGTCCTGAGGACCGGTATTCTTGGTTGCGGGGATTGGATTTGAACCAATGACCTTCGGGTTATGAGCCCGACGAGCTACCTGACTGCTCTACCCCGCACGAAGATACTACAAGTTTTAGCTCATTTTGTCAAACATAAGGGATACAAAAAAATCTCTACATTTCTGTAAAGACTTTTTGGTGGGCAAGGCGGGGATCGAACCCGCACGGTATTGCTACCACGGGATTTTGAGTCCCGCGCGTCTACCAGTTCCGCCACTCGCCCGTAGTGGTTTTAACGGGGAAATAGTATCAAAAATGGTTAAAATAGTCAATCCAAGGCCTTGCAAAAATACGATTATTTTGATATAGTCTTGGCGCAGAACAAGACATCTGTACTAAGTAAACGAAGAAATTTCAGTGTAATATCAGTGCACATCGAGCATACAGAAAGACGTATAGATAATACGTCGTTGAGGAGCGGAGGTGTAAGCTGATAGTGCGCAAAATTTCAAAGTGAACAAATAAGGCTGGGTAGCTCAATTGGTTAGAGCGCAGGACTCATAAGCCTGAGGTTGTGGGTTCAATTCCCACCCCAGCTACCAAAAAAGTTTGAGCTAGTCTCGAACTTTTTTGATACATCGTGATATAATGATTCTCGTTATGACAATTAGTACACATACAGCGATAGGTGCCGCAATTGGATTTGCGGTTGGAAATCCCATTCTGGGTTTTATAATTGGATTCACCTCTCACTTTATCTTGGATACGATTCCGCATGGCGACAGCAAGATCAGTGATAATCTACGAGTACACAAAAAGAAAAAAGGTGCGTTCACTTATGGAACAATAGATGGCGTTGTAGCGATCTACATAATCCTGCTCTTAACTCCAATTTCAAAAGAAACATCAGAGCTCGCCTTCAGCGCCGCAATCGCTGGAAGCATATTGCCGGATCTGCTCGTAGGACTTCACGACCTCACAAAGTCCAAATTTCTTAAACCAATCAACGACCTACACTTTTTCTTCCACGACTTTTTTGTAAAAAAACATGGAGATATAAAACTCCCCACCGCTCTCCTGGGCCAAGTAGTGCTCATCGCTATCATCATGACCCAAATTTAAAACGACGCTCTACATTGTCATCCCGAGCATAGTCGAGGGATCTCTCGACTCACTCCGTTCGCTCGAGATGACGATAATTGTGGCGATTTTTTTATTTAAAACAACACATCCGCGCTCACGCTTAAGATTGTCACAATGATTCCTGCGGTTAGTATTCCTGGGATAATTCCCATGATTGCGTACTTGAATGGTATCTTGAGTGCTACCGCTGCAAGCGTTGCAGTCCAAAGACCAGTAAGTGGCAGAGGTAAGGCTGTGAACAAAAACAAAGCCAAGGCCCCGTACTTTGCGTACTTATCGCGCACTCTACGTTCAGCTCGGTCAACCGATTTATCTATCACTTTCGTCATCCATGGAGCGATCTTTTCTGTAATCGATCGAAGCCAATTAAGGCCAAAGTATAGCGGAATGAGCGGAATCAAGTTCCCCACTATTGCATATCCCAGTGCATCAAGGGGTGAGAGAAGCCATGTATGCATTGCAATCGGAACAGCCAAGCGAAGCTCGGTGATTGGCAGGGTCGCCAAAATAACAGTCGCAAGCTCGCGTGGAAACGAATCAAGAAATTGTACAATTGTGTCGATCATAATTTTTTATGTGTCACCCCTGGCCACGACCAGGGGTCTATCACTCTTGCGAATTCGATAGTCGATGGATCCCGGCTCTACGGCCGGGATGACAGAATGGGAACTACTCAGGCCACTGGTAAGTTTTGAATGCCCAGTACGCTAGACCTTTTGCCTCACTGACTCGTGCGTCTTTGGACTCAGCGCCCATCACAATCACATGTACCTTATCACCTTCATACTCAACGGTTGTTGCTAGCACATATCCGGCCTGTGGTAGGTATCCCGTTTTACCGCCTGAGATTGAATAAGGGTACTCGTTCATGAAAGTAGTTAAAAGTGTGTTTGTGTTTTCTACTGTCACGCTTCGACCCGATGCCTGCGTAATCGTTATGAATGGTTGGGTTGTGTAATATGCGATGATCTCGTTTTGCTCGGCCGTCTGCAGTAGTATTACAAGCTCACGAGCAGTCGACATATTTCGCGCATCGAGCCCTGTCGCGTCATAAAACTCGGTCTGGTCCATTCCAAGCTCATCAGCCTTAGTATTCATACGCGCCATGAAGTCCGCTGATGACAATCCGGAGAATCTAATTAAAGATTGCGTAGCAGTATTGTCCGACCCCACTAAACTCGCGGCTAAAACATCGCTTAACAATAAACCATTGAAGTAGCCAAGATATAATCGTCCGCCGCCAACATAGTCAAGATCTGGATCAAGAGTGACAGTCTGGCTTAAGTCTGGATTTTGTTCCAAAAATACTAAAGCAGCCATTAACTTTGTCACGCTTCCGATTGATCGCAATGCATCTGGATGTTTTTGAAAAAGCACAGCGCCACTACTGTCGTCAATCACCACAGCGCTCCACGCGGTCGTCACAATTCCATATGAGTCCAGATCAACCTTTACTGGATAATCCCGACTATCTGCCTCAGGCAGCACTGAATAAGCAACCTCGAGCTCTGCAGCGCTCATAATGGTCTGCTCAAAGTCCCCTTCCCCAACTTGATATTCAAAAACAGAGGCATCGGTTGGGAAAACCTGCACCAGAGATGCGGCAACTAAGATTTGTCCAATAACTTTCAAAATCATATATCTCCTACTCTTCGATCGAACTAAGTGATTCAAGCAACTGATCGATCTTTGCATTTTCGTGCAGTTCATTAAAGTCCGGAAGCTCCTCCACGCCGTGGATGCCCAAATGTCGCAGCATCTTTGATGACAAAGTATACACAGGCTGAAGCTTGACCTTATCTTCACGCTCTTCCACAAGTCCTCGCATTAAAAGATTACGCAAAATAATACTACAATTAACTCCGCGAATATGCTCAATCTCTGCCTTTGTAATCGGAGCACGGTACGCGATAATGGTGAGCGCCTCAAGCTGCGGTCGAGTGAGCTCAGACTGCATATCATCCTTAGTGAGATCTGATAGTTCCTGGGCTAAATCTGGATTGGTTGCAAGTGTGGCTGCGTCTTGTGAAATCACCAAATGCATACCCCTCTCATCAAGATTCATCTGGGTAGCTATCTCTTTTAACGCTGATTCGATATCAGACACTTTTACCTTAAGCATTTTCGCCAGACGTTTAAACGTCATCGGCTTTGTGCTTAGAAATAGTAGTGCTTCAATTTTTGGTTTGATGGAATTCATATCTATAGTTTATTGAGAACCGCCGGCAACCCCCTCTATCTCCCCCTTGGGAAGGGGGAGGATCTTAGTCTCGACCCCCCCCTCCTTCCCAAGGAGGGGCTGGGGGTGGTTGCCGTTATATCCGCTCAATTATAATCTCGCTATCTTTTTGTTTAACTTTTACAATTTGCCTTCGCATCATCTCAAGGAGTGCTAGAAAACTTACCACGACTTCCACTTTGCTTTTTGCACCCGCAACCACATCTTTAAAACTCATCTTTGCGCGAGTACTTATCGCCCCCTTGAGCTCATCGAGTCGTTCCTCAACTGACTTCACTCTTTCCATTGATATTTCTCGTAGAGCAAAGAACGGTTCCATTCGTTTTAGCAGTGATCGAAAAGCTTGGTGCAAATTTATAAGTGTGATGTTATCTGCCGGATAAAAAGCATCTTCTGTTTCGATAATCTTCCTCGTGTAAGGTCTTAGATGAGACTTTTTTGGACTTGTAAATTGCTCCTCCAATCGATCGGCTGCTTCTTTAAACAATCGATACAAACGCAACTGATCTTCCAAGTCCTCGATTTTATCCTCCTCATCATCAATGCGTAAATATGGCAAAAGCTCGCGACTTTTTATATATATCAAACGCGATGCAATAACCAAAAAATCAGCCATTTCCTCAGGCAACACCTGCTCACTATCAAGCCGTTGCAGATACTCGTCAGCAACTTCGGCAAGGTTCACATCCTTAATTTCCAACTCACGCTTATCGAGCAATTCCAAAAGAAGCCCCAAGGGACCAGCAAACGCCTCCTGCTTGATTTCGAACTGCATCATACTCACATTATAGCAAAGGGATTGAGGGTATTAAAGGGATTGAGGGGACTATTTGCACAAAGACTGCGAACATGATGAAATAGACTCGCTTGCCCCTTTTTCTCTGCACACGGAGTTCAGCATGATCATGCACCAAAAAACGATCGTTGAGATCGCAGCTACGGTTGCCGTATGGCTCGGTGCACTAGCAGCTGCACCCACTTGCATCGCATGCGAAATCTCTGGATACGCCGCGCCAATCTTGGAACTGCTCATACTAGCGATTATTTCGTTTTTGATCGCTGTGCGCATCTGTACGTTCAAGATCGAAATCTACCTCGAAGCCGTCAATCTCGAAACGCGCTACTTGTTCGACCTCGCGCGAAGCGGCGCACCCCTACCCCAGGATTCAGTCCTGGGGTGATTTGCATCTAAAACAAAAGAACCGATCGTGTGACCGGCTCTTTCCTGAACTCTGTAATCAGTAGATCCTTCGACTCCCTTCGACCCGTAAGACGGGTCTTCGGTCACTCAGGATGACGGTTTCTGGAATGCAACTATTCGCTACCGTCACTTTTTAATCTCAATATTCGCCTCGCTCAGTGCTTTCTCGGAAAGTGCGGATGGGGCGTCCATCATGAGGTCTCGGGCGCTTCCGTCTTTTGGAAATGCTATAACTTCTCGGATGTTTGGCTCGTTTTGCAAAATCGCCATGATCCTATCCATTCCAAGTGCTAATCCACCATGCGGTGGTGCTCCGTATTCAAATGCTTGCAGCATGGTGCCAAATTGAGCTTCGATCTGCTCCCCCTCAAATCCCATAATCTCCAGCGCCGCTTTCAATAACTCCGGCTTGTGATTACGGATACTCCCTCCACCGACTTCAAATCCATTCAATATAATATCGAACTGAGGAGCGATGATATTCTCGACGTTCTTCTTTTCAAGTAAATCACTTTCAAACTCTGGCTTTGCCGCAGAGAATGGATTGTGAGTAAATGTCCAACTCTGCCCTGAGCCTGTCGAAGGGCCGCCATTATCGTCTTTTTCAAAGAATGGGAAATCGACCACCCAACAAAACGCGAGCAAATTCGGATCATCTTTATCCTCACGAAGATCGGGCCTATCATTGCCATACTTCTCCATAGCTTCTGCATAACTCATTCGCGGAAATGGCTTTTGCTGAATTTTCTTTTCAGGATAATTATTCTCAACTACCTTTATCATCATCTCCTCGATCAATCCTATTACATCCTCCTCTTGCACAAAGCTCATCTCAAGATCCATCTGTGTAAATTCTGGCTGTCTGTCACCACGTTGATCTTCATCACGGAAACACTTTGCCATCTGGAAATACCGCTCAACACCAGACGTCATCAAAAGCTGCTTAAACTGCTGCGGCGCCTGTGGTAACACATAAAAATTCTCAGGATGAAGACGTGACGGAACAATGAATTCTCTTGAACCCTCTGGAGTTCCCTTTGTAAGCTGTGGCGTTTCAATTTCGATAAAATCTTTATCACTCAAAAATTGTCGCATTGCCTGAAATACTTTGTTTCGATTTCGAATGTTTGTAGCCATTCGTTCAGATCGCAAATCAAGGTATCGATATTTAAGTCGAACGTCCTCACCTACTGCCGATGTGTCTTTATCTAATTCAAACGGTGGAGTCTTTGCTTCGTTTAGAACTGTAATCTTTTTTGCCAAAAGCTCAACTGTTCCGGTTGGGATCTTGTTGTTAATCTGACGTTCACCTCGCTTTTGAACTACGCCTTCAATCTCTACAACCCACTCAGGTCGAAGAGTCTCGGCAATCTTTGTTCCTTCTTCTCCCAAATCAGCTGGAACTCCCACAATTTGCAAAAGACCGTCCTTATCACGAAGATCAAAAAACATGATCTTACCCATGTCGCGTCGCGCATGAATCCATCCGGCTACTTTTACAGTCTCCTCTGCCTTGCCGACAGTTTCTGAAGTAAATATTCGTTTCATATGAATGTTTAAAGTGTTTAAGTGTCTAAAATGTTTAAATGTTTATGGGGTTTAGTTTACCTGTTTGCAGTAATTTGCTCAAGATCGTCACCATTTGTCACCCCTGGCTACGACCAGGGGCCCATCAATAAATCGAACTCGATAATCGATGGATCCCGGCTCGAAGGCCGGGATGACACAGGCACAATTTATGTGTCATTCCTGCGAAAGCAGGAACCCATCATTACCGTGAGCTCGATCGAATTTCGATAATCGATGGATCCCGGCTCGGGGGCCGGGATGACAGATTATACAGCTAGCCCTCGCCAGAAAGGTGTGGAAGTATCCATTGGTAAATGGTATTGCATCAGATCATGGACGATGCGTGAGAAATCTTCCACATGAGCGCGCTCGAAGTTTGTGCTCACGATGTCTTCATAGGCTGCCTCGCGTGCAAAGCGCAGAACCTTCACTGCTTCTTCCTCAATTGTGCGCGCGGCAAACCACTCTTGCCCGTCCTTATGAACGCAGTCACTACACACAAGCCCTCCCTTGCCACCATGCCACCTAAAAGCAAGCGGCATAATCCTTTCCTTGCAAGCAATACAATCGGCAAGTGCCACCTCGTACCCTAGCTGCTGCATGAGTCGCAACATGAATGATCCGAGTAATAAAACCTGCTGTTTCTTTTCAATGCTCTCCTGATTGTCTACAAAGTTCATCCAATCAAGTACAAGATGATAAAGAATCTCATCGTGATCGTATTCTTTTAGATGTTTATCAATGAGTGACAATGATGCCTGAGTGAGAATGCGACGATCAAGGTCCTGCATTAAAGATCTAAACGCATGCTGACGCTCGACTGAAATTACAGTCACCGATCTTCTACCGCGAATGATCTCTAAGTCGACAATTGCATAAGGCTCAAGGTGTGCAGCTAATTTTGCCTTACCCTTACGCGCTCCGCGACCCGTAAACACGACCTTGCCAAAATCACGAGTTAGCGCAGAATAACGACGATCCGCTTCCCTAAACGGAGCGGATGTCATTATTATTGCCTCAGTTTTTATAGCAGACCATGCCATACTTATTTTCCACTTCGACGTACCGTCGTGAGACCCCGAGCACATCGAGGGGGAGAAGTCTTCTTGAGACTAGATGGAACTTAGAAGATCTCTCCCGTTGGTCGAGATGGGGACTAAATACTCACCACTTCGACACATCGGAGAAGTCTTCTCGAGATGGTACGATTAGTTACATTAAATCCAAAAATGATTGCAAGATTAACATTGCGGCCAAAGAGTCCTCCGGGGCCCTAGACCCTTCTTCTTTTTGCAATCTCTTACTTTCAGCTGTAGTAAAACTCTCATCGACCTCGTGAACCTCGATGCCGAGCTTTGATCGCAGCTCTGCTGAAAACTCCTGCGTAATCCTTAACTGTTCACCGTCGTGGAACTTCCCCACCTCAAGTGGAGCCCCAATCACGATCTGATCAACCCCCTCTTTCTTTACAAGCTCAGCCAACTCGTCAAAAATCATTTCCGTATTCACGACTGTTTCAATCGGGCTTGAGATTTTTGTTTCCGAATCACCAAGCGCTAATCCTATCTTCTTAAGTCCAAAATCAATTCCTAAATATCGCATACTACTGGTTATCATTTTCAATCGAACGCGCGTCGAAACTTGGTCGCACTACCTCACCCTCAACCATTGCCGCATGATCATCGCGAAGACTGAACCGATCATCACCATCGTCAACGTGCAAAATTGTAATATACGTTAAACCTGGAATCATAATTTTATCAAGTGCAATTGTTATTTGATGCTCCCCTTCAATAAAATAATCAGATACTCCAATAGTCTCGCCTGGTGCCTCACCCATGGACCCATAGATCGCAACAAACCCCGGTTCTGAACTTTCAACCTCAAGATACACTTGATCCAATTCATATTGATCATCGACCGTGATCGACCCACTCTCGATCTCCACTGGGCCAAAATTTGGAACATATTCTTCAGAAGTAATAAAATATGTGCCAATGATAGCCAAAATAATTATAATCAAAATTAAACTCCAATATTCTTTTTTCATATAAATAACTTTATCATCTCATAACCCCCTCCAGCCGTCGCTCTTTCAGAGCTATGGCCGGCACAGCCATCTCCCCCTTAAAAATGGGGAGGGTCCAAGTCTAGACCTCGACTCCCCTCCTTTTTAAGGAGGGGCTAGGGGTGGTTATGTGAAAGAAATTAACTTCCTTAAATATTAATCTTAGGCTGAGGAGTGATAATCTCCGGACCATCCTCGGTTACCACTACTGTAACCTCAAAATGCGCCGCATCAGACTCGTCCTGCGTACGGATTGACCAACCGTCGTCATCTGTTTTAATTTTATAATCACCAGCAGTTAGCATCGGCTCAAGCGCCAAACACATTCCCTGCTTAATTTTTACAATGGGAAAATCACCACTGGTAAAATTTGGAATAGACGGCTTCTCATGCACCGCGTGTCCAACACCATGCCCGGTCAATGATTGTACGATACCGTAGTCTGTCCCCTCTACAACCTCCTCAACTGCCTTAGCGATATCTTGAATGACATCACCTTCTTTGCAAGCCTCCACTGCACGCTCAAGCGCAAGTCGAGTTGTTCGAAGTAAAGCTTTACGCTCATCGCTAATTGATCCCACCGGAACAGTCACCGCCATGTCAGTACAAAGTCCTTTGTACCAACAACCGATATCGAGCCCAACAATGTCCCCTTCTTTAAGTTCAATGTCACGATCTCCGCAACCATGCACGATCTCATCGTTTGCAGAAATACACAGCGTAGACGGAAATGGAATATCGTCACCATAACCTTTAAACGACGGCTTTGCACCCTCATCAAGCAACGCCTGCTCTGCAATTTGATCGATCTCTGACATCAAAACACCAGGCTTGATTGCATCAACCGCCTTTTGCAATGCGCTTGCTAGAATCTTCCCACCCTCGCGCATGATCTGAATTTCTTCTTGTGTTTTTATGAGTGACATATCTTTATTAATATCTTAAACCACTATACAACTACCCACTCAGAGCCCTGAGCCTGTCGAAGGGCGAAGAGTCCCGTTGTTTACGTCTACGTTCGATCGTTGACGCACGGGATCCTTCGTCGCCTTTAGGCTCCTCTGGATGGGGGTAGACTACAAACTAAGTGCTTGAACAATCCGCTGTGTTACTTCCTCGATACTTCCAACTCCATCAACCTCAAGCGCAATTCCAAGAGCTTTATACTTCTCGATAATCGGCTCTGTGTCATTATGGTAAATATCCAAACGCTTCATAATGGTCTCCTTGTTGTCGTCCATTCTGCACTCAATCTCCGCACGCTTTAGTAAACGACCCAAAGTCTCTTCTTTTGGAATAGTAACCACAACTACCTTAGTTGGAACATCAAAGTTTCTAAACGTATTGTACTGCGCAATATTGCGCGGATATCCATCCAAAATATATCCATTCTCCGCATCCTCTTTCTGCAATCGCAATTTTAAAACATCGAGCGCCGTGTCGTCCGAAACCAACTCACCAAGATTAATAATGTCATCAATCTTATTTCCCAAAATACTCCCCGACTTAACCTCATCTCGAAGCAACTCACCCATCGACAAAGCCGGAATACCAAGCCTCTCCGACAAAATCTTCGCCTGAGTTCCCTTCCCACTCCCCTGCGGACCCAACACCAATATTTTATGTTTCATAGTAATCGTTGAAATTGTTTAATCGCTCGGCTTCACCTCGCTTGTCTAAAATGTTTATTATTATCTTCACTCACCTGAGTCCCCCGGCAATGTTTAAGTAGTTACCCCCCGTCCATTCATTGTCAGACAACCCCGTCTGAGAGGGAGCCTGCCGACCGAACTGGCAATCAGTCCATTCATAGTTACCCAAAAACATTGACTGCAGGCCGAGGCATTCTTTGCGGCCGTGGGACTACTCTGAAAAGGCTTTTTTCCGGCGGAGCCGGACCTGGCTCCGCCATGGCTTTGCATACTTTCTTTGAGCCAACAAAGAAAGTATGTCTGGGGGTTACAGGGGGATGAAATACCCCCTGCTTAGCTAAACCTCAAATGTCTTCTTCAAAGCCCTCTCGTTATCATTGCTAGAGATCAAATGCGCCCTCTCAAGGTGCTTAAACAGCTCCCTAACGCGCTCTTCGTCCAAAGACCCATATTTCCTCATATAGATCTGCAAAGCCACCTCCACAAGGCTCCTTTCCCTAGAATCCAACCCCATACTACGAGAAAGCTTATGGATCCCATCATCGCTCAATTTAACTTCAGTCATATATTTATTATTGATCTTACCACCCCATTTTAGCGTGTTTGGAGGGTGAGTTCAACCATATCTAACTATTCTATAAAGAAAGAAGTAATTTTAGTTGTATCATTATTATTTAAATGCTATTTTTAGATATATGCATATTAAAACACACAAAGTAGAAGTATTTAGCGAACCATGTTCTTTAGAATTAATGCACTTCGATGATACTGATCGAGTTAAATGGAAACAATTATTTGATCAATGGAAATCTTTAAAAATGGGAATGAGAGAATACAAATCCAGAGAACCAAATTTTCCAGAGGGCTTATCAGAAGTAGCCTTTTGTCTTCACTCAGGTTCTGGTAGATTCATTAAACTTAAGGGAAATAGCAAAGCATCGTTCGATACCTTCGACCTACAAGACAATCGATCAGAACAAATAAAGGCCTGTAGCGTAGAGTACGATCTCACATCCTTCGGTCCGAAATCCGTTTGGGACGACATCTATTTTCTGGACTTTTTCAATGAAGGTTTGCTGGATGGTAGATTTGATATTTATCAGATACCAACAGATCTGATCTTGAATATGAAAGTAAATAAAGATCAAACTGTAGCTGATCAGCAAAATCAAGGTAGGAGACCAAGATTTAGTATCAAAAGGAAAATTATAAAAGAATTAAACATCAAACCCATCGCTACAAAAGTGACGGTTTGGAAGAAAGACTAGGAATTCAAAGCAAACTTCATTTTCTTCGCGATCGCTCTTAGAACTGGAACTGAAACTGAATTTCCAAATTGTTTATATAAAGCAGAGTCAGCCAAATGCTCAGGAATAATATACGAATCAGGAAAACCCTGAATTCTTGCACATTCACGAGGCGTCAACTTTCTAATACCATTCTCATCTTTTATTATAGGAACATTGTGTCCGCCTGTACCCATATTGGCAGTTAAAGTTGGGCAGACGCCTTTTTTATTTTCCCTTACATATTTTCGCCTCCACTGATACACTTTCCCGAATTCCTTTACGTCATCTTTAATTTTCTCATAAAGTGGCTTACCGTTATAATAATACTTATCGTCTACCTTGGATTCCAAAATGTCTGTTATTTTTACTTTCAACTCTACAGGATCTGGAAAGCTGAAATTATTCAAATGATCAGCATTCAAAAAACCTACAATATAAATTCTCTCACGATTTTGCGGGACATTGCCATAATCCATGGTGTTTAAAACCTTGGAGGAGACGGAGTACCCCAGACTCTGCAATGTCTCTTTGATGATTTTGAATGTTTTTCCTTGATCATGTCCTTGAAGATTTTTAACATTCTCTAGTAGAAAGGCCTTTGGCTTTCGAGTTTCTAATATTCTCGCTACATCAAAAAATAAGTTCCCTCTTTCTTTCTTGTCATCAAATCCCTGCCTATATCCAGCGATAGAAAATGCCTGACATGGAAAACCACCCAATAATATATCAAAGTCCGGCAAATCATTTTCATGGATATTTCGAATATCCTCAACAACTAATTTTGAAGTTCTAAAATTTAAATCATAAGTATCTTTACACTTTGGCTCATAGTCGTTTGCAAAGACTGTCTCAAAACCTTCCGCCTCGAATCCCAATCTAACACCACCCACACCAGCGAATAAATCTACTGTCTTAAATGAATTGGTCACCTCCATACTATCTTTATTATTTTTATCTTTTGAAAAATTTCTTATAACTCTAATTACAACGCCTCTAACCTCCAGTTCCTTTACGAAAATAGGTAAAATATTCTGATTAGCTGGTTGCAATCTATAACCATCTTTTAACCTATATATTTTCTTTAATGTACAAGTGTCATCTTCTAGAATAGCTACCACTGTTTGTCCATTCTCAGGAGATATTTGTGGTTTTATGATAACGATATCGCCATCAAAAATTCCATCGTCTATCATGCTGTCCCCCTTCACCCTCAAGGCATAACAATCTTCACGCCCCGACAATAGACTACTAGGAACCTCTATCAAATCGGTTTCATCTTCCAAGACTTCAATGGGCTTCCCGGCAGCTATACTACCTTTAACTGGAATTAATATTGTATTTGTATCTACCTTCAACGATATTGATCTTGGTATATGGTTGGATCCTTCAATATAACCCTTCTTCACTAAAGCCTGTACATGCTGATGTATCGTGGAATTCGATTTTAATCCTACCAGCCCCCTAAGCTGATTTATTGTTGGAGGAATGCCGTCCTCTTCAATACCACTTTTGATAAATTCTAGGATTTCGCTTTGCCTATTTGTTAAACGTTCATTCACCATATAAAGCAATTATATCACGAAAAGATACCGAACATGTCAGCAATAATGTGCATAACTTAAAACGAGGCCATCCAAAGCCTCGTCTTTTTAGCTGACTACCCTATTTTATCTATTTAGTGAATTACTGTAATTTTACTCTCATGAACCATTTTCAATAACACGCCTTTCAGATTCTTGGATTGCCTCATCAATCGCGTCAACTGTTACTATCTTAGAAAGACCTAAATGACCTTCCAATATTTGCACCTGTTTATTGGTTAGCGCATCACGCTCCTCACCCATTGATAAAAAACTAATAACAATGCCTAATAAATATGCTTTCTTTACCGGCACAGTTCCTTCAATAGCCACAAACTGTGGCTTTATAAAAACTGGACCACCACTATTACCAGGAAATACGGGCGCATCTAAATATATCAGATTGTTACTAAGAGTTTCGTCATCTACTCTAGCGATAGAACCGCTACGACACATAGCATAATTTTTTTCAGCTCCTTTTAAACCAAGCGGAAAGCCTAAGTAAAAAACTCCATCACCATTTGATACCCCCGCCTCTTCATATTTGTTTGAATGAAGCGCAGTATCTGTATCAATAATTTGAACATAGTCAATTCCAGCTTCTTTGAGAATATTGCCATTAATTGGTATCACAGCCACATCGCACTCCCCTAAAGTTGAGCTAAATACAGCCAAACCATCAACATATAACGATAATTCAAATACTTGAACATTTTCCCCTAAAGAATCGAACCGAAGAAATACTTTTTGCCTCTGTTTGCCTCTACTCAAACCAGCTTTATATAAAACATGCTTAGCTGTCACTAAATAATTCATTGCTCGGAACTGATCACCCTTCTTTTCTAGTACTTTTGCATATATAAAACCTGTACCTATAGTTTTAAGGTTTCCATCTTCATAATCCTCGATGGATACAACTGATTTTAAATATCCTGGTGGTAATAGTGCCATAATTTTTTATCAAAAACAGAGCCTTGCGGCCCCGTTTTTTAAATATCTATTTAACGTCGTAGTTTCTCATCTGGATCTGGGATTCGACTTGTTTTACCATGTCGATTACTACCGAGACTACGATTAGGATTGATGCACCACCTACTACTAAGTTCGGGCTGCCGGTGATTCCTTGGACTATAACTGGCAAGAGCGCGATTATTGCTAGGAAGCTGGCACCACCGAATAGGATTCTGTTTCGTACCCACCCTAGATAATTCTCCGTTGGCATTCCTGGACGTACTCCTGGAATAAATCCACCTTGCTTTTGCAAGTTCTCCGCTACTTGATCTGGTCGGAAAACAACTGTTGCGTAGAAGAAGGTGAATCCAAATACTAGTGTGAAGTAGATGATTCCGTAGAACCAGTTATTGGCAAAGGCTTCGATTACGAATGTTGCCAAGTCTCTAATCACCTGCGTTTTTGCTTCTACAAAGAACTGAGCAATGAGCGGTGGGAATACGATTATTGATATTGCGAAAATGATCGGGATCATTCCTCCCAAGTTAACACGCATTGGCAGGTGTGACTGCACCTTTCGTGATGCTCCTCCACGTACCCCTCGGGCGTATTGAACTGGAATATTTCGCTGTCCCTCGTTGACGACTACTACTGCTAGAATAGTTACTACAGTAAGCACCAGGAATAGTATTAAGTTAAACAAATCAGCCTGTGTGTATGTTGCTGCAACTTGCTGCAAGAATCCAGGGAATCCAGCTACAATACCGGCTAAGATTAGGATTGAAATTCCGTTACCAACATTCTTTTCAGTCATTAGCTCACCCAGCCACATAAGGAATATTGTTCCGGCTGACATGGTGATTAGGGCTGCAATTAGTGCAAATCCTTCAATGGCGAATCCACTTCCCAACTGTCCACCCTGCTGTCCGATTAGAGACACTAGAGCAAAACTTTGAACTAGTGCAAGTGGGGCTGTTGCCCAACGAGTCCACCTGTTAATCTTTTCACGTCCTGTCGCTTCCTTTTGCATGTCTTCCATTTGCGGGAAGATCATTCCCAAAAGCTGGAAGATAATTGATGAGGTAATGTATGGAGAGATTCCAAGGGCAACGATTGAGAAATTCTCAAGCGTTCCACCAGAGAACATGTTCAGTAGTCCTAGGAATTGGTTTGAGTTTAGAAAAGTATCTAATCCTGCTGCATCAATCCCTGGAACAGTAATATGTGCAGCAACTCGGAAGATGCTGATACATAGAACCAAAAACAGCAGGCTGTTACGCAGCTGTTTTATTTTCCAAATTCTTCGTACTGTCTCCCACATAAAATATTGTTATGCTTATATCTTACCACCTGCTGCAATAATTTTCTCTGCCGCTGTCTTTGATACTGAACAACTCTTTACAGTTACTGCCTTTGCAATTTCACCGTTTGCAAGAATCTTTACCGGCTTATTCGGATATCGCACCAAACCTTTGCTTGCCAAAGTTTTTGGAGTAACAACCTCTTTTGCGATATAGCTTGCATCAATTTGTGAAACATTTACAGTTTGCGGCTTCTCGTTTGGTGAATTAAAACCACGCAACTTTGGAGTAGAAAGCATAAGACGTCGCATTCCGCGTCTTTTATGTCCTGAGCTACCTGCTCTGGATTTCTGTCCCTTCATTCCACGTCCTACAGTGTGTCCACCTTTTCCTGATCCGTATCCACGACCAAGACGCTTCTTTGTTTTCTTTGTTCCCTTTGATTTCTCAAGGGTGTGCAGTGAAAGTGTCATACAAAATTATTTATCAGCCTTTTTTTTCAGCTGGCTTTGCTTTTGGAGCGCTCTTATCTGCGTCGGTCGCTTCTTCTGCCTTTACAACCTTTTTGACCTTTTTCGCAGGCTTCTTTTCCGCTACCTCTTTTAGCTGGCTAAGGGCTTTAAAAGCTGCTTTTGCATTATTGATTTTATTGTTTGTTCCTAGAATCTTTGAAACTGCGTTTGGAACTCCGGCAAGTGTTAGTACCATTCGAACAGCACCACCTGACTTAAGTCCAGTTCCCTTTGGAGCAGGCTTAATGATAACCTTGGCTGCACCAAACTTGGCAGAAACGTCATATGGAATTGACTCCTTTGCCATTGGAACAGTGATTACATTCTTTTTTGCCTGTCGGTAAGCCTTTTCAATTGAGATCTGAACATCAGCTCCTTTGGCAACTCCCACACCAACTCTTCCCTTTCGATCTCCAATAAGCAAACATGTACGGAAACGCATTCGTTTTCCACCTTTAGTAACACGAGTTACGCGTGTAAGCTCAAGAATCTTCTGCTCGAATTCACGTTGTTCGCGCTGCTGTGGACGACGTCGTCGTCGTGGCTTGCGAGCATCTCGCTGTCCGCCTGGCTTATTTGTTTTTTGATTTTCAGTCATACAATTAAAATTCAAGTCCGTTCTCGCGAGCAGCATCTGCTAACGCTTTTACGCGACCGTGATACAAGTAAGGTCCGCGATCAAATACAACCTTTGTTATTCCTGCGTCCTTTGCTCGCTTTGCAACCTCAGCTCCAACAAGTGCTGCGATCTCAACTTTTTTCTTATCTTTTGAATCAACATGAGCGTCAGCTGTAAAAGCAAGTACCTTACCAGTTTCATCATTGATAACCTGGGCAGACATATGCTTTGATGACCTAAATACGCTCAAACGTGGTCGATCTTGAGTTCCGCGAATACGGCTGCGAGTTCTGTGTGCTCGTCGCAACTTTTGTAATTGCTTTTTCTTTATTAAGTCCTTCATATGCTATTCGGTCTTAGCTGCCTTACCAGCTTTACGTCTAACAATCTCATCAGTGTATCTAAATCCTTTACCTTTATACGGTTCAGGCTTTTTAAATGCACGAATCTCAGCTGTAACCTGTCCTACAAGTTGCTTGCTGATTCCTGAAATTGTCAAAACATTATTCTCAATAGTGGCCTCGATTCCTTCGGGTAGATCGTATTCAATTAAGTGAGAAAAACCAAGTCTCATCTCAACTTTTCGCCCCTTAACCTCCATCTTGAAACCAACACCATGCAATTCCAGAGCTCGGGTCCAACCCTCTGACACTCCCTTAACTACGTTTGCAACGTTTGCTCGTGTTGTTCCCCAAATGGCACTGTCAAGTGCTTTATCTACTGGTGTGATAGCTATTGTCTTATCAGCTTCATTCACTTCAAAGACTACCCTATCACTTACCTGTGCTTTGAGCTCACCTTTTGGACCTTTCGCAGTAATTTCAAGACCATCAACGCTAAACGTAACGCCGTCTGGAATTTGAACTACTTGTTTTCCGATTCGTGACATATTAGTAGATTTCACAAATTACTTCACCACCAAGACGTCGCTTTCGTGCCTCGCTACTAGTCATTAGACCATTAGGTGTTGAGATTATGGCAATGCCATGACCTGAACGCACATACGGCAATTCTTGTGCCTTAACATATACCCTACGTCCTGGCTTACTAATACGCTTGATTGATTCTATTTTTGAAATACCAGAATCATACTTGAGCGCTAAACGTAGCATAGGGTGCTTAAGACCATCTGCTCTTTCTACTCCAGCTAAGTACCCCTCAGTTTCGAGGACTTTTGCAAGAGCGAATTTTACTTTGGACATTGGTAACTCTACCGTATGCTTGGAAACCATTGCAGC
>JABHCP010000010.1 GCA_018673485.1 Candidatus Uhrbacteria bacterium
GCATCATGCGTGGTCTCAACGCGTCGCTTCCCTCGAGGATCGGCGCGTTTGACATCGGGTTGATTTTTCCGCCAATACGTGCTAATTTACGCCCGTAAAATGATATGTTGAAAACTGTTGAAGTACCACTTTTAGGTCACCCGGATGCGGTGTGCGATCAAATAGTCGAGGGATTACTCGATGAGTATTTGCGTCGTGACAAAAATAGCCGTGTTAATATTAAAGCTTGCGGATCAAACGGCATGCTTATGGTTGGTGGTACGGTAGACTCTAGAGCTGACTTTGACGCAACAGGGCTTGTGAAAAAGATCTACAAGGAGATCGGCTACACAGATGACATTGAACCTTTTGTGAATATCGAGCGTCCATCGAGCGATCTTGCAAAAACAATCGTTAGTGGAGGTGCGCAGGGCACAGTGACAGTTTACGGATATGCGACCAAGGAAACTCGTGAATTCATGCCAAAGGCTTATGTGTACGCAAATGCGATTGCACGTCGAATAGATGATCTACGCAAACACAATGAAGCTTTTGCATTTCTAAAGCCTGACGGAAAAGTTCAGGTAACAATGGACGGCGCAAAAGTTGTAGCTGTAACTGTATCGATTCAACACGATGATTCGGTGGACCGTAATACAGTTCAAGCTAATATTTTGGACAATGCAATAATGCCAGTGATTGGTGACGCGCAAGGCGTGAAGATTTTTATTAATTCAGCTGGTGAGTTTTCACAAGGTGGATTCTACGCTGGAGCGGGCGCATCTGGTCGAAAAGTTTTAGCAAATACATATGGAGGATTATTGCCACACAGTGGTGCGATTTTAAGCGGGCGTGATCCATTGCAGCCAAGCAAGGCAGGAACATTGATGGCGCGCTACGCAGCTAAGCAATTAGTTGCCGAAGGCGTGGCGGGAAATATTTTAATAACAGTTGGTTACGCAATAGGTCACAACGATCCAGTATTTTTACAAGCCGTAACTGGAAAGGGTGAAGACATCTCAGAAATGGTTAAGGAGAGATTTGATTTTAAGCCCGAGGCCATTGTTGAGAAGCTGGATCTTCGTCAGCCGTTTTATCAACGCATGAGTGAGCATGGTTACTTTGGCAAAGAAGGTGCGCCGTGGGAAGAAGCGAAAAAATAGAAAGTAGACAGTTGAAAGTTTAAAGTATTAAGGATTGAATTGCTCAATCTTTTTTCTTTTCGCAACTTTCTACTTTATACTTTCAACTTTCTGCTATAATAGTCCCATGAAACGTCAATCAATTTTATTTGTTTTACTAGGAGTCGTAGTGGTAATTATTTCAGTCTTGTTTTTATTTGTGCGTGAGCCTGAGTACACGCAGGTGGTGAGCGCTGATAATATCTTGACTGTGGAGGGTCTCACTCGCGAGGCTCAGGATCTTAGCATAGATGTCTTGGGGGATTATATATATGAAGTGCAGCCATCGACTTATTCCTTTATTGAGCCGCTTGGTTTAACGTTTGACTTGTCGCAAGCGCAGTTTGATTTTGATGTAGCAGTTTACAAATACAATGACGATATTTTGATGTGGGAGGTAGCGTCAGCGCCAGTTAATTCCCCGGTGAGCAGTATATATCTGGAGCAAAATAACTTAGGAAAATATACGATCAAAGAGTATGCGGATGTTGAGTCTCCAGATTTTGTAAATTCTTATGATGATATTTTATTAATGGCACCGAGCTCCACGATAGGGTATGAGATTGGACTCGGATTTTTAGCAGCGGACGGTTCGGTTATTCGTCTCTTGGAAAAAACACAGCTTGGTGGGTGTGATGGAATTGTGAGCCATGGTAGTAGAGTGGAAATGTCACAACTTGAACGAAGCGCAAGGGTGTACGTCGGCGATGTACAAGAGAGCGTTGAGTTTTTAATTGTTGCCAGATGGTTTGTGGATGATAACGGTGGGTGTGTGGACAACGCAGGTTTGGAATAGGTTGAAGAATCGTGATAGAATAAGAATATAAATAAGGAGGAATTATTTTTTATGCCAAAAAAGTTAACTGCAGTGAAGAAACGAAAGTCAGTTGTAAAGAAAGCTGTCAAAAAGACAGTCGCGAAGAAGAAGGTTGTTAAAAAGAAAGGTGTTGCAAAGCCTAAGAAGCAAAAGAAGGTTGTAATGCACGCTAACGATGTCCATGAGCCACTTCCGGCTATCCCGCATGTGTGTCGTGGGTGTCATGCACTTCCAGCAGGAAGCGTCGAGTTGGTAAGTTTGTTGTTAGTGCTCGTGTTTGCTCTTTCAGCAGTATTAATTACGAGCGTTTATGCGCTTAATCAGCAGGGAGCGCAAATGGACAATTTAGAGACGCAGATTGCACATGTTCAAGTGAAGACTTGATAAAATTTGAGAATATGACAAAATGAGGCTCGTGAGCCTCATTTTAATTAATAACTAATTTTATGAAATATTTTTATTCATTGTCACTTGTTCTGGTCGCATTCGTGATGATTGGAGCGGGATGTACTGAGACTGAGATGGCCGAGCAGGTTCAACCTGAAGAAGAGATAATTATTCAAGAAGACATTATGACATATTCATTTCCAGGTGTGCTCTCAGCTGATCAAATTGAGGGTAAGATTGTTCGAATCTCAACTGAGAAAGGTGATATAACGTTTGAGCTATTTGCAGATACAGCACCAAAGACGGTTTCCAACTTTGCGTATTTGACCGGGGAAGGTTATTACGACGGACTTACTTTTCATCGTCGTGAAGAAGGATTTGTAATTCAAGGAGGCGACCCTAACGGAAATGGAACTGGCGGGCCTGGTTATAAGTTTGAAGATGAAGTTGATGATGATTATACCTACGAGAAAGGAATCGTAGCAATGGCAAACAGCGGACCAAACACAAACGGAAGTCAGTTCTTCATTATGCTTTCCGATTACGCACTACCAAAGGCATACACTATCTTTGGTCGAGTGATTGAAGGGCAAGAGATTGTTGACGCTATTGCCGTGGGAGACGTGATGACAACTGTGACCATTGAGTCAGTAGGTGGAGAGGCGTCTGAAGAGCTTCCTGTAGTTGCTGACGATCAAGAGGTGCCTGACGCTGGCGAGCCAGAAGAAGATCCTATCAAATAGTTTTAAAAGCAAGATAAAATAAGGGTCAGACATCGAAGGGTGTCTGATTTTTTGTATCCTAATTGTCATCCCGAGCGCAGCTGTATTGTCGCCAGGCTCCGCCTGGCCCGGCTCCGCCGGGAGGGATCTCTTGAGTCCAAAAGTACGCTAATTTTAGTATAAATTTCATGAAAAGGACTTGACAAAAGTCCATTTTTGTGATACATTGCAAGTCCTGAAGTTGAAACGGTCGGGTCGTCAGACCCCAACAACCCGTTGGTAGCCCCCTGGTCTCTGCAACGACACCAGCGAGCCAAGCCTTCCGGTTGCAGACCCTTCAGGATTGAGTGCACTGTCGACGCCGCTGTGTAAGCACCGGCCTAAGAAGTGTAGCCAGTCTAAGTGCTGGTCGCCCCCGCAGACGGTTCCATCGTCATAGCCGGGGCGCCTCATCTGCCCCCGCCAGACATCTCGTTTGCGGGGGTGTTCTTTTTGTATATAAAAATACACTAATTCTAGTACAAAATGCAAGGTAAGGACTTGACAAAAGTTCAGTTTTGTGATAGATTGTAAATCCTGAGAGCTGGAAGTCGGCCGTGAAGGCCCCAGCACCAGGAAGTTGCTTAAGTGCAGCTTTCGAATAAAGCGTTTGAAAAGGGCGAAAGAAAGGTAAAACCCAAACGCCCGAGATGGGCGAAAGGAAACTGACCCGATTCAAGCGGCCATGCAAGTGGCTGACTGATAAGGGTATACGTGCGCCGAACCTGCAGGAAGGATCGCGGACACGTACGATGGGATGTTGGGCCCTGCAGCCTACATCATCGTTGAGGTGCGGATCTTGGGGCGCGAGAGCACTCCATAGCCTCCATGATCTGTCCACGCAAAACTGGAGCCTTAACCCACAGGCTTCAGGTGGATATAACGCACAAGCCCCTCCACATGGCCAGAGCGCCTAAGGGGTTACAGGAGATGACGCACATTGGGAGCGTCTATCGGGAAACCGAGGTTTTCCCGAGCCGTACGAGTTAAGCACTCACGGTGTTTGGTGAAAAGGGTCTTAACTGGTAGACCTAATTCATCCTTCGGCTGGCGCCACATGCTTTGCGCCGGTGTCGAGAAAAGGGAATAAACCCACCCATACTTGTCTCCAGTACGAGGAGAATGACAAGTGTGTACTTCGCTGAATCAACCCCCCACCTCAACTGGGTTGAACAGCAAGCTGCGGCTATGCTGCAGTGGCGACTCCTCCTTCGAAAGAGGCGCCAAAGGCACCCCCGCAGACGACACCGTCGTCACGGCCGGGGCGCCTCATCTAGCCCCCGCCTGACATCTCGTTTGCGGGGGTGTTCTTTTTGTGTAGAAAAGTGATTAAAGGTTTTAGAAGTGATGAAAGGAGTAAATCCTAAGTCAATCGAGGGGTTGACAAAAGTGTTATTTTGTGTTATTATTTTTTCTTCGGCGCTGAGAAAGCGCGAGGCCTGGGACCGACTTGTACGGCAGCGTGCATGGTACTGGACTCAGCGGAACCCAATGCTCACCTGGGTGCAATGTGGTGTGACCGCCGGCGAGTTGTGCCGGTTCGGCGCTCTAGAAGTCCCAGCTACCCTGTCTTTGATAGGAGTACTGCGTCTGAGAGCACTGACCTGAAAATAACCTCCACAGGGGAAGAGGAGGTAGCTGGCCAATGGCCGGGCATGCACTCTGCATGTACACTGCGCCCTTCGCGTCGCTACCTCGGAGCGATACATCAAAGGGTTCTCATGCTGTTACCGGGAATGGAGAGGAAAAGCATGAGAGGAAAGGTTTCTACGGATATCCTTGGCAGGTTGACAGTCGCCACAGCGCGACCGGGAACGAACAGGCACTCACCGTGCTGGCGTCGTTACTGAACCTATCAGAAAATCCCAGTGGTCAATAAAGGTGCCTCTCCGCTCAAGCACCAAGATCATGAGACGCCCTCACCAGCTGGTCACTCCGGTTGCACTGGGCGAACATCGAACGTCGCCCCTGCAACTGGATACCAGCTTGTAGGGGTGTTCTTTTTTATGTTTAAAATGTTTAAGTTGTTTAAATTGTTTTCGTCATATATTAACAAGGGGGGTCTCGACGTCAGAACCCATTCGAGAATCTTGACTGTAGTCTGACTTCTGTCGTCTGTCGTCTGTATCCTGTATACTATAACCACTATGTCGCGAATTACTGAACAAACATTTTATAAATATCTTAAGTGTCCGCACTGGATAATGCATGAGTTACGTGATCAAGAGGATGTGCGGGAGCCTTTGATGCGAAAGTTGCAAGATGAAGGCCTTTTACGTGAACATGAGCTTGAGCTACTTAAAGATCGTGATTATATTGAGGTCGAGTTAGATGACGTGGATGAGGCTGCGCAACGAACGCTTGAGCTTATGGGACAGGGCACGCAGACGATTTATCGTGGTGCGCTGATCCACGGTCATTGGGTTGGGCGACCTGATATTTTGGAACGGGTGGAGGGTAAGTCAGAACTAGGGGATTGGTACTATGTTGCCTGTGATATTAAACGCTCATCTCACTTAAAAGATGAGTATCGGTTTCAGGGTGCATTTTATGCCGAGATTTTGGAGAAGATTCAGAATGTACGTCCGGTTCAGGGCTAT
The DNA here is from genome assembly GCA_018673485.1 of Candidatus Uhrbacteria bacterium. Lineage (GTDB taxonomy): Bacteria > Patescibacteriota > Patescibacteriia > UBA9934 > UBA9934 > UBA9934. Next base: position 5,726 of record JABHCP010000010.1, read on the forward strand.
GTTCTGCATACTAATGGTGAGATAGAAGGATATCTTATTGATGATATTTTGGTAGATTTCCGGTTAACACTTGATAAAATTGAGAATGTTCTTGAAGGTTATGAGCCAGCTGTATTTTTGACTTCAGCTTGCAAACAATCTCCATATTTTTCTGAGTGCGAGTCACAGGCTCGCGAGTGCGATGACCTTTCGCTTTTAAATCGTTTATGGAAAAGCGAAGCAGGTTCGCTTAAGGACGCCGGATTATCAACGTTGTCGACTTTAGCTATGGCGACTGATCAGCAGTTGAGTTCAGTTTCAGGATTAACATCTGATAGGCTTAAGTTTTTGCAACAGCAGGCAATTGCAATGAAAGAAAATCGAGTAGTGAAATTGCACTCAATAGAACTACCTTCAGCTCAAGACGTAGAATTAGTGGTCGACATCGAAAGTGACCCATTGCGCAATTTGCATTATTTAATTGGTGTTTTAAAGATCAAGGATGGCGAGCAGAGCTATCATAGTTTTTTTGCAAAGGATGAAAGTGAAGTGGAGGGTATGTGGCGCGATTTCATCAGTTTTGTACAAAAGTATCCAGAGAGCCCGATTTATCATTATGGCTGGTATGAGACTGATGTGTTCCGCAGAATGATGGAAGAGTTTGATGCGTCTGATTCCGTGCGTGAACAGCTTACAAGTAAGATGGTTGATATTCTGCCAGCTTTTCGCGAGTCAGTTATTTTTCCTCTGCCGTTTTATTCACTTAAAGACATTGCGAAATATTTAGGGTTCAACTGGCGCACGGCTGACGCTTCGGGGCTTGACTCAGTTCTGTGGTTTCACGATTACCAAGCGACAGACGACTCCGCAGCATTACAAAAAATTATGGATTACAACGAGGACGACGTAATCGCAACCTGGCACTTAATAAAATGGGCCCGCGAGTGAGTTTTGTATAGGGTCAGGTCGTTAATTGTAGCGTTTTGCATTTTTGTGGACATTTTTGCAAAATATAACGCTACAATTAACGACCTGACCCCTGAACAATATGAAGTATTTACGTAAAGAAGTTGAATATCGATCATGGCATATAACGCTGGCTATTGCAGTTTTATTCGTTGCAATTGTTTTGGGGATTGTGCAAAAAATTAGTGGCGATAACGCAGTTGACTCAACGGCGGAGATTAGGATGCCAGAATTAACTGAGGCTACTTGTCAGAATACTGGAGGTGAGTGGGAGAGTTGTGGTTCCGCTTGCAGGGGTGAGGAGGCGCAAGATCCGGATGTGATATGTGCTGAAGTCTGTGTAGATCACTGTTATTGTCGCAGTGATGGCGAGTGTCCGGCAGGTCACCATTGTGAAGAATATATTGAAGAAACTGGAATATGCGCACTCGACTTTTAGTTGGAGTTTTTATAATTGTTTTCTTAGTGGTGGGAGTTTTTGTGTATTTGAAAGATGACGCACAGCCCATTATCGATATTGAAGAAGTGAGTTTTGAGGAGGTGCAGACTTCAGAACCCAGACTTCAGAACCCAGATGAGGTTGAAGAGATCGATGAAACCACCATCTCGAGCGAAGCGAGAGATCTGCTTGAGCAGACCTCTCCTGACGTCGAGGTGGAGGAGGGGAAGATCGAGGTGGATGAGGGGATCGTCGAGGTGGATGAAGATGAGGTTGTCAATGATCAAGCAGATTCTTCGTCGCAGGCTCCTCAGAATGACACGATTCCATCAGAGATAAATCTTGCTGTACCATTCACGTCGCAGGCACCACAGGCTAATTGGGACTTGCCGTATCAAGAGGCTTGTGAGGAAGCGTCAGCATATATGACGTGGCTTTATTTCGAAGGTTATCAATCCGGATTAGTAAATGCCCACGTGGCAGACGCGGCAATATTAGACCTTGTTGATTACCAGGTGCAGAGCACTGGATATTATCTTGATACTACCGCACAGGAAACCGCTGACTTTATAACTGGATATTATGGCTTGAATACATATGTTGTTCATAGTCCAACAGTCGATCAGCTCAAGGCTCAGATCGCACTCGGCTATCCAGTAATTATTCCAGCGGCTGGGCGCGAGTTGGGGAATCCAAATTTCTCAGGAGATGGCCCGCTTTATCACATGCTAGTACTTCGTGGTTACACTCAAACGCAGTGGATTACTAATGACCCGGGAACCCGTAATGGGCAAGGGTATGTATATGACATTGATGTTATAATGGACGCAATGGGGGACTGGAATGATGGCGATCCAGCAAATGGAGCCAAGGTTGTCATTTTTGTAGAGCCTCAATAGGGTTTAAGCTGTTGAAGATGTTTAAGTTGTTTATTTCGAAATAAACACTTTAAACATATTAAACAAGTGAGAGCCAGACCTATTTGATGGGCTGGCTCGAGCGATTAAACATTCTATGGATTTTATTCTTGCAGCTACACTTGGAATTTTAGTCGGATTTTTAATTGCACTTCCTGCAATAATTCTGGAGACTTCCAGAAGAGTTAAGAATCTACCACTTTTAGTTGATGTAAAGATTTGGCGTGGCTACAAGCTTAAAGAAGGAGAAGTTTTTGTAGTCGGACTTTTGCTCCACCTTGCAACAAGCGCAGCTTATGGACTTTTTTATGTACTTTTTGTAAAGCAGAACTGGCTAATTATTACTGAGTCACCTTATTCGTTCATGTCCATGATTTTTGTAGCGGTTCTATTTTGGCTCTTCATCAATATAATAATCTTTCCACTCATCGGACTTGGGTTTATGGGCTGGAAGGAAGAGAGGACCGCATGGTTTGAGACACTAATCGCACTGGGAGTTGAAAGCGCGCTCTTGTGGATGTTGATTCAATATTATCAACCTTATTACTTTTTAGCTTAATATTATATGGTCAATAAGTCGCAGAAAATTCTTTCGATTTGTATACAAGTATTTGGGTGGTTGTTTCTCGCAATATTTTTATTGTTTATCGTAACAACATACCTTGCATCGGGGTGGCGATCATTAGGTGTGTTGGAAGTATTTATAGATGTAATACTTATAATTCCAAGTGCACTGATCATTGGGTTTGGTTATTTTATAAAACGTGAATCACGAGCAGCAAAACTTGTTTCCATAATTATTATGTGGAGTGGTTGCATCATCTCTGCATTGATGTTTATCGCATCATTCATACTTTTATTAGGGCCAAAGGATTATGAGGACGCAGGCGCGGCTATTGCTATGGGGTTTGGTTTATTTGTCATTAGTATTATCGCATTGGCCCCAAATAGTTTTTTACTCTGGTTATTTTATAAAGAAGAGAAAGGGCACAAGATTTTTAAGGATTTTCTCATTGGGATAGGCTCCTTGGCAATTTTAGTTGTATTGATTGTTGCGATCATTTTGGGAGTAAAGGTCGTGGCAGATATGGATCAATCGACTTCTGGACCACTGGATAAAATTATCGAGCAAGAACAAGCTTATTTGATGGATGCGGAATTGTTCGATGATGAGTTTGATACAGGTGAGGAAGCGACTATTCTTAGAAGAAATGCTTGGGATGTTGGAGAATCATTTGTTATGCTTCCAGCCAAGTATCGCGATGGAGGATTAGATTCCTATGAGGTGTACGACGAGGATAACGATTATATTAAAGCACTTTACAGTCCATCATCTGATGATGCTGCTCCAAGTGATCATTACTTAGAATATACAGTCTTTAGGAGCACAACTGACATGAGTGATTTTTATGGCGTTGTAGAGGTTGTTCAAACACCGTTAACTTCTCATTACAATGCGTATTTTCTACAATTTGAAGATCGGGAGTTGAAGGATAGGTCCGCAGATATTTTCGCCAAAGTAGATCAAGATGTCATTCATGAGAATGGGTTAGCATCGCTAATGGATAAAGCACCGGATTTGGCTGATGAAGGATATGAAGACATTTATTACGTTAAATTACCAAGAGAGGGGACTACGATTGAGTTCATCTTATATGTCACAGGAGATGTTATTTACGAGATCAGGTGGAATGGGGAGGAGTTCGTGGTCGTTGATTAGTAGATGTCAAAATAATGATATAATCATGCACATATGAAATTACTTCTTAGATGGCTTATTAATGCGTTGGCATTATTGCTTGTGACAGAGCTACTGATTGGCTTTAGTGTCGATACGTTCTATCATGCATTAATCGCAGCTTTGATTCTGGGATTGATCAACGCAATAATCCGTCCATTGTTGCTTATTCTAACGCTTCCAGTAAACGTTCTAACACTTGGGCTTTTCACCTTTGTGGTAAACGCACTAATGATTTTACTCATGGGCACAATAGTTAAGGGCGTAGAGATTGAAAACTTTTGGACAGCGCTCGCGGCCGCGGTTGTACTCTGGGCAGTGTCGGTGGTTACAAATTATTTACTAAAAACAATTAAATCGAAATAAACAGGCTTTGCCTGTTTATTTCGTAGGTGGATAAAAATATGCCCGAAATCAAACTTCAAAAAAATAAACCAATAATAATGTCCGTGGGTGGTTCGCTTATTGTTCCAGGCGGCGGGCCTGATACTGAGTTTTTAAAAAAGTTAAAACGTTTTGTTGATACTCAGGTTAGAAACGGACAAAAGATCTTGATTGTTACCGGAGGAGGGAGGACGGCTAGAAATTACATCGAGGCAGCGCGTGGTGTTAAAAAATCAATTGAGGCTGAGGATTTAGATTGGTTGGGAATTCATGCTACGCGTCTTAATGGACATTTACTTAGAACGATCTTCCGCGAGGTAGCACATCCGGTTGTTATTAAGGATCCGACTCGTTTACCAAAACGGTGGAAGGGAAGTGTGTTGATTGGTGCTGGCTGGAAACCTGGATGGAGCACTGACTATGTTGCCTGCAGAATGGCAAAGCGTTTGGGGGTGGAGAATGTAATTAATGCCTCTGATATTGATTACGTCTACACTGAGGATCCACGCAAGAATCCAAAGGCTAAGCCACTCAATGAGCTTTCATGGGTTGAATACAGAAAAATGGTAGGGGATGACTGGCACCCAGGAAAATCAGCTCCATTTGACCCTGTGGCATCTCGCCTATGCCAGCGAAACAAGATGAACGTTGCTATAGTTAATGGAAGGGATTTGAGTAATATTGGGAAGCTGATATCCGGAACTCAGTTTAAAGGAACAATACTTTTGTGATAAAATAATACATGTATGAATACACACATAGACGAATTAGAACCACACGAGATGGAGGGAGGCGATGAGCCCAAGGTAGATCGTGCTTCAGAGGAGCTTTCAGAACTCAGGCAAGGGTACGAAGATGAGAAAAAGCGTATCCAGGATATTTTTGCCGAAACAGTTACTCCAGGCGGTGACTCAACGGGTGGCGAGTTTAATATTGAGATTGGTAATATCCATGTAGATATAGTTATTGATTCTACTGGAAAAGTTAAATATGAGCTTTTCGAGAAAGGGTTGCTGACTCTTAGCCAGGAGAATGCTTATTTGGATGAGGTTTTTGCAAACATCGAGAATCAAGCATTCACAAAGCAAGAGCAGGGGGAGGCTCAAGAGGAACAAGAGTCAGGTTCAGGAACCGAACTGGAAGTAGCTTCAGAGCAGGGCACTCTTGGATTTGAAGGTGCGGAATATTTGCAGAAGGGTGTTCTAAAAGCCATGGGAGGAAAAGATGGCTTGGTAGGAGAGTTGGCAACGGCGATAGGAGAGGCTGATATTGCAGCGTTGAGTGCGGAAGGACTTGCGAACATCGAACGGATAGAGGATAAATATAATGCGGAACGAGACAGCCTTCAAGAACGTGCAGCAAAGAATAGGTTGGGAATTGTCGGCGCTGCACTCGAGAGAGGTCTTGAGTTCTTAGATTTAGATACTCGTGAAAAAGTTTTTGCAGCTGCTTTGGAGGTTATTCCGTATGTTGGGGCTGTCTATGCGGTTGCTGGTAAGCGGCTTACTTTTGAGCGAAATGAAAGTGGTGTACCTATTCCAAAACTTGAAGATATCAATTGGACTGATCGCGGTCTATACTTAGCAGGTGAGCTGTTTGTTTCGGGACATGTATTGCGAGGCATCAAACAAGCCATTCTGTCACATGGTGTCAAAGAGTTTGTGAAAGCAACTGGAAAACTCGCCGCCAAGAAAACAGGCCAGGTGCTTGTGAAGCGTGCCCAGACCGGTGCTCGCAGAGAGATTACTCAATTAAGAGGGGCAGAAGAAGCTGCTAAATAAGTTTATATGATTGATAAAGATAGGTTGATACAATTAATCGCCAATGCTCCTGTTATGGATGAGGAGAAAATAGGCTGGACAAAGCTTGCTGAGTTCATGAATGAAGACGAATTAAATAAATTAATGGAGGTTTTGCAAAAGGAACAGGATGATTTGGAGGAATTGCGTGCAAAATATACCGCAAGGGTGGAAGAGGCAGTGCTGGAGGAATCCGTTTAAAGTGTTCAAAATTATATGTAAAAGCCGCCCTTCAGGTGGCTTTTAATTTGACTAAAATTAGCCCTAAATCCGGCCTTAGGGCTTGACAAAAGGTCAGATTTGTGCTATAGTACCAGTGTTGAAAGTTACAGACCGATCAACACATTCACAATTTGAGAGAGCCCTAACTTCTGGGTAAAAGAAGTATTATCACAGCAGCACTGTAATTTAGTGATCTGTGGTAGAAAACCGGTTATCTCTCTTAATTAAGAAGGATAGCCGGTTTTCTTTAACAGATGATTTGGTGGCCGAGACCTGAATATAAAAAATGTGTTCAGATCTTGTCCAATCAGTCCTACCCCCAAGTCGATGCTACGGCGTCGCACCAGGAGTACATCATGAAGCGTTCCCTCATCACCCTCGTCCTCGCCATCGCCGCCCTCGCCATTCCTACCGCCATGGGCGGGTTGGTCTACACCACCCTGGCCGGTGGCGTGGCCGAGGCAGCGGAAACCTCCACCATGGAGGCCTACCGTACCAGCGAGTCCTCCCTGGACCAGATGGTGTGGACCGCGGCCAACCTGAACTGCGAGTACGCGCCGGCCGACCAGGTCGAGATGTGTGAGCGGTCCAAGGTCAGCGCCCGCACGGAGATGGGGCTCCGCTAAGTCCCTTTCCCAACGTCTCGCGGCACGCATTGATTCTTTCTCTGCGTGCCGCCCGCTCAAGACTCTTGATCAAGCATCGAGACTCTCGAGTGGGCATAACCCAGCAATACACCCCAAAAAAAGTCGACGTGAAAGCGTCGCACCCCGGAGTACACCATGAAGAAGCTCGTTTCCGCCTTCGCCGTGATCGCCGTTCTCGCAATCCTCGCTGTCGCTGCCCTCGCGGGTGTCGGCGCTACCGGTGGCGTGGCCTACTGGGCCATGGCCGGCAGTGAAGCCGAGGCCGCACCCGAGATGACGGTCGAGATCCCCACCGCCCCTGCCTTCGCTCTCGTGATTCCTCAGGAGATCGAGATCGAAGAGATCAAGGAGGAGGGTTTCACCCCCGAACAGATCGCCGCCTGGCAAAAGCGCCAGGAAGAGCGGCGTCTCCAGGCCGAAGCGGATCGTCAGACCGAGATCGACATGATCGACGACTGCTCGACCCGTTACAAGGTCACGGTCAAGCAGGCCCAGTCCTGCAGGGACCTGCCTACGAAGCAGGAACGCCGCGCTTGCCGCGTGCGCTAGCCCAAAGGCCACCGTTCGTACTCGCGGTACACATTGACCTAGTCTCTGTGTGCCGCTCGCTCAAGACTCTTGATCAAACATCGAGACTCTCGAGCGGGCATACAATCTTGCCCTAAGAATTCACCTGAATGTTCGGAGGAACAAACCATGCTCAAGAAGATCGCTCTGTCCATCGCTGCCCTCGCCATCGTGGCGAGCGTTGCCCTCACCGCCATCACCAGCGCCACGGCGCTCGGCCTCGCGGGTTTCACAGCCTACGAGGTGTATACCGCGCCCCCGGCGGTGATGATGGTCCCGACCGCACCCGTCCCCACCCAGGCGCGTACCCCCAGCCCGGCCTTCAAGGCCAGCATCGGCCGACGGATCATGCTCCGCAAGCGCCGTGGGGGGTTGGCCAAGCGCTAGTGCAAAAGCCAACATTCACACTTCAACTTGCGGCGCGTAATGATTCACATCAATACGCGCCGCTTCGACCAAAGCGTTTGATTATGATGTTTAAAGTGTTGAATATGTTTAAAATGTTTACTTCGAAGTAAACAATTAAACAATTTCAACAAGTGAGGGCCCAGCCCGAATGATTAAACATTCATCGAGCCCTTCGGTCGACGCGATAGAGATACTTCTTTCCACGCGACCCAGTCGCATTTTCCAAGTCCGCAGCATAATCAAACAGCTGCACAGTGCCCAACGGCAAAGGAGATCGCAGAAATGCATCTCAACACCATCATGTTCGCCCTCCTCACTCTCCCCCTCACCGGTTGCCTTCTCGGCGCCGAACGGCCCCAGGCCGATCTGCCCGAGTGCGACGACTGCCCCGAGTGCGAGGAGACCGACACCGATGACACCGGCAACGACAACTACGGTGATACCGAGGTCGTGGAAGATGACCCCAACACCAGTGGCGTAGATGAGCTCCTCCCTCGTATCACGGTGGAGTTCGTCCCGCTGGTCGCTCAGTACATCCAGGTCGGCTACAATGCGGCCACCATCGAGGTGAGTCTGGAGTCCAACATGGATGCCCAGGTGACCCAGATCCCCTTCACCATCACCAGCACCGACAACGATGAGACCGGCTGGAACTCCTGTCAGTCCCAGGGTGAGTCCCACTACTTCAGCGTCATCCAGTACATGGGGGTCGATGAAGACGGCTACGATACGTCGGTCAAGCTCGAGGCCACCTGGGAGTTCTACAGCCTCGAGGGCTCCTGCGAAGACACCCCGACCTCCACGATGCGCTACGCAGTGGCAACCGTGGACATCGCTCTGTTCGAGGGTGAGCCGGAGTGGGTCACGATGGCCTACGAGGCAGCTTCAACTCCTTCTACCGAGTTGAGCGACACGACTCAGACCAGCATCAGCTGGCTGGCCGAGTTCAACTGGGAGACCATGGACGGACAATCCCTTGACGGCATCACCGTGGATGGTTTGCCGACTGCGAGCAATGTCCACACCTTCGTGGATTAGCCAACTCTCAACAACCTCTTCCGCTCTTTTTCCCAAACCCCAAAAAAACCTTCTCATGCGGCACACCTCGTGTCGCATCAACCAAAGCGTTTAAGCAAACTTGAACCCTTCGGTTGATACCCGCGACTCAGTCGCACCTTGGTATATCTGTGGCGCGTGCAACTCTCTCTGTTCGCGCCGCCGACCAAAGTGTTTAAGTAGACTTGAACCTTTCGGTTGGGAAAGCGGAACATTCAACATTCATGGAGAAATCATGATCTCAGTTCTCGCGGCACTCGCCGTTATCGGTTTCTTGGTGCTTCTCGGCATCAAGAGCGTTCTCGTCTTCACCGCCTACTGCAAGGGTCGCTCCATCTGGGGCGTATGCAGCGGGATCGCGAAAGCAATTCTCGTTAATGAGTTCCTACTCGCCTTCACTGCTGTGGCACTCATCACTCTGGGGGCAGCACTGTATGGGTGCGCCTCCTGGGTTGTGACCCTACTCTGACTTCTTCGCTCCTCCTATGGCTTACTCATGCGGCACCAGCTGCCGCATCGACCAAAGAGTTTAATCTATCATGCCTGGCTTGACCAGGAATCCATCAACTATCGAATTCGATAAACGATAGATCCCCGATCGGAGTCGGGGATGACAGAGTGAATTGAACCCTTCGGTCGGATTCCCCGAGTGTGCTCTATGTACCATCAGATCTCGTATTCCGAGGAAGGAGTCTGAAATGACTCGCAAAGAACATGGTATGGATGTGTCGGCCGCGCTCAGGCAACGCGTGCTCAGCATTTGTGAAGGGCTCTACACCAACAACCGTTGGTGGGAGACCGGTTCGGAGCCCTGCTCCGAATATGAGGGACCTTACACGTTTCTCGAGATCCAGCCCATCGACAATTGCCCCTTCTGGGTAACCCTCAACGATGATAATTTCGTTCCGACGCTGGAGTTTAGCGTTGATGGCGAGGTTCTCATCGAGGTGTCGTTCAAGCAGGATGGCACCGTCGATATTTTCTGGCTCGAGCAGACGGAGATCGTTCGTACGATCATCGCCTTGCTCAGTGACTGACCTGTTACGTATTCTGGCGCATGCTTCTCATGCGCCGCTCACTCAAGGCCCTTGATTATAGATCGAGATTCTCGAGTGGGTATCCTGCCCTAACTGAACCTATCTTTGGAGGGTTCTATGACGCTTTTCATCATCGCTGGTTACGCTCTTGACGCCGTTGGTGTCATCACGTTCCTTGCCATGTTCATCTATGGCGCTGGGGAGCTGTATGACAAGGGCGTCTCCACGACGTTCAGCCGCGTGATCAGCGCGTGGGCAGCTAGCACGGTCTACCTGACATTGCCGTTAGCCATGGTATGGATGACGGCAGACATGGCTGGCGTGACCCCACCCGAAGTGGCGTACTCAGGGTACGTTCTGGTCATGTGGACGACAGTCGGTGCCATGATCGGCGGTCTCATCATCGTTGTCTTGGTCCGCGGCTGGTCGTTCTGCAAGAAGGCCTTCAGCTAGTCCGACAGCTCTCTCAACTTCTACTCATGCGGCATCGAATGTCGCATCGACCAAAGTGTTTGATGAATAATCGAGCCCTTCGGTCGGATTCACTGAGTTTTTCTTCCAACCCCCGGAAACCCCGGGAAAGGAATAGAGTCCATGGGAGAAACTATCAACTGGGTGCCTATGATCGTGGTCATTGCGGGTATCGCAATGATCTTCGTGGGTACGCTCGCTGTTCTGAGTGAGCGTGTCGCGGATGGTCTTGGGTTGATCGTTAGCAAGATGATCGACACGCGACCTGCCAATTGGGTCGCGAAGCGTCCCATCCTGGCGCTGATCACCCTCAGCCTCCTCGTCCTCGCCTTCGCGGGCCTGGAGCAGTACGTAAAGCTTCAGTAGCTATCGTCTCTGCCTCACAATCTTCTACTCATGCGGCACCAGCTGTCGCATCGACCAAAGCGTTTAAAGTAATTTGAACCCTTCGGTCGGATCAGTTATTCAACTTCTTGACCCAGCTTGGCTGGAAAGGTGTGAAATGGTTTTTGTGTTCTTCACCCTGTGCCTGCTTGGCCTTCTGGCGTACGTGGCATCAGTCGGTGTGAATCTTACTCGCAAGATCTACAGCCGTCGAAACTGCTCAGCGTACTGGGAGGGTTCCTGGCAAAAGACTCTGGTGGGGCATCTGCGCGTGATGTTCGACAACCAGGCCTTGTGCATGGGCTCTGCTATTGTGATCGTGGTGGTCTCGGCGCTTGCCGCTGTGATCAATATGATCATGAACGGTCAGATCTTGGCATGGATCTTTGGCACGATCGTTATCCTGATCGCCGTCGCACTTGGTGCGATGGTCGTTCGGCATGCGGTCTAGTCCCTTTCGTCCTCTCACTCTTCTCATGCGGCACCAGTTGTCGCATCGACCAAAGCGTTTGATTATGATGTTTAAAATGTTGAAGATGTTTATTTCGGAATAAACACTTTAAACAATTTCAACAAGTGAGGTCCCAGCCCGAACGATTAAACATTCATCGAGCCCTTCGGTCGATCAACCCCCACCAAGGAGGAACGAATGCGTTCCCTGATTCCGTTTCTGTTCATCCTGGCCGTCATGGTCATCACCCCCAACCAGGCCGAGGCGCGTGTGTATGTGCATGTCTCGATGGGCGGTCACATCAACATCTGCTTGGCACGTGCTCTGACGTGCCACCCGAGCCAGGTGGTGTGGACCCCGGCGGGCTGGATGTGCCCGCGGGCCTATCAAGTGTACATCCGGTTCCATCCGGTGCATCACCGAGTCCGTCGCCACCACGCCCACCGCCAGCCATCGCGCCGGCACGCTCAGCACCAGTCGCCCCGTCGGCATCACTCGCGCCGTCGCCGGCGCTAACCCTCACCCTCGCACCGCACGATCCCCGTGCACGTGTGCGGGGGTCTGATCAAAGTCTTTGAAGAAATTTCGAGGTCTTTGATCGGACTTTCCCCGACTGTGTCGGAAAGGAGGATTCATGTCCGAAGAACAGAAAAACCTTGGTCTTGACCTCAACCGTGCCATCGTGTCTGATGTCATGCTCAGGGGTTCGGATGCACACCAGGTAGTCGCTCGTCGTCTGAGGACGTATTACTTGCAGACAGAAAAGCTCCGTGAGGAGCTTGCCCAGCAGGCAGAGATGGTCGATTATCTCGAAGTCGGGAATCGCTATCTGATGCTGTACTTCTGGGCCACAGTCGTGCTGGGATGCGTGAATGTCGCCATCCTGTTTGTTGCAGGACTCCTCGGAATTCCGGCTGTTCTTGCTGGTGTCATCATTTTTTGGCCCTACTAACCCCGCACCGCACGACTCCCGTGCACGTGTGCGGGGGTCTGATCAAAGTCTTTGATAAGACAGAATTCAGAACCCAGACGTCAGAACCCAGTCGAGAATTTTGACTGTAGTCTGAAGTCTGTTGTCTGACTTCTGAAAAACATCGAGCCCTTCGATCGGACCTAGTGTCCAGAAAATCCCTACGCAAACTCTCTCTGCGAAGGGATTTTTGTTTTCACCACACTTACCTTGACACAATTCTGCTAATATCCTATACTTTTGACAACTTAATGCTATAGACAGTAGGTTGCTCGCAAGAGCATAAGTCCTATCGAGGCTCCCACTTCGCCCTTTGGGCTACGTTGGGGATATATCTCATTGTTTCACGGCGTTAGGGCCGTGATATTTATTTCGCGGAATTAACTCATTCACATATGGCAAAGTCCAGATTGCAAAAAAAAGATATTGTGGAAAACGTGGTCAACAAGTTCAAGACCATGAAGTCCGCTGCTTTTACGTCGATTTCTGGATTCACCATGGCTCAAGCAGATGAGCTTCGTGGGCTGGCAAAGGAAAAGGGAGTTGAAATCTTTATTACAAAGAAAACTCTACTTGCCATTGCAGCCAAAGAAGCCGGGCTTGAGGATGTTGATCCACAATCGTTCCAAGGATCTATCCTAACTGCTGTCTCGTATGACGACGAGGTGTCTGCCGCAAAGGTACTCAAAGAGTTCTCAAAGAAGAACGAAGAGTTTGTCTTTGCAGCTGGTGTCTTAGACGGAAAGGGACTAACAGCAGAGGAAGTAACCCAATTGGCGTCACTTCCGAGCAAGGAAGAATTGCTGTCCAAGTTGGTTGGTACGCTTAATGCGCCAATCTCAGGATTCGCAAATGTTCTTGCTGGTAACCTACGTGGGCTCGTAACTGTTCTTGATGCTATCAAGGATCAGAAGCCAGCCGCATAAGATTTATTAACTAACTTTCATACTATGAGTGATGAAGAAACAAAAGCTCAGGAGCCAGTTGAGGTTCCAGAGAAGTTCAAGGCTCTTGTTGAGCAGATTGAGCAAATGTCTGTTATTGACCTAGCAGATTTGGTAAAAATTCTTGAAGATAAGTTTGGTGTGTCAGCAGCAGCTCCAATGGCTATGATGGCAGCACCAGCAGCAGGAGGGGAAGACGCAGCAGAAGAGCAGACAGAATTTGACGTTGAGCTCGTTGCAGCAGGAGACAGCAAGATCAACGTGATCAAAGCTGTACGAGAGATTTCAGGACAGGGGCTTAAGGAAGCAAAGGATATGGTTGACGGAGCACCTACTGTAATCAAAGAGAAGCTTTCAAAGGCAGACGCAGAAGCTATGAAGGCAAAGCTTGAAGAAGCTGGAGCAACAGTGAACTTGAAGTAATCGATTTAATCGATGATTCGATCAATACAGCACTTCGAAAGAGGTGCTGTTTTGTTTTAATTTAATTGGGGGTATTTCATCCCCCAGACCCCCAGACATACTTTCTTTGGTGGCTCAAAGAAAGTATGCAAAGCCATGGCGGAGCCAGGTCCGGCTCCGCCGGAAAAAAGCCTTTTCAGAGTGTCCCACGGCCGTAAAGAATGATGCGGCCTGCAGTCAATGTTTTTGGGTGACTATGAATGAACTGATTGCCAGTTCGGTCGGCAGGCTCCCTCTCAGACGGGGTTGTCTGATAATGAGTGGACGGGGGCTAACTGCTAAAACATTGCCGGGGGACTGAGATGGGAAAAGGTGCGGTTAATGCCGTATACTGCATACCGTCTACTGCCTACTTTTGATATAATAATTCCACTATGAAAAACATTGCATTTATTGGATTTGGGGCTTTTGGTCAGGCTTTGGCTGGGGTTTTGGAGAAAAAGGAGGGGATTGAGCTTTCTGCTTGGGATGTGCAGGATACGGGCAAGAGTTGTCAGGTGCCGGAAGTGGCTGATGCTGTTAAAGACGCAGAGGTTATATTCTTTGCTGTACCGAGTCAATTTTTTGTTCAATGCGTAAGTAAAATTAGTTCAATCCCTGATTCAGCTATTCTTGTGACTGGAACAAAGGGTATGGATCCGGAAACGAACAAGCTTCCGTTTGAGATTTTGCAGGCGCAATTTCCAAAAAATAAGATCGCAGTTCTATCTGGTCCGATGCTTGCTGATGAGCTTAACGAAGGCTTGCCAACGACTGCGACTATTGCATCTGACAAGATCGAGGTAGCTAATTCGATCAAGAAGTTGTTCGAAGGAACTCAGGTTTCGCTTCAGGAAACTGATGACATGATCGGCGCGGCGCTTTTGGGAGTTCTCAAAAATGTGTACGTGTTAGCGCTCGGCATATCGGACGGACTCAAAATGGGGTCTGACTTTAAAGCGAGCTTAATTCAAAAAGCACAGGTCGAGATGCAGGAGATTTTGCACCGCCTTGGCGCGCACCGCGAAACAATCTCAACCCCAGCTGGCATGGGAGATTTCTTAGCCACTGGTTATAGCTCATCGTCACGTAATTATTCGTATGGATTTGGATTTGCAACTGGGAACACGGAAAGTGAAAAAACTGTCGAAGGCATGAAAAACATCCAAAACATCATGGCCCGTCTTGAAAACGGATCTGACCTACCATTTTTGAGCGCTGTGAAGGCGATTTTTAAGGAAGGTGCAGATGCTCGTAAAACACTCGAGAGCGTTATTAAGTAAGTAGGGTTGTATGAGTTCGGACTTTGCTGACCGTGTACATCAAATCGTTCAGAAAATTCCCAAAGGTGAGGTAGTGACATACAGGCAGGTAGCAATCAAGGCTGGGCGGCCTGGAGCTGCTCGCGCAGTTGGAAATATCTTAAATAAGAATTACGACCCTGCGATTCCGTGCCATCGCGTCATAAGATCTGACGGCAAGTTAGGCGGATACAGTCGTGGGGCAAAACAAAAGAAACAAATTTTAAACAAGGAGGGCTATGTTCAAAAAAGTAATTAGGTTAATCGTATCGATCGCGGGCGTGCAGTTGATTGGTGTGTTTGGTTCGTTGTTCTCGATTGGTGAAATCGATCCTTGGTATAACGAGTTAGTCCAGCCATTTTTCCAACCACCAGGATGGATCTTTGGTCCAGTTTGGATCACGCTGTATACGTTAATCGGAGTAGTACTTTTTCTGCTTTGGCAGCGAACACAAAAGTTGCGCAAGCGTAAAGAGGCAAGAACTCTTTTATTTTTATTTATAATACATTTAGTGTTCAACGCGATTTGGACCCCAATTTTCTTTGGGCTACATCAAATCGGCTTTGCTCTGATCATTCTGATAATTATCGTCGGATCCTTGGCATATCTCATGTACCGGTTCTGGTCATTTGACCGAAAGCTGACATATCTTCTGCTTCCGTACCTAGTCTGGGTTTCCTTTGCTACAATATTGAACTGCAGCCTATTAATTTTAAATTAAAATATGAAGCTTACTTCACCAGTTTTTGAGCATGAGGGGTTGATTCCATCAAAGTATACGTGTGATGGGGAGAATATTAGTCCTCCATTGAGCATCGAAGATGTGCCTGAGGGTGCAAAAAGCCTAGTGCTCTTAATGGATGATCCTGATGTACCCAAGACAATTCGTCCTGATGGGATGTGGGATCATTGGGTAGTTTTTAACATCGCACTGTCAATTTTAAAGATTGATGAGGGCCTAGCTCCAGCAGGAGTCTGTGGAGTTAATACAGGTGGAAAGAATGGATATCAGGGCCCATGCCCACCAGACCGTGAACATAGATATTATTTTAAGCTCTATGCACTTGATTGCGAGCTTGATTTGCTAGCTGGTGCATCAAAATCCGAGGTTCAAGATGCGATGCAGGGGCATATCGTCAAAGAATCAATTCTGATGGGGAGGTATGATAGAATACGGTGAGTATGAGCCAATGGTATAAACCCAAAAGAACGCGAAATTTATATAATCCGGAATCTAGAAATCCTTTTCGGTTGAGTCGATCTAAGATTGATCTTTTCTTTGGTTGCCCGCGGTGTTTTTATTTGGATCGTAGATTGGGAGTAGGGAGGCCGCCGGGGTTTCCGTTTAATTTGAACTCAGCAGTGGATACGCTTTTAAAAAAGGAGTTTGATATGCATCGAGCTGACGAGGTTGCACATCCTTTGATGAAGCAGTACAAGATTGATGCGGTGCCATACAAGCATGAAATGATGGATGAGTGGCGTGAGAATTTTAAGGGCATACAGTATCACCATAAGCCGTCGAATTTTATCGTCACAGGAGCAGTTGATGATATTTGGGTGAATCCAAAAGAGGAGTTAATTGTAGTTGATTATAAGGCGACAGCAAAGGAGTCGGGAGTCGGAATTAGTGCTCCGTGGCAGATTTCGTACAAGCGTCAGCTGGAAGTTTATCAGTGGTTACTTAGACAAAATGGATTTAAGGTCAGTGACATAGGGTATTTTGTGTATTGCAACGGCCGAACTGATAGAACTGCCTTTGATGGCAAGCTAGAGTTTGATGTAGAAGTTTTTGATTATAAAGGCAATGATGAATGGCTGGAGCCAACCTTACTTAACGCCAAAGCGTGCTTGGATGATGATGGAATTCCAGATGCGCACGAAGACTGTGACTATTGCGCGTATCGAAAGTCGGCCGGGCAAGAGCTGCAAAGGCGCGCCGGGGTTCAAGTTAAGTTAATTTAGAAAATTTGTTTATCAGATTCTCCCACTTCCCAAGGGGGAGGTAGAGGGGGTTGCCGTGATTCAATCGAATTCGATTGAATCGATCGACATCAGAAGACTTCTCTGGTGCATCGAAGTGGTGAATTGATTACCCATCCAGAGGAGCCTAAAGGCGACGAAGGATCCCGTGCATAACGATCGAACGTCGACGTAAACAGCGGGACTCTTCGCCCTTCGGTGACTCAGGGCTCTGAGTGGTGGTTTATTCTCAAGTGCACGAGCTATTGACAATTCGATAGAATAATGATCAAATACCGCTGTCACGAGCTCTGTTTATACGGGGCGAGTTCTGGAATGCGGTGTGAGTCCGCGGCTGTCTCTTGGCAACGGTATGCGTTTACGCGAGCCCGATCTTTTTCTCTCGTGATCCCAATGAAGATCTGTGCATCCAAGAGTGCACAGATTTTTGTTTTCTGTATTTTAAAAAGTGATATAATGGCATTGTAAGCGAAGCTTTGAATTTTTTGGATTATGAGAAAAATTGTTAATTTATTGTTACTGATTTTGATTGCAGGCCCAATAGCCGGACCACTCTCACTGCATGCTGCGGTTATTACGTTTACGCAACAATATGTATATGACGAGGGAACGTATTACCGGGCAAGGGCAGTAGAGGCGGCTGATATCGATGAGGACGGTGATATGGATGTAATCGTGGGGGACAGTTATTATGATGATCTTTTATGGTATGACAATAATGGTTCTGAAGTTTTTACAAAGCGAACGATCGATTCAACATACACTCGCGCAGCGCAGATTGAAGTTATTGATCTCGATGAAGACGGGGATTTAGATATCGTTGGAGGTGATAATACCGCTTATGCAGTTTTTTGGTGGGAGAACGATGGTTCTGAGAATTTTACAGAACAGACAATTAGTTCGTATGGATCAGACTTTGCTATTGTCGATTTGGATGATGATGGAGATTACGATGTAGTGACTCCAGATTGGAGTAATGGTATTCGTTGGGCCAAAAATGACGGTTCTGAGAATTTCACCGATCAAGTTATTGATGCGTCATTAACCCTGGCGTGGACTGCTTGCGCAGGTGATTTAACGGGCGATGGTAATGACGACATTGTTTTTAATCGATACAATAGCAACTTACATCTTTTAACAAATGACGGTTCAGAGAATTTTTCATCTTCAATATTAGATACTGGTAGCAATGCAAAGACAATTGCTTGTGTTGACCTGGACGGTGACTCAGACTTAGACATTATTACTCCGCAGTCTGTGAGCGGTAATATTATTTGGTTTGATAATAACGGTAGCGGAGTATTTACAGAAAAAACTGTCAGCGCTGAATCTCTTGGCACAGAGGATATGCAGGTGATTGACTTTGATGCTGATGGTGATTTGGATATCGTGACCGCCGATGATGGCTCAAACCAAATGTATTGGTTCGAGAACGATGGTAGTGAAAGTTTTACAAAAAATACAGTAGATACTTATTATAACGGTGTCACCACTGTAAGTGTTGCAGATATTGATGGGGACAGCGATTTGGATGTTGTAGGGGGTTCTTATGAGAACGGCCAAGATGTTATGTGGTTTGAATCGGCAGGGGACTCAACCCCACCGTCAGTGAATACCTTGTCACCAGCAGATGATGCAACTGGGATAGCCACTACAGCAAATCTCGTAATTACTTTTGACGAAGCTGTGGACGCCGAGGCAGGAGCGAGTAATGATATTGTCATTAAAAAGACGTCCGATGATTCAACTATCGAGACTATAGATGCTCAGGACGGCAAGGTTACAGGGTCAGGTACAA
>JABHCP010000019.1 GCA_018673485.1 Candidatus Uhrbacteria bacterium
AACCCCCTCCAGCTCCCCCTGCCCATTCGACAGGCTCAGGGCACCCTGAGGCACTTGAAGGGTGGGAAGGGGGAGGGCTTCGTTAGATGTAAACACCCCATCAAAAATTCCACCCTGCTCCTCTTGTACTTCGTCATCTGAATAAATTGCCGTTATCTCATAGCCAAGGATTCGAGCTAGTGATTGTGCTGTCTCGATAGGGCCCTCGACCTTACGGGGCTCGGCATAAACAAATGCACGAGCTTCACTTGAAGCTGCAAAATATTCCGCACCATCTTTCCAGTCGCTTACTACAATATTTCCGCGTTGGGCAATTAGCTCTTGGTAAAAATCATGCTGCCCGGATGCAAGCGAATCATAAAAACCAGCGCTCACAACCTGAAGTAAGAACAGTTTAAAAACTATAACACTTGCAAAAGCTATAAAAAACAAACGAAGTGCCTTAAGCCTTCTTTCAAATGACGGCATTGATCCTCCCTGCGCTCGCTTCTTCCCTGTCTTCATGAACCTATTTTACCTTAAATCGATAGTCAGATGAGTGATTAATATGTGGATAGAATAAAACCGCCAATTCTGGCGGCTCTATTGGTCAAATTTGCTTTTATGCTGCTTGGATCTCCTCCTCTGTCATAATACGTCCAATTGCTACATCAACGCTATCTTCTGATACCTCATACTCGGTAAGTCTAACAATCTGCCCGCGGTGTGACTCATAGTCATTAAACTGCACAACATCGAGCTGCTCATCTTCTTCGTCCAATACCTTACCACTTTGCTCTACTGACAATTCATGATCCTCGCCACCATATGGCACAACGTCATCGATTGCCTCTACCTCTTCATCAATGTCCTCAAACATTACCACCTCTTCTGACTCTGCATCAATCGAAAGCCAAATATGATCATCACCGTGAAACCAATACTGCATCTCGCCAGTGGTAAGATGAATCTTTTGTAACTTTGCTGAAGTAAAAGTTTTTCCACTTACGACTACTGGGCTACCACCTAGTAATAAATCGAGGGCTTTTTGTACATTCATAATATGAGCTAATTTGAATATTGACGAGCCTCGCTTATTAGTACTTGGAGACTCATGACCTTTGGCAGTATAACAATTTTTTTATTACTGTAAAGGGGGTGTGGAACAATCCTCTTATTCTAGTAATCCAATCCTTCTCGCGCCTGGACTCCGGAATAGAAATAATGCTTGTGCATCTTTGCTTCAGTCACCAAATGCGCAATTGAAAGCAAATCTGGTTCTGGATGCCGACCAGTCATTAGCACCTCAACTCCTGGCTTTCGCGCCTCAATCGCATCGATCACTTCTTTCGAACTTAGCATGCCGAGCGCCACAGTTGAATTAATCTCATCGAGCACCACAAAATCATAATCACCCGATGTAAGCGCTTCACGCGCATCTTTAAGCCCCCGCTGAGCCTCAGACTTATCCTCATCATTTATATCAAAATCAAATGCACCAGTGATTGAGTCAATTCTATCACGACCGGTAGCAAAATAATCGATCAACTTTATTTGATCGAACATTTTACGCTCGCTGTAATGCGTGTTCCCACCCTTATCGAAAAATACTATCTTCACTTTCTTCCCAGCGCCCGCCGCCCTTACTGACTGACCTATCGCGGAAGTTGTCTTCCCTTTTCCCTCGCCATGAATCAGTTGCACAAGACCGTAACCCTTGTGACCGATGATTCGATCGTCTGGTTGTGGTAATAATGCAAACTCTCTATAAGCTTCAATTACATCCACGACATATCCATCTATATCATCATCGAGATTATTGCGCGGATCGATCCACCTAAAATCCTTATGCTCCCATGAAAGTGCCAATTCGTGGTCTTCTATCGAAACGGTATAAAAGGTCTTTAGCACATCCTCACTTGCCATATCACCGAACCCCTTTGCCATCTTTTGATAAAACATCTTAGCATCACGCTTATCAATATGAATTCCAGTTTCTTCCAAAACCTCACGCACCAAACAGTCCAACGGCTCTTCACCTGACTCCATCATCCCACCTGGTAAATCCCAATCCTCACCATACTCATTAGGATTCGAGCTACGCAAAAGCAAAACCTTACCAAGCCGGTCAACAAGCAGTGCCTTATGTGAATTGTAAAGTTTATGCATATAAATCTTTTTTCTCTTGATAAACCTCTAACACCTGACGCAAACAAGGGCTTGCAGTCTCTTGATCGACAACTGCTGGGTTAAACCAACCGAATTCAGTGTG
The DNA here is from genome assembly GCA_018673485.1 of Candidatus Uhrbacteria bacterium. GTDB lineage: Bacteria > Patescibacteriota > Patescibacteriia > UBA9934 > UBA9934 > UBA9934. The sequence goes on from JABHCP010000019.1 coordinate 2,252, forward strand.
TTCTGCTGATAAAATAACAGGAATCTCAAAATTTACTTTTATGATATATATAACCGCCATCACTCTTCTATCGTCATCTCCCCCAATAGACCAAAGCGAAGCAGTTATTATCTGCTTATTTAATACATCCAGCTCAACACCAAGCTCTTCTTGCAACTCGCGAGCCAGTGCATCATTGATAGTTTTATCAGCTTTATCCATTCGACCACCTGGGATATCCCACGACCCGGCTCCCGCTTGATGATCTTTTTCTACACCTGAATCCCGTACTAACAAGATCTTTCCTTCCTGATTAATAATCAGGGCTTTATTTGCCACAAACATCTTTTGCATAATTGACAATATTACGTGTTTCTCTTATTCTCATGCTACACGAACTTGCATAACTTCAACAAGAGGTATCTGTTCACATGTTGGTCAACGTTTCAACCTTTCTCGGTCAGCTCTTTGCCTTTGGTGCAATCACTGCGCTCTCGGTAGGAATAGTTGGACTACTCAATGCGCACCTAGACCATCAAGACAAGATACGTAAAGCATGAGTGGCTACAAGCTCTATCTACTACTGCTTGGGCTAGCTGGCCTAACGATCGCCACGATTTCGATCAAGGCATTGCTCGAGGCCCACCGCATCCCACAATTTTTCATGCGTTGCATGCGTAAACGGTCTGCACGACACAAACGCCCACTTCCCAAGCCGATCTCCCCGCACCACCCACCGCCTCGCCGGTAGGGTGGTTTCGCTTTTACCTGTGGACAGCAGTTTAACTGTTATCCACAGATAAGCCCTCAGCGACGTCTTGGTGGAGAAGTAATGCTGTTCAACTAAAAAAAATTTATTTATAAAAGCGAACAACCGACCGCCTTTTTAGGGCGGCCGGTACGGCGAATCGAACGGGCGAGCTTCACGCTCTGGTGTCTGAGCCTTATTGATGAAAGGCTACCAGATGAGAAGGCTCTGTGACATCCCGATCTCGATACACTGCGGCACGACATTCGAGATGAAGAAGATCACGAGAGTATGGATCAAGGATGCACCTCCAGGGTTCTTGAATCCGAATTTAGTATATTAATAAACAGAAAACGAGCCAATTGACTCGTTTTCATATTTTCTTCGCTTTCGCGATCCCAATGATTTATTCAGTACACAGTTCGCAGTACGCAGTGCTTAGTTTACGATCTAACTGCATCCACTAGTCGAACCGCAATTCAGACACTTGTAACACGCTCCGTTTCGGACCATTACTGATCCGCAAGTATCGCACGCCGGTGCATCAGACAAGTTGTCAAACGTCATGCCAAGTGCTGCAACACCCTCAACTACCGCTTCTTGTGCTGTCTCATCGACCTTGCTTTCAAACATCTTCACCTGTGCCTTCTTGGCTGTTTCTGATGGCTCATCTTCAGACTCCTGTAATTCAACCTCATCTTCAACCTTCTCTTCCAAGGCATTTATTCCTACTGCACGCTGATCTTCTTGTGAAAGGAACTTTAGTGCCATCCATCTGAAAATGTAATCAACGATGGACTTTGCCATTCGAATGTTTGGATTGCTGGTGAACCCTGATGGTTCAAAGCGCATGTGTACAAACTTATTCACCAGAACCTGAAGCGGTACACCGTACTGCAAGGCCATGGAAACACTAGTTGCAAATGAATCCATCAAACCACTCATAACTGAACCCTGCTTACTCATTGTTACAAAAATCTCACCCGGAGTGCCATCACTGTAAAGTCCAACTGTAATGTAACCCTTGTAATTCGCAATCGAGAATCGATGTGTGATTGACTTACGTTCATCTGGCATTCTTCGTCGTCGTGGAGCGAGATTTGTTTTAGTAACTTTAGCAGTCTTAACCTCTTGAGATCCCTCCTCCTTCGCTAAAGCTACGGCGGACAGGTCGACTTCGCTCGGGATGACGGTTTCTGGAATACCACTATCCGCTACCGTCACCTTACCATCATCATCTGTGTCATTTGAAGTCGTAAGTGCTTGCTGTTTCTTTGAACCATCGCGATAAATCGCAATTGCTTTTAGCCCCATCTTCCAACCCCGCATGTAAACATCCCCAACATCCTCAACGGTTGCATCATTGGGCATGTTTACAGTCTTACTAATTGCACCAGAGATAAACGGCTGTGTTGCGGCCATCATATCTAAGTGACCCCGATAGTGGATTGTTCTGCTTCCATTCTTTGCCTTGAACGCGCAATCAAATACACTTAAATGCTCATCTTTAATGTGAGGTGCGCCCTCGATTGTGTCCATCTTCTCAATGAATGCATGGATCTCATCAATCTGGCCCTGATCATAGCCTAAACGCATGAGAGCCTCGGGTACTGTTCCGTTAACAATCTTTAGCATTCCACCACCAACGAGCCATTTGTATTTAACAAGCGCAATGTCAGGTTCAACACCCGTTGTATCGCAGTCCATTAAAAATGCAATTGTTCCAGTTGGAGCAAGTACTGAGATTTGCGCATTGCGCAGTCCGTGCTTCCTCGCACCGTCAACCGTATTGTCCCACGACTTTCGTGCCTCAAACAATAAGTCAGCCGGCACACCATCTGGATTAATATCATACGCAGCAGTGCGGTGCATCTGCATCACCTCAAGCGCTGAACCTTCGTTTTCAGAATACCCATCAAATGTACCAATCTTCTCTGCTATCTTTGATGATTGATAATACGTGTGACCTGTTAAAAGTGCCATTACAGACGCAGCCAAGTTTCGTCCTTCGTCAGAATCATATGCCAGGCCTCTGCTCATCAAAAGAGCTCCCAAGTTAGCAAATCCAATTCCAAGTGGTCGGAAGCTGTGTGAATTATGTTCAATAGCTGGAGTTGGGTAACTTGAATTCCCTACAGCAATCTCCATTGCGGTCACGATAACCTCTGATGCCTTTTTAAAGCTCTCTGTGTCAAACTCCATCACGCCATCCTTTTCTTTTCTAAACGCCATTAAGTTTAGTGATGCAAGGTTGCAAGCTGAGTCATCTAAGAACATGTACTCGGAACACGGATTTGAACCATTAATACGTCCAGAATTTTTACATGTGTGCCACCTGTTTGTTGTTGTATCGTACTGAATTCCAGGATCTCCGCACTCCCATGCAGCGAGCGACATCTTGCGGAATAAGTCGCGTGCTTTATATGTCACGGAATCATTACCAGTCGTAACTTCTTTAGTCGCCCAAGGAGCATCCGCCTCAACAGCCTCCATAAATGCGTCATTCACTCTTACTGAGTTGTTCGCGTTTTGGAAAAATATTGATCCATATGCGTCCCCATCCATAGATGCATCATAACCGGCATCGATCAATGCCCAAGCCTTCTTCTCCTCTTTTACTTTGCACTCGATAAACTCTTCAATGTCAGGATGCTCGATATTTAAAATAACCATCTTTGCTGCTCGCCGCGTTTTTCCACCCGACTTTACAACTCCTGCAAACGCATCAAACCCCTTCATAAATGATACTGGGCCAGACGACTTACCGTTTGATCCACCCAAAAATTCCTTTGATGATCGCAGGTTACTTAGGTTTGAACCAGTTCCTGAACCCTGCTTAAACAACATGCTCTCAGTGGTTGCAAGTTGCATAATTGAACGCATATCATCTTCAACTGAGTTGATGAAGCATGCTGAGCATTGTGGATGAGGATTTACTCCAACATTAAACCAAACTGGGCTGTTAAACGCTGCTTTTTGATTAATTAATATTGCAGTTAGCTCTTCTTCAAAAACCTGAGCGTCTTGCGCTGAATAGAAGTAACCATCTTGTCGCCCCCAATTAGCCATTGTGGTCGCAACACGGCCGATAAGTTGCTTCATTGACGCTTCACGCTCGGGTGTCCCTACCTTTCCTCGGAAATACTTTTGCGCAACAATGTTAGTTGCGGTTTGCGACCAACTCTTTGGTGTTTCAATGTCGTTTTGTTCAAAAAGAACCTCTCCGTTTGCATCTTTAATTGAAGCTGTACGCATCTCCCAATCGATCTCATCGTATGGGTGCACACCCTCTTGTGTGAAAAATCTTCCGAATCTTATTCCATTTCCATAAATTGGCGCCTTTGAACGAACCGGAATAAAAGTTTGCTTGTGCCGAATATATTTAAGAGCAACATGAACCAAGTTATTATCAATCAAAGTCATGTTAATAACCTCACGCACATCACCCGTATTTGGAACTGTGTGTCCATCAAAAATTCTCTGCAATCGAGAAATAGCTTGAGTTGAAACTTTTTCAATCTGCTCCTTGTCATCCATTCCAGCATCAAGCAATGCTTTTTTTACAGATTGATAAAGTTTTTGAGCGTCAAATTCTTGCTCTTGCCCATCACGCTTACGAACCGTCTTGAGTGAAGTCATATACTGCCAAACCGCATCGCTTACATTTTCTGTCTTTTCCTCTACGCGCTGCGTGAGTTGTGGTGTCATGTGGTCCATAGTACAAAAGCAAATAAAAATTAGGGGTTTCTCTCAATCGACGAATGCCCGTAGGCAAGTATTGCTCAGTTTATCAGAGGTAAATTAAAAATCCCAGACGTGTGGGATTCCACTTCTCCCTCTGCGAAGCACTTTATTTGATCAACACTATATCTTGTGCTGACAGTGAGAATTGTACCACTACATCTTGTGTTTGCCAAAACGTAAAACTGTGGATAAGAAGCGTCGGAAAATACAGTTTTGATAATTACTGTGTTTTCATCAAACTCCGAGCAACTACGCGATGAATTTCCTTAAAATCCCATCGTCAAATTGATCTCCGCCTTGCTCTTTGGAAATTCAAAGTCAACTTCGACCATTCGGCGCTCACCCATTCTGTCATCAAACAAAATGTATCCATTCTTTTGACCAAATTCCAAAACTTCTTTGGTGACCTTAACGTCCTGCATACAATAATCAATAATTTCTTGCACCTTCCCTTCTTTCCACCAAGCAACTGCCTGAAGCCCATGCGCACTCTTTCTCGTACCAAGTGTTGCCGCAGCCACATCATCAAGCTTAATGCGATAGCCAAGACTCTGACGGATCTGCTCAAGCATGTCGAGCTGTGGAATTTGTAATAAGTCACCTGGATAATACTTGTTGAGAACAGGCACATCAAAACCGACGCTATTGTAACCAATCAAACAGTCCGCTGCCTCCAAGTCTTTAAGGAGTTCCTGCATCTGCGTGTGCTTGTACGACTTCCAGGAATCATCAGCATAAAAATAAGCACAAACTACCGAGACGTCGAGTTTTTCAGGAAAATACCCACCAACATCATCAAAAGTATTTTGTGTTTCAATATCGAAAACAACTGCATTATTCATATCGGCCACATTGTACCACAATCAGTTATCTCGATCTCTCATCGGAAATCGCATATCATCATATTGACTTAACCACAAAACCCAGCTAACGTTAGTTTTGAACCAGGCCATGGAGGCAAAATGGTCATCACACTCCTTCTTCTGACTGCTCTGGGTTGCAGCAGTCCGCAGGCTGAGGTGGCGACTAGTCTGCCGCCACCTGACAAATGTCCTGTCGTCATGGAATCGTCAAGCGACACCTTCACCTTCAACCTCGAACCCATGTTCGTACAATACTGCCCTGAAGGCAATCCGGTCCTACGCTTTGAGCTTGAAAACGATGTATTTGCTGGTGACCGCGTTCTAATCACCTGTCTAGGAGGTGCACGCAACAATCGTGGAACCTGTGAGATACAGCTTCTGGCCACTGTGAACTACCAGTTCCTGGTGACCAGGCCCCAACACAAGGTAAGGCGCACACGTAGACGCCAGAAAGCCGAACCTGATACGATTAGAATCGATCTAAACGATGCTGAACATGGCTTACCTAGTTGCAGAGGTGACGAGTACTACATTTGGCTCTCAGGTGATCGAGATGAAGCGACATCGAACTGCTCCATCGCACTCCCGACCTTTGCACACACCTGGCCCCTTGATCAACTTTACTACTCATTCATGGACGGTAACGCACTACTCGCGTTCCGATACGAAACACCGCCCCACTAAGGGCGGTGTCGCTGCTTCTAAAAAAATCTATGCATTAAACGGGCGGCGATCGCTTCGGAGGACAAACAGGAGGCCTTACCTTGTGCTGTGTCCCTTGTGGATTCTGAGCCACCGTTGCTGTTCTCGGCCTGGGGGCACTTCGTCTCCCAAACCCCTGCCTACCGGCAGGCAGGCCCAGACTCACTTTCTTTGTTCGCCTCAAAGAAAGTAAGCAAAGCCATGGCGGAGCCAGGTCCGGCTCCGCCGGAAAAAAGCCTTTTCAGAGTGTCCCACGGCCACGGGGAATGCTACGGCCTGCAGTCAATGTTTTTGGATTACTATGAATGGACTGATTGCCAGTTCGGTCGGCACTTCGACAGGCTCAGTATTTACAACAGGCTCCCTCTCAGACGGAGTGGTTTGACAATGAATGGACGGGGACTAACTACTTAAACATTGCCGGGGGGACTTAGATTGAAACATATATACCGCCTTTCGACGGTTTTATTAAAAGTTTTCTATATGTTAAAGCGCGGCTATGGCCTCAGAATATGTTGGGAACGCATGCAACATACTTTCAAGCTTTACAAACTTAACATTTAAATGCATCGCGAGTGCCAGCTCATGGATCACTTCCCCTGACCTCTCACCAATCATTTGAGCGCCCAGCACTTTACCCGTCTTCTTATCAAGAACAACTTTTAACAACCCTTTGCGTTTATTCTCTGCCACAGCTCGCCCCAAAGCACCAACCGGAAATGATCTTATATCTATTTTTAGATTCTTATCGTTTGCTTCTTTAGCGGTAATGCCAACCGAGGCAATCTCGTGATGTGCGAATGTGGCCCTTGGAACAACTCGATTATCAACTGACTTTATCTTGCGCTGCGTAGAACTAACGTTCCAACCTGCAATCTCCCCATCTCTGTGCGCAGTATGCGTTAATTGCATCCCCCACGTCATATCACCCGCTACAAAAATGTGCTTTTGTGACGTCTGCAGTTTTTTGTTTATCACTACTCGATCGCGATCATCTATCTTAACTTTTGCTTTTTGAATATTCAATCCGTCTATATTTGATTTCTTTCCTGCCGCAATTATCAATTTATCGACAACGACCTTTGCTCTGGTTTCATCCTTAACCTGATATACGAGCTCCACCTTAGCTCCTAGCTTCTTCACTGAAAGAACTTTGGAACTTGCAAATAAATTAACTCCATCTTTTTTCATTTGATCCATGGCCAGCATCGCAATCTCTTCATCTTCAAAACTCAAGATATGCGGCGCTATCTCGAACAAATGCACTTTTGTGCCTATCATGCTAAAGAATGTGGCAAACTCAGTACCGACCGGGCCACCGCCAATAATCGCCACTGACCGTGGCTGTGACTTAAGCGCCACCACATCTTTGTACGTTAAGTAAGGCACCGTATCCAGTCCATCAACCGGTGGTGGATTATCTACCACACCCGTAGCTATCACAATGCTTTTAGCCTTAATTTTGTTACTACCAACCTTTACTGTGTGCGGATCGACAAAAGTCGCCGAGCCCATGATTAATTCCACCTCATTCTCTAATAAAACTTTGCCCAATCTTTGTCCATTGCCGGTAATCGTATTTACAACTGCACGCTTATACTGCATTGCTTTGGAAAAACTATAGCCCAATTCAGTTGCAGAAACTCCGTACATCGGATACTCATTTTTTGCTAAATAATATGCCTTAGCTGTTGTAATCATCGCCTTGGTAGGAATACATGCATAATTCGGACACTCGCCACCTAACTTATCCTTCTCAACTAAAATAACAGACTTGCCACGACTTTTAGCAGTTAATGCCGAGCTTATTCCAGCTGATCCGCCACCGATCACTAAAACATCAATTATCTTAGTTCTAGATTTTTTTACACTCTTCCTCCTTGGCATAATTATTCAAAAATATTTATTCCTTTCAACCAAAGCCTATCCTCGCCTTGTACCTTCATATAATACCACCACTCCACTCCCCAAAGATAAATCTCATCAACCCCGATTTGCTTTGCAAACACCATACTAGCCTCCATATCCTCTGCTGGGAACATTTTGTAAAGCTCATCTATGGAATTATCTATATCTCCGATATCTTCAGGAATCCATGGCTCCATTTGTAATTCTGAAACTATTACTTTATCGACAAAAGGCTCGGCTAATATTTTTTGCAATGTGTAAATCATCGGTGAGTGAGGAAATATGAAAGATCCAATACTCTTATTCCAAACTTCTCTATAAAGACTGAATCCCAATACATCCACATTCCACGTTCGTAAAAACCATAATGACTGCTCACCGCTAGTTGTTGACTGAATATCATGACTCGGATCAAGCAACCTTACAAACCTTACGGTCTGCTCAAATCGATCAGGGTCAGGTGCTGGACATTCGCCAAAAGGAAAAAATGGTTCGTTTTCAACCTGCCAACGCTCAAGCGCACTGTGATCGCGGTATCTCTCAACAACCGTCTCGATCATCAAAAAGAAACTTTCCTCAAAAGCTACCTCATCAGATTCCTGAGCCCAACTTGGAATAAAGCACTCAGGCCACCTAGGAACCTTCAAGCCAACAACTAAAGTAACATCGATCCCTTCTTGTGCCGCCCTATCCATCAAATAATCAACCTCTTGGAAATCATATTCACCACGCACGGCCTCTATCTCATCCCAATACACCGGAATTCGTAAAGCTTCTAAACCCTCAAGGTCTGCTAAAATTGCCTCATACGTCCCCTCTACATCAAGCCCTAAATACTCGGTATAATGAGTAGAAAACGACGCTCCTACCTTTGGATCTCGTTCATGAGTTAAAGATCCGAATACCACGCCGAATAAAAGAACAGCTAAAACAAAAACAGCTGTTATAGCAACAAGTCGCTTAAGCTGTTTTCTTCTGGCCATATCCCCCTAAGTGATTATTAGATGTCTTCTTTCTTTTCTTTGATAAACGCTAGCCATTCCTCGATAAATCGAACCGCAACCTTAAATGGCGACTCGATGATAAAATCAAAGAAATAAATAAACACGTTAATCTTGGAAACTTTTAATGACAGCCACCTACCAAAATGTACAATTGGCAAAACTATAATGTCGAAAATAGATCCAAACACTCCTCGTCTTTGTGGAGACAGCACCACGTCGCGGGTTGAAGCACGAATGCGAATTCCAAAGAACGTCACCAATGACAAGAAGAATAGGAACAAACCGATTGAAAAAGCATTGAATCCAAATTGATATAAAGCAAAACCAATAATTCCATAAACAAGAACTAAAACTAATGCATAGACAAAGCTAAAAATAGTTGACCATGTGCCAAAACGATCTTTTCTAATTCTAAAGCTTAAGAAGTCATGGTTGGCACCAACAACGAGCGCCCGTACTACATCTTTATAATCATCTGCGTTACGTCTCTCTGCAACTACAACAGTCATCCCAATGAACGCCAAAAGTAGTGGATGGAATAAGATATTGATAAGCAGTGGCACAACAAACAGCTCACCATGCAAAATCAAATCGTAAGGAACTTCCAGTATCACTGCTAAGGCCATCTTTGTTATAAACAAGAAAAGCACAGCACGAAGCACGGTTCGTCGAAGCTTTGTCCGGAATAACTTTGTTCTCTTTTTTAAGGCCTTCCAAATTGAACGTCCAAATAGATCTGGTTCAGACTCAACAAATGTTTTAAAATCTAGTGGATTTTCTTCAATGACATCTTGCAAGGTTCTAAATACTCCAGCCTGACGTCGCAATTTCTGCGAAAGTTTCTCCACTAACGGATGTTCAATTTGACTGTCGATTGTGCTAATTACAGAATCTAACCCTTCAGCGATTTCAGCAATCTGAGAAACATTAGAGCTCCCCGACCACTCTGGATAATACAAAGTCAGGGTTCTATAGCGAAGCGTTGATCTATCTGATTTTAACAATGTCTTGTGAACAGCAATGTACAAAAGCAAATCCTTTTGCTCCTCGGTTGCAACTATTCCAGGATCCCACTCGCTACGGGTACGCATCTGCTCGTACATGTACCCAACTGTAAGCTCTTCATTTTTGTGCGATACTACAGCGTAATCCAATTCATTGGCGATAATGTCGAGTACAAATTGAAAGGCGAACTCAGGTTTGTTTGTTTTCTCTACACCATCCAATAACGGCCCGTATTTCAAAAATACAGGACGCAACTCATCAACAAACTTAACTGGCACCTGCTTATTTGGAAGATACTTTGCCCAAACCAACTCACGCAACAAATTCTCTGCCATATCCTCAAGCGGCATATCGCTACCCAAAAAACGTCGTAGAATACGAGCTATCGCATTACGTCGCAGCAAATGGTCGTCCTGATATTCAAGCGTAGTTCGAACCCGCTCATACAGTGACGCAGCTGTGCTAGCTGGCGCGCTCACCTCAATAGTTTCTGCACCTTCCTCAAGTGGCAAAGCGCCTTTTGAAGTTTGAATGGCGTGCGCTAGTTGTAACATTCTCTCGGACATAGTTTGGTATTAGAAAAAAGTCCTATCTTTTGAATCCTTAATCAAATCGTAAGCCTCTTTAGCAGTGTTAACAATTGTAAACATATCTAAGTCACCTGCAGATATTGTTTCGAATTTTTCAAGCTGAATTTTTGTGAGCCAATCAAACAAGCCATCCCAGTATTCTTTACCGACCAAAACTATTGGAATCTTTTCTGACTTGCCAGTTTGAATCAATGTCAAAATTTCGAATAGTTCATCCATTGTTCCAAAGCCTCCTGGGAAATAAACATATGCCTGAGCTGAAGCTGCTAAAATTACTTTCCGAGTGAAAAAATAATGAAATGCTCTGGAATGATTGACATATGGGTTAATGCGCTGCTCCATCGGAAGCTGAATATTAATACCAACAGACTTACCGCCAGACTCGTAAGCACCACGATTTGCCGCCTCCATGATTCCTGGGCCGCCACCGGTTACTACAGTAAAATTATTTTTTCCAAGCATAGCGCCGAGCTCAACAGCTTCTTGATACCACTTAGTGTCAGGAGTTAATCTAGCTGACCCAAAAATAGTAACTTCATTATCTAGCTCCGAGAGGAATTGAAACCCCTCAACGAACTCTGCCATTATTCTGAAAATTCGCCACGTGATATCTGACATTCTTGGGGCCTCACCAGCCGCCTTGCATTGCTGCGCCTCTTCAGGCGTTAGCGGTATTCTTGCTGTATTTTTCTCCTTCTTTATTTTTACCATAATAATATTTATCTTTGCTTTATTTTACCACGAATTGTGCTCAATACATACGAATTAATCCCGAACTCCACTACTAGATTGACAAGGTGATATTTTTTGATACGCTTGCAGTCCACCCGCACCAGCCCAGGAGACAACGTGCCAACAAAACATGACATCATCATACCGGTTGTTCATGAAACTCCCGGACCTGGTGCCATCATGGGCATCTTGATACCACTATCAATCGCTGCAACGATCATCGTGCACTGGCTAAGTGGTGATCTCGACTTCATCTTCTAGGAACTCTCTTCCCGACCTAAACCCCGCATCTCATGCGGGGTTTGCAGCTTTTTGATTTTCAATATTATTCATCTAACTTTGCGCGGGCACTCATATCAACATATACTCCTCGATCCCCAAGATACAATGGCAGTTCATAATCATCAACTACAATAATCGAATCAGATTCGAGCATTCCCGCATTGTGAAGCGCGACCATTTTTCCTGCTTGTGATTCGGATATAGATCCGAGCAATCCCATCAAACGATCTGCCTCCTCTTGAGCTTCAAGCTCTGGAAGCAGGTCATCAGCCGCCACCATAAGATCTTCTGCTGCTGATCTCGTATCAAGCATCGCGCTTCGCAATTCCGCTGGAATATTACGCTGTGATGACATAAGTAAATCCTTACTCAACTCCCAGCGCTCGTTTATTGTATCGATGATCTCTTTATTACCAGGACTCTCCCAATTCTTTCTGTCAGTGAGCAAACCATGCTGTGCATTCTGATATCGAGATTTAATCAACTCCAGCATTGGCAAAAATGTTGGACGGAAAATGAAATCATAATTTTTATCATTCTGACCCATCGTGTCATCTATATCCCAAAGAATATTGATTAGATCATCATCTTTGTGTTTACTTAGAGCCTCGCAAACTTTAAGAACGAATCTCCGCTCGCGTACATGCTCTTCATCTGATAGCTCGATACTACCCAATACTTCCCAAAACTCCTGTGAGAGCTCGGTTTCAACTGGATCAGTGTCTTCGCGCTTTTCGTACTTAACTAAAAAACCAAATTCACCAGCCTCAATCTCTGCAAGCTCGGCTAGCGCTTCTCGCTCACTTTCCCTTGCTCTTTCAAGCATTTTTGCATCGCGAGCAGCTTCTCGCGCCGCCCTACGAGCCTCTGAATCTTGTACTGGTGTGTCCATAATCTTATTTTATATTTCACGATCTCTACCACGACCCTCCGCCTCCGCCTCCGAATCCTCCGCCAGATGACCCTCCACCGCCTGATGCGCCGGTTGAGTTTGGTGTTGAGGTAGCTGAACGAATCGAACTTGTGATTGAATTAAATTCTCCAGATGATGCGAGAACCATGAGTGGCATGTGCCCAGTGTACCAATCAGGGGCAGCTTGACTCACACCCTCGAATGTCTTAGCCCACTTCTGTACATCGTCAAATGCAATTGCGTAAGGCAAATAATCTGCAAAAATGTTCTCCTTCTCATGCCAAGCACTGCGATACCGCTCAGCCGTGTGCATGAATTCCTTGAACCCAAGGATCTTTCTTTTAACTTCCAGTCCCTCAGGAGTCAGTGCTGGCATCAAAAATCCCAAAATCATTATCCCGATTCCGGATACTACGCCACACACTATGCTAAACAGGCCAAAGAAAGTTGGCACAATAACAACACTTAAACCACACAAAATAAATCCGCCAATAATCACAGCACCTTGGCGCGCGAATGAATGCTCAACATAATAACCTTCTTGAACAACCCACTGCTGAACTATCTTACGCAATTCTATTAACTTCTTTTTTTGAATTGTTCCCTTAATCCTAGAAAGTGGCTGCGGCTCCTTCCTTCCTTTGAATAAAATTTCATACAATTGTGCGTGCGCGACATCAAGCCCTTCCGGACCATCCTTAGGATGAAGAATGACCTCTGGACCCCGTCGAAGCAATTTAAATGCCTTATCTAGCTCCTGAGTCTCAACAGACAAGGCACCGTCCACTGCCATCTGCACAATCATCGTTGCGAACAAATCCTTTTTTGGTTTTCCAAAAGCCATCCAACCCGCATAAACTGCTTTGATTCCAAGTGGCGGCTCATACTCAGCAATAATGCTGCGCGTCATCTTTGGATCTCTGCCATATCTCCACCACATCCAAAATGTAAGTACAAGTAATATTATCGGAACCAAGCCAAACCAATTATCAAGCACCAACCAAACAAATCTTTCAAATGCAGTAGGCTCATATATAAACCCCTTAGTGAACCCAACCGCAACTGTTAGAAAATCCTCAGCCTGAAACTGAGCAGTGTCACCCCGATCAAATTTTGTACAATCTTGTGCGGTAGACCCCAAAAAACCCGTGTAACACTCAAACTGCTCAACCACAGCTCCATCTGGCAAGATGATTGTCGCCGAGGTGTGATCGATAGGCACTTCCCACTCATCGCCTGTAACATTCCAATAAAACTCATCGTAATCATCAAAATACAAAAACACACGATCAACAGTGTAGGTTATTTCGTATGTATGGCTCTCAGTAATATAACGATCTGGATCTCCAATGCGAATGTTTACGTCACTGTATCCATAAGTTCGCTCAGTCTGCGCTGACCCGCCATCTTGCAAGACACTCAGAATATCCAAGTCTGTTTTATAGCTATTTCCGTATGAGTCAGTGTAACGTGTCGGAATCTCACGATAAATTCCATGTTTTTCAATATTAAAAGTAGTATCAATCGTTTCAATTACAGTTATCGATGCATCTTCGTGAATCTGAACAACTGAGTCGAAGGAATCGATGGACCAGGTTGCAGCCTGTGTTGATACAGGCAGTAGTAAGTAGGTAGTAGCCAGTAGGAATGCAACGCTAATACAAATACCTATTCTTGTTGGCGACGTGCTCTTCAAATGTTGTAGCATAGATTGTTTCTCCATCAGGAGTTGCTAAAAAGTAATAGTAATTTGTTGATGCTGGATGCATTGCAGCCTCCAATGCTGCAAACCCCGGGCTAGCAATCGGCCCCGGTGGCAAACTAGCGTACATATACGTGTTGTAAGGTGAATCTATTCCAAGATCCTCAGCTGAGACCGCGGGGTCATCATTTCCTGTGATGTAATTAACTGTCGCGCATGATTGAAGTGCCATGCCGGTGTTCAGCCTATTTTGAAAAATTCCCGAAACGATCTTCATGTCGTCAGAGGTTGGAACCTCTTTCTCAATAACAGACGCCAGCGTTATCAACTCGTGTATCGTATCAAAACTTACATCGGAATATATTTGCTCCGCACTATGATAGCCCTCTACGCCGTAAGATTTGACGACATTGGCAACCATCTCATCAGCCATAGTTGTTACGATATCCTCCGCTGTAGCGTCTGGATAGAATCTGTAAGTGTCGGGGAATAGATATCCCTCCAGATCAACAGAATCGGGCTTATTTACTCGAATAAAGTCAGAGCTCTGTTCCAGTGGTGAGCTAACTCCAATCCAATAATCCCAGTCTTCTTGTGTAATTTCGAACTTAGACATAACGACCTCGCCGATTTGATCAAGTGAGTATCCTTCTGGAATCGTCATTGAAATATCAGCACCAGCTGTGTACTCGGTCATCATGTCGATTAAATTTGCATAGCTAATCTTTGGCTGAAGCTGATAAACACCAGCGCGAATTGATCCAGCTGACCCATCAAGCTTTGCGTAGACTGTAAACCAAAAATCTGACGCAATAAGGCCTTGCTCTTCAAGCGCATCGGCAGCAGCGGAAAAACTAGTTCCCTGCTCGATCTCAAATAAGACTGGGTCAATCTCACTGCTTGGGTCCTGAATCCAAAATCTGTAAGACTGTGTTGTAATTGTAATAAATACAATCGCGATCAAAATCGCTACCGCTATCAAACTTGCAAATATTTTTTTCATTATATTATTCATATCAACTATTCTCGTAAAAATAACATTTCAAAGAAGCTAGCCATACACAATGAACCCATCAAGATAAACAACACATCAAACCCAGCCCAATTCACAACGATACCTCCCACAATAGCGCCTGCAAACATCGTAAAATAACGAACCGACTCAAATGAGCCCCACTCTGCCTGCTCTTCTGCTTTATTTATATTATTAGCGAATAATGCATCGAAAGAAGGATAAATGATTGCATCAGCTAAACCTAAGAATATCTGAATTAGGATAAGGTGCCAAAATGAGAAAGCGAAAATTAATGAAAAATACCCCAAGCCTATCATCAAATACCCCACTGTTAAAAGACGTTTATTGCAATTTAGCTTACCAATCAATCTATTAATAGAAAGTGATCCCAGACTTGCGGTAAGATAAAAAACTGACACTATGATGGAAACGTGCAACACGGATCCCCCCATCGAATTAATAAAAAGTGCATAAATTGGGACAAGCATGAACGTAGAAAGCATGACCAAACTATTGATAATTAAGTACGCATGCCTCGCCCTATTCTTTTTTTTCTTGAATGAAAAAAACATATATTATTTTAAATATCAATTAAAAGATTATCTTCAATGAATTTAGCCACTCGATCTAATCGTTCGTGAGTTCCGGAATCAAACCAAGGTTCAGTTGCATGATAGAATCCAAGATCATTATTACTCTTGTCTAACAAAGGCCAGATGTCAGCTTCGTTGGAGATTGGAGATTGCTCGGGAATTAAATCTTTAACTTGTGGTGTCATTATATACCAACCGGATGAAACGAATATCGAATCACGATCTTTAAGGTGTGGCGTGCACTCACTTCGATCAACATAATTTGTAAGTTGCTCCTTCTGATCATCGTGCAACAAAACCTCATAAGCCGCATGTTTATCAACCGGAATTTCTATCGCCGCGATTGTAGCTGCGCCATCGATCTTTTTGTGCCTACCCATAAACTCAGCCAAGTCGATCCAAAAAAGATTGTCAGCATTTGCGAGAATGAACTGATCATCAAGTTGGTCCCAATCGACCAACTGACTCCAACCTCCAGTTCCCATCGGCTCGGGTTCCACAAGATACGAAATCTGCATTCCAAAATCAGACCCATCACCAAAATGATCCTTGATCTGATCGCCCATGTGAGCAACAGCTAAAGCAACATTGGTAATTCCGTGATTTTTAAGATGTTCAAGAACATATTCAATCATCGGCCGGCCGTGAATCGGCACCATTGGCTTTGGGCAATTATCAGTTAAAGGCGCCAGCCTTGTGCCCCTTCCGCCAGCTAGTAAAATTGCTTGAATTTTCTCATTCATAATAGAAATATTGTAACTTTTTGACCCAATTGTGTCGAATAATTTCAAGGTCTGACCTTGCAAGGTCTGGCCTTGGGAGGTTAGACCTCGCTGTGGATAAATAGCATAAACCCTGTACCAGGCGGTACAGGGCGCGGCCCTACGCGAGTGAGGCGTGAGGTACTAGAGCAATCGATTCGATCGAATGCTAGAACGTGAGGCTGTAACGGTAGAGACATGCGAAGCCGATGGCACCGATGGCACAAACTATGAACGATACCTTGGCACGGTCTTTCCAAGAATCTACTCTGGCACCATGAGTTAAGAACCATTTCTTGTGTTCAGGAATCATATTGTAGGAATCGCGAAGCATATTTCTGACGCTTCCCAGCCTACGCAGTTCATAGATCTTACATACATGTACCGTCATGCTTACGGTGGCAAGAAGTCCGAAAAATACAGCGAAACCAGCAAACGCGATCATCCTTCCTCCCAGGATCACGAAGTTCTTAAAGATCTAACCAAAATGCCAACAAAAAAGCAAACAGCTCTGCACCACACGGCGCAGAGCACAAAGCAGCCACGAGGGACCACAAAAGTACAGATCGATCACCCAACAATGTTTGGCAAGCGCCAAAATGTGACAACGATGACGGCAATGAAGCCAGTGATGGTCACAGATCCTAGCGCGAGTGACGCTAGAAACCACCACCAACACGACTCTCTTTTCTCTGAACGCTCCATGGTCTTTCTCCTGGTGTAGTCATAACCCCAAAGTGCGATCGTGGACAATGCAATCATGAGGATCGCAACTGCTGGCGGAACAAGCATCTCCCCTCCGTGGAAGTAGTTCCATACAATTTAATCATCAGATAAATTAAAAAGCAAATTCCGCAGCCCCGAAGGACTGCGGACGGGAGTATTAACCTGTTTGACCGGCAAGGATCAACCGATGATCACAGGCAAATTCCAGAACGTGACGACACACAAGATCGTGAATAGGGTGAAGCCCAGCACAATCAGTCCTCTCTGAATCCACATCATGCGTGCAGCTCGCCAAGGCTCAACGCCAGGACGCATGCGCCGTCTGTCGATCCAAGAAGCGAGCATCACGATACCAAGAACTGAAACAAGAAGAACAATTACCACAATGGGCGGAACGATCATTACGCACCTCCTAGAACTGAGATCCAAGTGTCATGCAAAGCGTCAGTCCTATGACTATGACTAGTCGGCAGGCGACATCATCAATGCGCACCCACCACTCGTTGATGTTGTCGGAAAAGTCATAACGACCACTGATACGCTTGAATAGTTTTTGACGCCAGTGACTCCATGCGACCAAAATAGCCACAAGAACGCACACAGATGGAACAACGATAAACCAAACCGTGAATCCAGTAAAAGCTTCGATCACATCACACCTCCGAAGTGAGTAATTCAAATATATTAAATCAATTTGCAAACAAAAAAGCAACCCGAACGGGTGCTCGATCAATAATTAAATAGAGCTATCTAACTAAGATAAAAAAATGCAACTGATATCAAAACTCCAAGCAATGAGCCGGCGAGGACATCCAAAAAATAATGCACCCCAACCACAATGCGTGACCAGGCGATGTATAGTGCCAACAGATAAAATGCGATCACAAAAGCCCAGGCGTGTTCCAAACTTGAATTACAAAATGCGTACGATAGTACTGTCGCAAATGAAAAGCTTGCAGCAGCATGCACTGATGGAAAAGAGTAAGTTTTGATTGCCAAATGATACATCGTCTTATCTTCAGGTGGTCTATGCCGCTTAATCAAAAACTGAAGCAACAAAGACAAGCCAGTCGCGATAATGACTGGTGACACCCAAAAAAATACTTTGGACGTATCGTTAACAACGAACAAAAGTCCGATCATTATCAGTCCGTACAAATACAATCCAAGTTCAGAAATATGTGACCAAAAAGAATACTCAGGATGAAAAGCATTTTGAATTTTGGAAGAAACCCGTTCGTCCCATTTCATAGTGTTATCAGTATATCACGTTGAAGTCTAACCATTTCGACGCCTGAGAGAAATCTTCTTAAACCTAGAGATCTCTCGTCGCTTCACTCCTCGAGATGGGAATGGAGAGGTAGCCAATCGAAATAAAAAACCGCGCAATTGCTCGCGCGGTTTTTCTAAATGTCTATTCTATGCAATATCGCTCGTAATTGACCAACTGCTTTTGATCTGAGCTGCTGGAATGAAAATTATCACCTGGCTCTTCATAGACTGCTGCCTGGAAGCACTCATCGCTCAGCCACTGGATTGTGTACCCATATGCTCCATACAACGTATCGTCACTTTGATACTGCGAGTAATACTGGCCATCTCCCAATTCCCCGACCATGGTTCGCTCGCCAGTCAAGAGATCAATAACCCCAGCAGCTCGCAGATCATCACCAGCAACAGAATTATCATACAAAACTGCCATCTTTGTTTGATCGTCAGATACTTCACGCGCATCTCCATTGGCCGGAAGCAAATCATTAAATGAAGCTTTCTCTGACGTCTTTGTGGCAACATCTAAAACTGATACTGAATAACCAATGTCGTCAATTCCCGTGATTGATGAGTAAAAAATACGCCCATCATAGTTTAACTGCGGAGCGGCAACAAGCTGTACTGGCACCTGCTGATATGAGATCACTAGCGACTCTTCGTTTGAGCAACGATCAACCATCCATAATGAAGTCTGACCATTTTCGATCGTGTCAGTGAAGAAAAATGGTGTATTGCAAACCTCGTTGCATTCTTGATCGTCAATCATACCAACCTCGGTCGACCCAACCTCGGCAGCGGACTCAGGCCAATATAAAAATCCTGCGATCGCGCTTACAGCTATAACAACTAACAATACAATCGATATTACGATCCAAACGATCGGTGATCTGTGTCCCACATGTGGCTCGGGTTGAACCTGTGGTTGTTCTGGAATTTGTTCAGGCATAGGAAATGTTTAAATTGTTTAAATGTTTAAATTGTTTATTTCAATTCCATCTAGTCGACCAGTACACTGCCGGTCATCTCCTCTGGTGGATCGATACCTAGCATAGTCAGGAATGTTGGAGCGATATCGGAGAGCATTCCCATTGGTGGAACGCGTGAGAGGTCCTTGCTTGGAATGTCGCCCGTTACTCCAGACTTTCCTTCCAACCTGTTTGCGACCACCCAAAGTGGCACTGGATTTGTACTGTGCTCTTTATCAATTCCGCCAGTTTGCAAGTTCTTAACTTCCTCTGCATTACCATGGTCTGCCGTCACCATCATCATTCCGTCTTGCTTTAAAACTTCCTTCACAACCCTACCAAGGCAATCATCAACCACCTCTACCGCCTTAATAGTCGCCTCGAGGTTTCCCGTGTGCGCGATCATGTCGGGGTTTGCGTAGTTAACAATAATTACATCATAATTCCCGGTCTTAACTTCTTTCACCAATCTGTCAGTTAGCTTGTAGGCAGACATCTCTGGCTGTTGATCGTAACGAGAAACATGTGGTGAGGGAATTATTATGTGATCTTCCTGCGCAAAAGGTTTCTCGCGCTTGCCGTTGAAAAAGTAAGTTACGTGCGCGTACTTTTCAGTTTCAGCAATACGCAATTGAACAAGCTTTTTCTCGGCAATAATTTCACAAAGTGTTCTTTCAAGTTTTTCTTGGGGGTACGCAACACTAATTGGTAATCCACGCTCATACTCTGTCATAGCCGTGAAATGCAAATCGTCAATGTATTCACGCTCAAATTTATGAAACGCCGGCAACACAAAAGCCTTGGTAAGCTGACGCGCCCGGCCTGATCGATAGTTATAGAAAATAATTGAATCTCCCTCTTTCACCTTCGCAACTGGCTCATCTCGCTTTGTGATAACGATCGGAACAAACTCCTCATCGTATACTTCTTTTGCGTAAGATGCTTTTATCGCCTCGATCGGTTGCTCAAAAGTTTGCACAGATGTTCCGTCGACCATCGCACTGTAAGTTTTTTGAGTGCGATCCCAACGGTTGTCACGATCCATTGCATAGTATCTACCCGATATCGTTGCAATTCTTCCAATCCGCAATTCTTCAATCTTACTCTCGAGCGCTTCTATAAACTCGATCCCTGAATTGTAAAGTGAATCACGGCCATCTAAAAATACGTGGATAGCAACATCTTTAACGCCCTGCTTCTTTGCCAACTCCATGAGCGCATAGCAATGCCGATTGTAACCATGAACCTTACCGGCTGAAAGCACTCCCATAAGATGCAACGTCCCTCCAGTCTTCTTCACGTGCTCAGTAGCTTCAATAAATTTTTCATTTTCAAAAAAATCTCCATCCTCAATTGATCGATCGATCTTTGGCAAATCCTGATAGTGAATTCGCCCCGCCCCAATTGTAAGATGACCAACCTCTGAGTTCCCCATTTCTCCCCAAGGCAAACCAACCGTCTCACCCGCAGCGCGCAAAAGCATTGTCGGATAACGCTGTGTCAACATGTCGAGCGTTGGTGTTTTTGCCTTTGTGATAGCGTTCCCCGGCGCATCTGGTGCAATTCCAAAACCATCAAGAACAACAAGCACAGCCGGTCGCGGTCGTTTTTTCTTCTCTGGCATAGTGGGGGTATTATATCAAAAGTAGGCAGTAAGCAGTAGGCAGTAAGCAGTTCAATCCCCCTCCTTTTCAAGGAGGGGTTAGGGGTGGTTATAAGATAATTTCAATATTCCAGATTCTCTATTTTATCAAAAGCCAAAAGCCCCACACCAGACGGAATGGGGCACAGCCCCACACCGAAGTGCGGGACCACGTATCGATCCAAGGTTTCCCGTTCAAGGTCTAACCTTGGAAGGTCAGGCCTCGACTTCTGCGAGGATCTTGCGGAGTGCAGCTTCGAGCTCCTCAGGCGTGTTGATCACGATCGCTTCGCCGTAGTTACCCGATGGCGGGCAGACGAGAATGACTAGAATCTCGAACTTCGAGATCTAATCGACAACCGATGCGGTATACCGCGCTTCCAACAAGTTCACGACAATCGCACCGGTAGGGACACCTAATCCAAAGTCCAGGATTGGATCCGTCTGACGCAGATCCCATAGCCTTTTTGACGCATGAGCAAATCTCGCAACAGGACCACACAAGATCTGAATTCGGTCATCGATCCCTGCGACCAAGGCATCGAGCCGCACATCTGCATCTGGAAAATATGGGCCACCTAACTCCTCTACAACGAACACTCCGAGCATGAAAAAACTCCTCTCCTGCGTGGAATTGCAGGATAATTAGATTACCTTGGCAATCGAATGCTGTCAAAAGCCAAAAGCCCCACACCAGTCGGTGTCGGGCACAGCCCCGCGTCGAATGTACGACACAGGACCACGATTTGATTCGGAGTCTAACTCCTAGGAGTCCGACTCCCGGGAGTCCAACTCCCAAAGGTTAGACCTTGGAAGGTCAGGCCTCGACTTCTGCAAGGATCTTGCGAAGTGCAACCTCGAGCTCCTCAGGCGTCTTGGCCGGAATCGGAGTCAGACCTCGGCATCTCCTGAGTCGCATCAGTATCATCGCGAGCCTTCTTACGCAAACGAACTCCAACCGAAATGAATACCCCTAACGACACAACAGCGAAAGGCCACATGAAACACATGAGACATACACATACTGCCACAGTCCAAAACTGCCACAATAAATCTGACGACGGAACATGTGAAGTCACCCAAAAACCCCATAGCAAAGTACAAAATGAATGAACGCCAGTGGTGACCCCAAAGGTACGAACAAAGTTCTCGGGCCAAAAGCTTTCATGATGATTTGCCATATACCCAACAACCAAAAATCCGGCTATTACCACATACGTCAATATGTACGTGAACCAAAAGTAGCTTCCATTGAAGAGTCTTTCGATAATGGACAGACTAAGCAGCCCAACAGACATGTACGCGAGAAAAAACGTGATCATCTTCAAACGAACGAGCATAACCCCTCCTTGCCTGAATAGGCTGTGATATGCAAATATATACTACCACTAGGATCAAATAAAAGAAAAACACCTCCTGCCTTTCGAGCAAAGAGGTGGTCAACCCTTTTGGTAATTGTTTAATTACTCGGGCAGAGCCCTCGCTTGTTGAAATGTCTAAAATGTTTATTTCGAAATAAACAACTTAAACACTTTCAACACTTTAAACATTATCTATTAACCGCCATTGAATCATCCGAATTTAAATATACTACATCATCTACCTTCACAAGTCCGAGCATTTGCACACGTGTCATCACACTATCGATTGATCGTAAGGATGAGACCTGATTCTGCAATTGTTCGTTCTCGTGTTCTATTAGAGTAATATCGCTTTCCATATCCCGCACTGCATACCCTTGAGTCGCTGACATATTCACCTGCCAAATGTAGAGCGCTCCAACTACCGCCACACATGCAAGCAAACAATACGTAAACCACTTAGTGGCTGAGAAATTGATTATTAGATTTTGTACAGACGGAATCGTCATAGTCCTCCGATTATTATGTTGAAATTGATGAAGTTGTTTAAAATGTTTATGTTGCCGATCTGTATGTTCGCTGTTCTTCCAACGTCAACACTTTCAACAATTTAATCATCTTAAACTTTTTTTACTGCTATTCGCAATTTTGCGCTTCGAGCGCGTGGATTAGATTTTATCTCTTCAAGTCCTGGCTTGATTGGTCTTTTTGTTGTCGCCTCCAGATCCTCTCGATTCTTAATGAAATTCTTTACTATCCTGTCCTCAAGTGAGTGAAAGCTGATTACCGCGAGCACTCCACCGGGCTTCAACACCTTCACCGCTGCCTCGAGCCCTTTTTCCACCTCTCCCAACTCATCGTTTACTGCAATTCTGAGTGCTTGGAACACCTTTGTGGCTGGATGTTGCTTGCCAGATCTTCGCACTGCATTTGAAATGATCTCGGCGAGTTCTGATGTTCGCGTTATTCTTCCCTTCTTTCGCGCTACAAATATTGCCTTGGCAATCGGTGCCGCGTAACTCTCCTCACCTAGCTTTCTGAATATTCTTGCTAGCTCGTCACGTGTCCATCCGTTTACAATCACCTCTGCGGTTAATTCCTGCGACTGATCGTAACGCATGTCCAGTGGCCCGTCGTGCATAAACGAGAACCCTCGCTCCGGATCATCAACGTGAAGTGATGAAAATCCGATGTCAAAGAATGCTGCATCAACCGGCTCTTTCACATGTGTTTCGATGCCTGAGAATGAATCTTCTACGAACTCAATGCGATCAGCTACATCCTTCAACTCTTCCTTAGCAAGTTCTAGATTGCGCGCATCGCGATCAAATCCGATCACTCTAGCACCTGTAACCGACTCAAGAATCGCCCGCGTATGACCACCGAGGCCCAGCGTTGCATCAATAACTACAGAGTTCTCTTTGAGTGAAAGCCCGTCAATTACCTCCTTAAGTAATACTGGTACATGTTTCATAGCTATAAAAATTCACGCCAGAACTTTCGCTCTGACGTATGGTCAAAGTTAAAGTTCTTTATATCCCTAGTTCACCGAGCTCTTCTGCGATATTTACCGCATCGTTCTCAGTAGCCTCTCGGTAAGTATTCCACTTATCCTCGTCCCAAATCTCGAGACGTGTGTGAATACCTACAATCACCACTTTTCTGCCTACCCCCGCGTATTTGCGAAGGTAGTCAGGAAGGACAAACCGTCCCTGCTTATCAAGCTTCACATCCATGGCGCCCGCAAGCATGAGCCGGGCGAACGCACGTGATTTAGCCTGCCCCAGGGGTAAACTCGCCAACTTGTCGGAGAGCTTCCCCCACTCCTCCAAGGGGAGCAGGAACAACGAAGAATCAAGACCCCGCGTCACTACTGCGCCTTTTGCGAGATCTACTCTAAACTTCGTTGGTACGGCAAGCCGTCCTTTTTCGTCGATTGAGTGATGATATTCCCCTATGAACATAATTTGGAAATATTCAGAAGG
Source organism: Candidatus Uhrbacteria bacterium (assembly GCA_018673485.1). Taxonomy (GTDB): domain Bacteria; phylum Patescibacteriota; class Patescibacteriia; order UBA9934; family UBA9934; genus UBA9934. Next base: position 26,744 of record JABHCP010000019.1, read on the forward strand.
TACAGGCAGTAGCGACCCAACATCACAAACTATTTAAGACACACAAGCGCGATCTTAAACCGTTTACGATGAGGGGAAGTCTCCTGAACCTCTATTTTTATTAGATATATAAAAACGAAGCAGCCATTGAATCAAGCTGATCGCTCAATTCCCCACTTCGTGCCATTACTCTTCCACTTTACCCCACCAAGCCCCTCTGGTCAACCTGAATTCCCCACTTCAATACACGCGCTCAACGTAAACTTTACGCTTTATCTACAACCTAAACTCGTGTTCGGTATTTGTTCCTGTTAATAACAAATGAATTTTATGTCCAACATCCGATGTCGGACACCAGTTATCCACAAAAGTTTCACATATGCGACGATCGTCGAATAAGTGAAACCTTTTAGCAACGCAATCGATCATATACGCAAAACAAAGTATAATGTGAACAATATGTTTTTCTTTAAACGCATGCGCAATAAACGCGCACTAAATGTTCTCGTTGTAACAAACGCCCTCATCTTAATCGCGGGTGCAATGATGGGACCTATCTACGCGCTGTTCGTCGAGGAGATTGGTGGCAACTTGCTCGACGCAAGTATTGCCGGAGCAATCTTCGCGCTCGCCGCCGGAATGACGGTACTAATCGTTGGCCGTATCACAGACAAAATCAAACAACAGCGCTACGTTGTTATTTTTGGATACTTAATGATGGCACTTGGATTCTTTCTTTACCTTTTTGTAAATTCCATCTGGTTTTTGTTTGCCATTCAAATCATCATCGGTTTTGGTGAAGCAATCTACTCCCCCGCCTTTGATGCGATCTACTCAAAGCACACTACAAAACACCATGAAGGCCGCGAGTGGGCGCTTTGGGAGTCCATGATGTATTTCACAACAGCATTTGGAGCAATGGCCGGAGGATTGCTCGCCTACAACTTTGGCTTTAATGCAATATTCATCGTCATGGCCGGACTATGCATCATCAGCGCGCTCTACCTCACATTAATTTCAAAAAAGGTCCTAAAATAGCCTAACCGCTAAAACTAGTTCAATAAAACCAGCACTTAATGCTGGCTTTTGATTTAATCGTGTTCTTGTTGTAATCTATGACTGGAACAGTTCAAGATCCTTTCATAACCCCAGTCTCGGAGCAAACCAAGTGGCCGATCCTGCAAAATCACGCCAACCTGTTCGCGACCTCTCAGGAACCATCTCGGTTTCAGGAACCTGCTCTATCTGTCACAGGTACACCTCATGTGCTGTAGGTATCTCGGACGAGGAAGATGCTATCATGGCATTTCGAGAGCAACACTACGACGAACAGGACGAAACAAGTGAACGTCACTTCTTCAAGGGCGAACCGACCGTCACAAAATTCCCTGCTCGAGAACAACAGACCAGAGAACCCGACCCTGCCCTGAAATCACTTGCAAGATCGGCTCGTGATCGCTCCAATCGAGCAAAGCTCGCCATCGTACCCGGCAAATGATGTTGTATTGAAGCATCATTGTCACCCGTCCCGCCCCCTCTTCGTGAGGTGTGGCGGGTTTTAGCTTGTATGCACAAAACCCGCGTATGAAAATTCAAAACGCGGGCTACTGAACATATCGGGACCATGAGATAAAGATCGCTGCCAGCATGAGCAGCAGCAATCCTACCCAGTGATACCATCGAGGTCGATCGTACATTCGATTCTCCATTGGGCCAAGGTGCTACCTCTAGACTATATCGATACGCCTCCTGTGTCTACTGGGAACTAAACTTTTTATCAATTACTTCCATGGTTCCGCCTGGAACTTTTTCTCGCCAGGTTGTATCCCCTGACTCAATCAACCCCCTGATTTCTGTGCCGTTGAACCCTGGAACTGGGGAAATATTTTGTATTTCAGTGTTGTGTTTTGCAAACAATGCCTTCATGTCCTCGTCTCCGCTCCAAATCTTTGGATCTTCTGGATTTCCAGCAGCCTCCAAAACTTTATCCACCCATTCATCATCTGAATCGCAATCTGCAACATCGATGATTGTCGCATCAACAATATTCTCCGCTAGCAATGAAGCACTAATCATCTCGCGCACCTCATCAACTGTAAATAAATCATCTTCACGAGCGTCACCATGGCAAATTACAACAATAGGTTTGGTGCAAGACTGCGCCATACCCTGCACGACCATTAACTGACCTGTGTGAAACGGTTGAAACCGTCCTGGAAAAATACATGTAGACATAAATAATTGTTTAAATTGTTTAATCATTCGGGCTGACGCCCTTATTTGTTTAAAATGTTTATTTTTCGAAGTAAACACTTTAAACAGCTTCATCACTTTAAATCTCTCCGAGTTTTCTATCCAACCCAAACGGCCTTTGCAATTGCTTTGTTAGCTCTGCCATTTGCATTGGTGGAACATTGATTTGGCTCATGTCGATCGATCCGAGCTGCGATTCGTGACACGCCTTCAAGTATCCAATCTCTGACGGGTCAAAGCCGATTAACGTTGCAGCGACAGCATCGACTGCCACAGCATCAAATCCAGCTAGGACAACTCCCATCTCAACAGCACTACCTTGAACTGGGCCATCACCCTGCATAGCCATAATACCATCAACGATGGCAACATCGCACGGGGCTTGTCGATAAAGTTCAGCGATACTTTCATGGTGCGCTTTTACGCCCTCTTCTTCCAACCACGGCCAGTGCGCCCACACACGCCCAGTAGCACTAATGCGCGATGGCACTATCCATGTTCCAGTCGTCCAAGTGTAAACTGATGCTGACATTCCAACTTCCTTGTGAACCTTCAAAGGTGCCAAAGAAATCTTAAACCCAGCATTCGCCGCAACCTTTGATCGACGGATTGGATTCCTAGACCCATCCTCGCGAACAGTTTCACCGTCAACAAAATCATCTTCATTTAAATCAACAAGTTCGACTTGATGATACTCATCGAGCAAACGCTCGTATCCAAAGTGCTCAAACGCAGCCTTGGATCCTCGATACGCTGCGTCACCGATTTTCACTGGAGTTTTTGAATACGTCCGAATAACATCCAAGAGCCCACGGACCGCGTCAACGTGAGTGCAAGCCAACTGATACTGACTATCAATCAAATTAACATGAACAAAAATCTCCTCAGCTTCGCGGCATTTAGTAATAAAATCATCACCAAGATCCTCAACAGCTTTACGAACCGTCAATCTTCGCTCACTCCCAGTATGTAATTTCACATCTATCATGGCCCTAGTTTAGCATATCAGAAGACAGACGTCAGACGTCAGAACCCAGATATAATCAAAGGCTGTGGATATCAGTTAAACTCCTGTCCACAAGGAGTTGGACTCCCAGGGGGTAGGCTTCCTGTGGATATATTTGCATACTATGCAAATTTTTTATAAGCTCAAACTAACTTCTACCCGAGGTCTACCATGCCCCTTCCCTGGCGGCGCCCCGCGTTCGCACTTCAACCGCTACGCGTACTGTCAACTGGTCACATCGCGATAAGCCCATGTGAAATAGGATTCTTCGATCACGAAAATGGCATCGTGGATGTAGCAGAGAACCTTACACTGCTCCGGAGGGCAGGATTTGACATTCAGTTCGTAGAGCCAAGCCAAACGATTATCCAGCGCGGTAAAACAACGCGCGTCAATGTGATGCCAAGGTTTCGAGTGCTCATACCGCCCGAGGCGATCGCCGGGCTTTCGATTGAAGCGCCCACCCGTGTGAAGGAGCTCGCCTTCTTCCGCAACGGACTGCTCGTCATTTTCTCACGTGGCATCCGCTACTCGACCCCACTCCTCTACCCATACACCTTGGAACGAGCTCGTGAACTCCTTGCACTGGGATGCCCTCAAGGCTTGGTCCTAACTGAGCCATTGCGCTCGCACGTTCTCGGAGCGTGAACTCGCGCAAAATGAAAAACACTCTACCGTCTCGCGGTGGAGTGTCCTTGCTTTTATGTAAATACCTACACCATTGGAGCATTGACAAATCATCAAAAACTCGATAACCTTACTCGCTGCCCTTTTACCAACCCCCCACCCGAGGAAGCCATGCTTCAACTCATCCTTTCTTCTACCGGCGAAGTGACCACCCTCCAACCTGGTGATAAGGCTGCGTTTGTAACGCACCCCCTTCAAAACCACAAGCGAGCCAGCTTGGTATTCTCTCGACCGATCGACGGCAACGATTATGATGCTGATGTTCCAAGACAACGCCGGACGCCTCGAAGGCATCGGGCAACTGGACCGCAATACGCTCATCGGAATCGTGCGACTCCTGGCCGCCACCCACGGCATGAGCGCCAAGTGGCTCAATGATGATCACCGGACGCAGGTGATGGTCTTCAACACCATCGAGCCAGCGGTTAAGGTTGAAGTTCAAACCGACTGGAACCCAAACCTGTTCCTGCGCGTCGAGGATGTGGCCTGGGGTCAAGGCCAACCGCCTCATTGTGCGACGCGGCTCATGAGAGCCCTAAGTGGTGCTGGGATTACGTTTGTAGCCGAAACCCTACTCATCTACTGCTGGCATAGTTCATATACAATCATGCGTAAAGAACTGCCCGAAGGTGGCTCACGCATCATTACTTGGGATAAGTTTCGACATTACGAAGAAGGTGTCACTCTCCACGGAATCAAGGGCTATGGGCACAAGAGCCACAAACTACTCCTCGAGGCACTACGTGATCTCGGCATCGACCCAAACATGGACCTCACCGACTTCCCTTGGGATCAACTCCCGCGCGTGTGAGCGCACGCTAAAACGAAAAACACTCTACCGTCTCGCGGTGGAGTGTCCTTGCATTTAAACGTAACCTCCGGCCTGAATGGTCCAGTATTCTCTGTACAGCCCACTTTCTTTAACTAGTTCTTCGTGTGTTCCTTGAGCCACAATTCGACCCTTGTCCATTACGATGATTTGATCTGCTTCCATGACCGTTGAGAGTCGATGAGCGATCACGAGTGACGTTCTTCCCTTCATGGCTTCTTTGAGTGCAGTCTGGAGTGCGTGCTCAGTTTTTGAGTCGAGCGCGCTCGTTGCCTCATCGAGAACGAGAATCGGCGGGTTCTCCAAGAATACGCGTGCGAGTGCGATTCTTTGCTTCTCTCCACCAGAGAGCTTCACTCCACGCTCTCCCACAATCGACTTATAACCTCCTGGAAGTTTTTTGATGAAATTGTGGGCCTGAGCTCGTCGCGCTGCAGTCTCTACCTCCTTCATCGACGCTGACGGTTTGGCTAATCGAATATTATTGATTACTGAATCATGGAACAGTAGATTTTCCTGCATTACAAATCCAACATTGCTACGTAAACTCTTCAACTTAAGATTTCGAATATCATGTCCATCAATTGTAATAGAGCCTTTGTTCGGATCATGGTAACGCAGCATCATCTGAGCAAGCGTTGACTTCCCCGCTCCGGACTCACCAACGATCGCAAACATCTGTCCGTCAGGAATAATAAATGAAATTTTCTTAAGCACTTGGCGAGTATCATCATAACCAAAAGTGACTTTATTAAATACTACACGGCCGCTCACCTTCTTTAGGCCAATTGCGTCCTTTCTCTCACGAATCTCAGGCACTTCATTCCAATCCTTCAAAACTCTATCGAGCTCAACTAATGATTTCGATACTGTTGGCAGTGTTCCCATTATCATTTGAACTGAACCAAATAAGAAGTTCGCAAACCCTAGGAACATTATCATTGTACCAAGCGTTGTAGCACCCTGAAGAACAAACCATGTACCAAAGCCAAAAATCAAAAGCCTACCGGATATGTAAATAGCGCCATACCCCGCCTCCACAGTTGCCCAAAGACGATTCACCTTCATCTGATACTTCCAGCTACTCGTATACATTGCCTTAAACCGCTTCACTAAACTCAATTCTTTAGAAAAACTCTTAACCGTTGCAATATTTGAATACGCATCCCCAACAACTCCCGTAATCTTCTCCCACATCTTATTCACTCCATGCTGATGCTTTGCAGAAGCTTGTAGTTGTAGAGCACCAATAACCACGATTAAAGGAATGGGTACAAGCGCCACAATGGTCAATCGCCAGTCAATGTATAAACCAACAACTAAAGCTGCACCAAAACGTGTTATTGCCTCCAGGTATGTTTTACTCGAGTTATAAGTGATGTGCCAAACTGAATTCCAAGCATTATCAAAACGTCGCAACATCTCACCCGACTTCTCACTCTTAAATCTTTCCACATCTAACCCCAAGATCCTACCAAAAAGTTCTTGCAAAAAATCCATCAAGATCCAATTTCCAAAATACCAAGAAATGTACATGTACACGGCAGTGAAAGAAGTTTCAAAAATAACAAGCCCTCCCCAAATCAAGAGGAACGGAAGTATTACTTTAAAGCCATCGCTAACCGTCATTGATAGCCCAGCTATTTCTATGATCGAATCAACAATTGACCCATAAATGTAAGGCTCAGCAACCGCTAACACTCCCAACAAACTTGAGAATATTATAAAGATAGGCCAATAATACCATCTCGCCTTAAGAGCTGGCTTTAGCATCCTCCAAATCTTCCTATATCTTATTTCTCGTTTTTCCTCCATAGACATGCGACAATTATATCATAATGCGTTACAATTTTTTGTGTATGAATATCGCAAACGAAATTAAACAAATCTGGAACTGGTTATTTTCAAAAAGAAGTGAGTTTTTGCAGCTTGGTTACAAGGACGCATTCATGGCACAAATCGTCATGGAAATTTTGCAAAATAATATTAAGCACGACTTTGAATACTGCAAGCTCTATAAACTTGACCCAATTCATCCCGTTGATAATCGCGAGAATGCGATGCAGGCAACCAAGGATCGTGCTGAAAAACTTAAACCACACAAATCATTGCTATTGAAAAAGCGTAAATTATCAAAAGAAGACTTGGCTAAATACCTCCCCTCTGCGACTTACATGCGGGCGGTTCCGATGCAAGACAATCGATACGTAACCTTTGAGGGCAATGGAAGAATAGCTGCACTCAAACAAGTATTCTCAACTGAGGATAAAATCGAAATCGAACTTGAAATCTTCCAACCAAAACATAAACGACGAATTCAGAAAAAGATTAATAAACTACGTGCCATGCATGGGTTGGAATAAATGGCCGCCAGGCAATTTTACTTAATTCCCATTTCGAACAAAGAGAGAAATCTTCTCGTTTCGATCGAACTCAGAAGATCTCTCCTGGACGTCGAGATGGTGAACTATTATTTCACTTTCATTTGTGAGTTAATAGAAAAACCGGTCGAGTATGCCTCGACCGGTTTTTGAAATCTTAATTTAGAAATTATCGTCAGGTGAACTTACCGACGCTATCGCGTCACTCACATCATAATCACTGGCGCTATCCACGTCATCTCCAAATGAATAGTTAGTGAAAAATGCATCTGAGATATCGTCGATCTGCTGATTCCAATCACTTCCATATAAGTCAGTTGCAACCTCCTCAGAACCGATCGCTCGCAGCACACCGCCCTGCTCTACAGCATATACCGTATTCACAGTTTGGAACTTCACCATCTTTGTTCCTGGATGATACGTTACGTTCGCTCCCAACGGTGCATCTGCCATCACATCAGAATTTACCAAAATGATGTCATCAAAACTATCGTACCATGTGAAGTAAACTTTTGAGTTAGGAAAAGCGTGACGCATTCCAGCGCTGTCGTAGAAATAAACCGCGCGACAAGGATCATTAACACCTGTCGAATCAATGCACTGACTCTTGATTAATACCTCTGTATCCAAATCTGCAATATCAGTTATAACACCCGTCGAGCTATCGGACACCTCTGTAGTTGTAGTTTCAGTCGTTTCGGTAGTTTCGGTAGTTTCGGTTGTCTCTGTTGTTTCAGTCGTTTCGGTCGTTTCAGTTGCCGCACCAACTGTAATGGTGCTAGTTGACGCTGTTGTAGAATTACCAAGTGAATCATCACAAATCGCATATGCCGAATATGATCCTTCAGCTCCAAACGTATAACTCTTAGTATACAGACCGTCGCCTTGATCATTCATGTGTCCCTGTGATGCACCATTTAGATAAAGTAAGCACAGATCTACTTCTGACAGCTCATCTGTCGCCGTCACACTGAATGCTGTTAACTCATCTTGAATAGCTGAAATCGGTGTAACTGCAGAAATTTCTGGCCCTGTTTCATCTGACAGAACTGTAACACTGGCCGCTTCACCTTCCACACCTGCGATATCGATCGCTCGAACTGAAACCTCGTGTGACCCCTCGCTTACCGTCAAGTCATATTCTGTCACATCTCCAATGTCAGTGTATCCAGCTCCATCAACATCAATTTCATAAGACTCAACCCCGTATTGATCAGTGGAAGCGTCCCAACTTAGTGAAATGGCTCCATCAGTTGAAGGAGAGTCTGAAGTTAGACCAGAAACCGTTGTCGGAGCTTCACTGTCAGTTGCGTAAAATATAGATCTTAAATATGAAGTGTATCCAGCAATAAGCAAATCATCGCCAAAATATTCAACATCGACCAGCAGCTCTGACCCGGTCTCATCTGGAATATCCACACTCGTCCAAGTCGCACCACCATCGTCTGTAACATAAGCGACACTGGTGCCGACAACCGCTCCCACGGAACTTGAATAAAAATCAAAAGTTACAAATTTATTTGTGCTCACTCCGTCGAAAATCGTCCATGCCGCACCACCATTTGTCGTGTAATACAAACCGCTACCTGTGGCAACAATTCCATTCATCGTGCTTGAGTAATAAGCATCATAGAATTCATTAGTTCCACCATATCTCCTAATTGGCCATGATGACCCACCATTTGAAGTATGAAGAATGGTCTCATTATCTCCAACAGTATACACCTCATCAACGCTCAATATATGGATTGAATTTAGATCTTCTGTAACTCCACTGGGTTGCAACGTCCAAGAGTCACCTCCATTTAAAGTTTTATAAATCAGTCCACCATCACCAACAACCCAACCAATAGATGAATTAAACATCTCGATGTGAACCAGTTTGCTACTAATCGCAACCGACACATCGTCCCAAGTTACCCCTAAGTCATCCGTCTTAATAATGGTCCCATTCTCACCTACAGCTATAATCGAATTCTTATCTACAAATTGAACATCGTACAATTCTTCAGTTGTTGGTTCGTATACGACTCTATCCTCCCAATCACCATTGACAATCACCACGAAAGGCTCAGAACCACTTGAGTTAGTGATGAGTATTGCTCCAGTATCTGAGTCGAAATAATCGACTCCAAAAACTTTTTGGCTTGACTCATTATAAAGCTTAGCCCAATCTGCCGCATTCACAGCCGAAACACCAACTACAAAAAATAACACTACTAAAAGTGGCACGGAAATATATCTCAATAATTTCATAAAATTTGATTAAATCTTGATGTAAGTATAATGCATTACACCCATAAAAACCATTAAAGCATAACGACCACCCTCGCAGGAGGATGGTCAGTTCGTTGTTTAGCCTAGCACGCGGGTGCTACCAGGGCTTGATGCTGTAGTCGGCGGTCGTGAAGATGTACTGGTTGCCAAGCACCACAGAGCCGCGGTGTAAGGCATCGTTGTGGAAGCCGCCGAGCACTGTCGACGAAGTTCCGGAAGCGTCGTTCTCGTTGCCTCCGTTGACCGTCGACCAACTACCGATCGCACGGTTGTCATAGCCGCCCGAGACCACCGAAGTGCCACCGCTGGCCTGATTGCGCATTCCGCCGAGCGTCGCCGAGTAGACACCAGAGGCCACGTTGTCATCTCCACCGAGCGCTAGGCTATTGGTGCCCGACGCCTCCAAGTCGCGTCCACCAACGGTAGTGGCCCTGTGACCAGTCACAAAACTCCTGTAACCGTTGATGGCCACGCCGGCAGGCCCGGTGACCTCGTTGTAGAAGCCACCAATTGCCACAGTGCGCTCGGCCGTGAGGATATTGTCCCCACCACTGACGATGGCGGAAAAGTCCCCATAGCCCGTGATGGTATTGTTCAGGCCAGCGAGAATGCCGCTGTTGGTGGCGTAGAACTCAACGACGTTCTGGCTTCCACCGAGCAGGAACGAGTAGGCACCGTGGGACTCATTCTGGCGTCCCTGCACGATGCTGCCGTAGCTCGTGTAGCTGTGGTACGGACCGATGATCAGGTTGTGCGAGCCCGTACGGATCGGGCTGCTTGAGCCGAGCTCGTTGTAGCCGATGATCAGGTTGCCCAGACCATTGCCATCACCCCAGGTGTCGCCCCAGCCCTTCTGGACGTAGACGTTGGTGCCCTCAAAGATCACGTCGTTGTTGACGTCGACGTACATCACGTCGTTGAGCTCATCGTACCAGGCCTCCAGGTCATCGAGCCTTGCCTGAAGAGCAGCGTTCTCAGCCTCGAGAGCATCCTGACCGTCCTGCAGACACTGGATCTGATCAGCCACGGTGGGCTCTGCGGTGCAGTCGACGGCATGTGCCTTGGACGCAAAGCTGATGAACAGAGAAAAAAGGAACACAAATCGAAGCATTAGGACTTCCTGTTGCACTTCGTTTTTCCAATGGATAAACCCCCTCGAATGAGGATCCCAAAGGCCGGATAACCTAGCATATTATGTCCTTACCGTCCACCCCTCCGCCTTATGAATTATTGACAATGAACGTCAAATCAGATACTATCCCTGCGCGATCACTCACCACACTCCCGGATCGTCTAAAGGCAGGACACCTGGTTTTGGTCCAGGGAATCGGAGTTCGAATCTCTGTCCGGGAACCAAAAAATCACCATTTCTATGGTGGTTTTTTGTATTCGTAAGGACAGAGGATTCGAATGAGGGGTGGTAAGGGGTGAACCCCTTACACTGCCGGGGGTGACAGTAATGTTTCGATTAGATCATTCACGTCACGTTTTGATCGAATATGTATAACTTTATTATCATGCGGATCCAAAATCTCACACCATCCACTCTCATGACGACAATATCCAACTGAGTAACGTTTATAAATTGAATGAAGTATCAATTTGCACAGCTCGACGAATGTACTTCCTCGTTTTTTAAGGTACCTCCACACCAAATGTAATATCTGACCTACGATGCTCCTGTGTTGAAAATGATAAATGATGTCAGCTCTTTCAAAGCTTTGCTCTGCCAAGTATCGAGTTGCACCTTCTATAATCCAGGCGTCTCGCTCCACTACCTCTTGAATCCTCTGCATCGCCTTTGGTCGATCTTCGATCTCTGAATACCTCTGCTTCCAAAGTATGTCATCGAGTGAAAACATAGGAATTCCAAACTTTTCAGATGCATGCTGCGCAAATGTGGTCTTTCCCCTTCCTGCGTCACCGATTATCAGAATCCGACGCGGTTGCTCATTTTTGGTCGACGATTTCATAGTATCTTCTTGCATGCTATTCTATATCTGTTATGAATATTATTCAAACAATTCAAAAAGAGCTCAAAAGACAAGCTGATCCAACAGTCAAAAAGAGCGCTCTGCGCTGGTTTAAAGAACCAATCAAACTTTACGGCGTTAAAACCCCTGAGGTTCGACGCATGTCCCAAGAATTCTACCGTGAAGTTCAGGACCTATCTAAAAACGAGCTTTTTGATATTTGTGAGAAGCTTATGCAATCGGGAATGCAAGAGGAATTTGTAATTGCATCAGCCTGGGCGTTTCGTAGACGCAAGGAATTTAATGAAACAGACTTCGATCGATTTGAGGCTTGGGTCGATCAATACGTCTCAAACTGGGCAATGTGTGATGACTTTTGCACAAAGTCACTTGGATATCTATTACTAGACTTCCCTGCCCTTGTTCCAAAAATTAAACTCTGGACCAAGTCAAAAAATCAATGGGTTCAGCGCGCCTGCACGGTTAGCTTAATCATTCCAGTTCGAAACAAACAAAATATCGACGATGTATTCGATGTAGCCTTCGATCTCCTCGAGTGCCCAGAAGACATGGTTCAAAAAGGCTACGGCTGGATGCTCAAAGAAGCCACCAAGCATTATCAAGATGAGGTATTCAAATTCGTTATGAAGTATAAATCTCACATGCCAAGAACGGCACTTCGATACGCAATCGAGAAAATGCCCAAACGATTAAAAAAGGACACCATGATTAAATAAGTATAAATTCAGCACTAAGTGTACGATCGTACACTTAGTGCTGAATTTATACAGCGTTCATAAAAACCTACTTCTATCTGTATTAAAAAGAACCAGCGCAAGCTGGCTCTTTTAAATCTAATGACTGGAAGAACTTTTTAGGTCCAAGATAAAATCTCCTTAGCAATCTCGGGCTTATCCGCAAACTCCTCGTTGACAATTCTTCTCGCTTCTTTGATAGCTAATTTAAAATCTTCATCAATCCATCCGGGATAATTCCGACCAACCCCACCTTGATCTCGATTCTCTCCCAAAAGACGTAAAGATGCAAGCGCCTCTTGAAATACTCCAATCTGAGAACGAAGCGATCTAAGCTCTTCTGTACTTGGGTCTTCAACGATGAGCTCTCTAACTAACTTCGCGCGCAAGTTGAGCCAATCCTCCATTCTCTTACGCTTTTCAGGAGTAAGAACATGCTCAGACTCAGCTTCCACATGGTCAGTCTCATCTGTAGTACCTGAATCAATCTCTTTATTCGTTTTTGTAGCCTCTTCAGCTATTATACCTTTTTGCCCTATTCCTATTTCTAATTTCATATTCTATTCTTGTTTATCAGAACTCAACTCCTCTAAAAGATCTTCTATTTCCTTTGCTGCCTGAAGAAAAGTATGACCTGTCCAACTTGGATATAATATATGCCTATCTTCAAGGCGCAGCTCTCCTTTTCCAATTTTTCTATATTCATCAGCGAGCTTCTCCCAATAATCTTTATTGTACTCTTCCCAATCTTCATACTTGAACGCTATTCGAATGCCGAGCAAAAAACTATCCAATTTCTCACGTTGATCAGGTAACATATGGTCCTCAAGATCCTGAGCAGGTGCCGTAAACTCTGGCCCTCTTTTTCCAAACATATTCACAATTATTGATTATCTGTTTTTGAACTTAGATCTTTTGATAACTGATTTAGAATTCGTGATGCGTATTCTCGGCCACCGAGTCCAAATGCTAATCCACCAGCAAGTGCGATCATGGCTACGAATCCTGTGAATAGAACTTGAATCAATGACTCTGCGATTCCGAGCTGCACGAGTGCTGCCATGAAACTAAATACTATAATCGCGTATCGTGCGCTTCCTGCTAAAAAGCATGCGCTATGCATCTTTGCAGCTTCAAGTGCTGTTTTAATAATCTCCTGAACAAAGTTTGCCAAAATCATTCCAACCAAGAGAATTATTACAGCAATTAATACATTTGGAATATATTCAACGATGGTGGTCAAGAATAAAGTAACTTGATTCCATTCCAAGATGTCAGCCGCGGCGATTAGTGCAAAAATGATAACAAACCATTTTACTAGCCAACCGAGTGACTTTCCAAGATCAAGCTTTAATCCTGCGCGCTTGAACATTGTGTCCAACTCCAGTTTTTGCATTAACTCATCAATATGCAAAACCTTCGCTAATCTAATCACGACCTTATAAAGAACACCGGCCAAGATAAGACCTAAAATAAAAATAATCACTGCAAAAAGCAGCTTTGGCACAAAAAGTACAACTCCAGCCCACAGATCTACAAAGGCTGACTGCAACACATCTACATATTGAGGCATAGAAAAAAAGGTTATAAAGTTTATTAGAGGTTGAAAAGGTTGTAGAGGTTGTAATCACCTCAAAATCTTCTACCGCCTCCATTGTACCGCTACTTGGCCTTTCTCCTCAATGCATCCTTTGTGGATATGGTGATGCGAGGCTTGTGCTCATATTTTGGTGTGAGCACATTTTTTATCTCAAAACTAGACAATCCTTGTTCAAGCAGTTTATTGATTGTATCAATATCTTGTTCAGTCTTTTCTTTCTGCACTGCCACGAGGCCTATGCCCTTAGCAAAACCAAGCGTATTAACAATCGCCAGCGAACTCCTAAGTGCTGTTGCTGAACCAGGACCAACAACTGCAAAGATCTTTTTCACCTCACCCAGCTCACATCCATTTTTTTCTAAAAAATCACGGAAGGCTTTTAAATAGCCCTCCGGTCCAATTTCATTTACTACAATATCCTGCTCAACCGCACCTTCCTTGAGAATTGAAAAAATAATTCGATTAATATCTTGGCCATTAAGATAAATCATCATAGTGACAAATTAACCTTATTAACAAGTATGACTTTATCTGACTCCAACAAGGACATTAAAAATCGATCCTTAACTTCAAATCTATACGTGTACTCATCCGTTGGCATGTACGTGTAATTAATCTCACGCGCAAGCTTTGACTCTAATGATTCCATTGCCTTTACAAGGCGTTTATCACTGATATCCCCAACAACCAGTATGTCTGAGGCTACATCGCTGTTATCTATAAATCGTCCGGTTAAAAGAAGAAGGTCGAGCGAACCTGCGTCTTGTAGCTCACCAACCAATGAATGATTCATAAGTATCGCCATTTTTTTCATCATGCCGCGCAGCTCCTCGAAAAATGGACACTCCTTATTTGCTATGTAATATTTTTTCTTGTCTTTTGTTTTTTTCTTTGGCACCTCACTCTCGGTTGAGATAATCTTTCCTGCAACCTCACTAATAACATTGAGGCCTATCAAGTTTTGCAACTCTCTGCGGACTGAATTTAATTGTGCGTCAACCTTGCGAGTTATCTCACGAACATAAAACGGACGGTCTGGATGTTCCAAGAATAGATTCAAAAGTCTGACTCTTGTCTTTGATCCAAATAAACTCTCAGGAGCGAATGCCTCTACAGGCTTCTCTTGAGGCTTTACTTCTACTTTGTCTGATACTTTCACAGGCATAAAAAATGTATTCAATGTGTATATAACCTCCTTCCACTTAGTCTATTCATATAGTAAACTTATTACCAGGAGGTGTAAAGGACACCAAACATATGCTAGTGATAAAATCGTCTGCGCAAATTCTAAATCCAAAGTCAGAGAAAGCTCATATTTCCAGTACTTTGATACCACTTCCAGAGAAATGTGGCCATATCTTCGGTCTTGTTAGGTTTTTGGGCAAATCCAACACCGCTCGTGAGCTTATATCTGAAGCAATTCATGAAAGACTGGCCAGATTCAAAGATACCATTGAAGGAGATGTCCATATTGCTCGCAGATTTGAGCAATTATTACAGGCTCTTAATGAAGACATCGCCCAAATTATCGCTGAACAAAAAAGTATTCCACTATCTGACACTCATATAGTGATCGGTGTGGTTCATGAAAATAAAGTGTTCATCAGCGGAATCGGAAACTTATCAGCACTCTTCATGCACCGCACTGCCCAGCAGAGATATGTGATCTACGAATTGTCTGATCAATTTGCCAATAAAGAAGACCAGTCGTGGGACAAACTATTTGAAACTGTGCTCGACGGCGAACTTCACCCTGGTGACATATTTTATTTGGCTACCCGTGTTTCGGCACGAGAGATAACTCTAGCCGAACTTCAAGATATTTTAACTACCCTGCCGGCATCTGGATCATTGAAAAGAATACAGCAGTACTTAAACCGCGACACCGTATACGGAGGTATATGCTTTCAAGTATCTGACACGCCTGAAGCCGGCGCTCCCAAAAAAGTAAATCCGATGCATTCAATGGAACTACTCGATGAGACTCAAGAAAAAACAGCTACATTACTAGGTGACCAGGCACCTGACGTTGGAGGGTTCATAGCAAAAATCACAAACCCACTTATTAAGAAATTATCTGCTCCGGGTACTCGTGGGTACAAAAGCTTGCTAAAAAGGATAACAAAAGTTTTCCTACAAGTTTTAACAATCTTGATCGCTGGGCTTATTAAAATCATTGCTTTCATTACAAAATACGCAATAATCGGCTTGCAGAACCTGCCGTCGCTCTTTAGAAAAGGACACAGCGCGGTAAAGCAACAGCCTCATCCAAAAGAAAGAATCAGTGCAGGTATAATGTGGTTTAATAAACTGCCGTCAGTAACAAAGTATGCGGGTATTACGATCGCGATACTGATCTTAATTTTTGTATCAACGATGACAATAACCAATCGACGACAGGCCAGCATACAACAAGAAGATGCATTCAATGTCATAGTCACGCACATTCAAGAAAAAATGGATTCAGCGCAAGCAAGCCTCATCTATGATGACGAAAACCAGGCACGACTACACTTGCAAGAAGCAACTGCCCTACTTGAAACCATAAACTATAACGGACGATCGCAAGAAAATACTACAAATGAATTACGAGAGCAACTTCAAGAAGTTCTCTATGACATACAAAAAATAACTCCAGCCGACTTAACAATTCTTGCAACGTCAGGTGACATAGAAATCACTCAAGCGCTCGTAATTGCTGATGCCATATATTCCATCGATTTACAAAATAATCTCTACCGGCTTAATACACTCGAATCCAACTGGCAATCAATTGACATCAACTCTGGAGCCATTGAACAAATAATTAGTTCAAGCACTACCGAGGATGGCAATGCCCTGGTGGTCGACGTAAACCAACAGCTCGGACGGCTCGCTATAAGTGGTAGCACGCTCAATCCTATCGTGAGTGGTGCAAATGACTTATTGAGCGTGGAGGATATAATTGAATATAACGAGAGTATCTACGTACTCTCAGCAACTGCAAAGCAAATCACAAAAATGCGCGAACGAGGTGACGGCTACGAGGCTGGCACTCCATGGATTAGCTCAACTGACTCAGACACCGACCTTTCAAGCGCACGAGCGTTAGCGATTGATGGAAATATATACGTACTCACACAAGATGATGTAGTTTCATTACTCTCAGGACGACAACAAACATTTAATCTAGACTCCATATCACCTCAGATGAGCGATCCAATAGACATCTGGACAGACGCCGACAGTCAATTCATATACATATTAGAACCTGCTGAGTCTCGAGTCATCGTACTTGATAAAGAAGGATCACTAATTGCGCAATATACTAATGACACAATCGCACAAGCGCACTCCATGATCGTACAAGAAGACAGCAATTCGATAATAGTAGTAACCGACACAACTGCCTACACATTCGCCGCCGAGCACCTGCTACAGTAATCAGATTTAAAAAACCACCCAGCGTAAGCTTGAGTGGTTTTTGAATTTAATACTAGGTATTCTCATTCATCTTTCATATAAACCTCATCAAAATCACCCTCTCCAAGAATACGTCTTCGCTCCATCTCTGCATCAATTACATCAACCAACTGCCTTGTTCGATCAGCATCAGATTCCTCAAGTCCGATAGTTGTCTCACGAAAAAGATATGAGCGTAATATATCAAGAAAAGCCCTGTAGTCTCCCTCTTTATCCTGCAAACGCTTACGAAAAACCTCAATCCAATTCGGGTCCTGCTTTTCCCTAAATGCCAACATTGTCTCAAAAAACTGCAATGCGTCATTACGTTGTGGCCCATTGACTTCAAAAAGTGGTAAATCTTTTATACCATCACGATCGCCAGAATGTTCAGAACTCGGCTTTCCTCCAAGCACCATTAAACCCATAGGGCCAAATGAATGAGCCAATTGCCTTAATAAATCTGCTTTGGCCTCGTCGTCATCTTTCTCATATGCATTAAAGAAAGCCCTATACTCCATCTCTTCGGCGGTCAGAGTAAGCAATCTAAGTTGTGAGGAAATATTTTCATACTCCCCAACATCTGTAGTTACCTCATCTAAAAAACGAAACAGCTGATCTGAGCCATAAGAAAATGAACGCTGTGTATGTCGATATTCATGCAGGAACGCTTGGTCCGGATAATCTTCTTGCAAGAATCGCTTCAAATGATCTTCGGAGAGATAAATAGTCGGATCTTGTAAAACACCCTCCAGCGTTTGATTACGCATAATAAATAAAGAAGGACTACCACCACTTAGCTCTACCCATAATTCCTGACGCTTTTCATAATCATCCCCTGCTTCTTGGAGAGAAATGATACGTACATCAAATCGCTGCTCATCATCTTCAGAATCTATACCAAGCTTCTTACGTTGCTCGACCAATATAGAATCATCACCGTATGCGAGCAATCCTCGCAATTTCTCTGTTAATACACTGTCTACACGCTCTTCGATCGTTGAGATCATGTCTCTTTCTTTCCTACTCCTCTCCTCTGGCTCAATATCAACAAGCCTTCTCATAAACTGCTCAATATAGACAAACTCTGTATCTGACACTACCTCATCACCTGTGCCAATAAGAATGTCACTCGCCATATCAAAAAGTGCCACCTCACTCGCATTCCTTGGAAAATCCTTAGGAACTTCAAATTCTGCACAGATGCTCTCAGGAGTATAATGCTTCCTTTCGGGTATCTCTGAATCCTCCAAATAATCCCGTGCAACTCCTTGTTGTTCATTGCCTGCGCCACTCTCAGGACTAACACCCCTCTTCCGCTCATTTAACGACCGTTTGATAACCTCATTCATATAAATGAATTTTATCATGACTATTGCTATTAAAAAACCACTCAGCGTAAGCTTGGGTGGTTTTTAATTTTCTATCAAATTATGAAACCTCGCGGTAGACCTTTGTCATTGCGATCATTGTTGTTGGTGCAGTGAACACCAATCCAACATACAGACAAAGCATTCCGATGACATTCACAACACTTGTTACAGAATAGAATCCGAGCAAATCCCACTTGAGCCCCATAGTCATCTCTGAGCTCTTTTTCATCGCCTCAATTGGACCCATTCCCTTGTCTACTACGAGTAGAGGTGCGAACCAATATTTCAACGACCAGATAACGCCTGGGAAAATGAGCAAAAAGAAACCAACGTAAACAACAAAGCCGTATACAATCATTACACCAAGGTACTTAAAAAATACATTCCATCTGGTAAACAATGTTGCGATTACTGGCTTCTTACCATCAGTAATATCAAGAACAATTTGGATAAACCCAACTCCCATGATTGTAGCCAATACGAAATATGCCAAGAAAAGCAATATTGAAAGATACCAATAATCTTCCGAAATAAAAATCCCCAAAATCATTGGGAGTATTGCCGCTCCAATCATCACCAAAAACATAATAATGAAAAAGCCTAAATGCTCTTTCATCTTCTCCCAACCAAACCGTATCGCCGCTCCGTCGCTAAAGGTCTTTGTATTCAACATAAAAAGTTATACTAATTATTTATTTTATAAATGATCTAGTTATTGGTCCGAAGTATCCTGCTGCTGGCTTAATACCAACTGCTTTTTGAAACTTAATCAATGCTTGTCTTGTTAATTCGCCAAAATAATCTGTTTCATTACCACGAGACCCTGGTCCGGAATCTGCCAAAATATAACCACTTTTGTTTAAGTATTTTTGGAGCTCACGAACGTCCTCACCCTTTGAACCTAGGGTCAAATCACGATCAAAGACAACTTCTACGTCTTCACCCTCTTGAATCTCATCAACATCTATAATATCTTCGATAACGATTCCTTGTGATGAAATCAACTCACGTGTAAGAGGGCCGAAATATCCAAATGCTGGTAAACCATTATCTTGTTGCCATGAGACTAATGCTTGGCGAGTTAGCTCACCAAAATACTCAGTCTCATTACCAGCAGACCCCGCACCGTCTTGCGCTATATTATATCCATTGCTATTTAAAAATTGCTGCAATTCCTTAACATCTTCACCTGTCACACCAAATGTTAGATCCCTTTCAAAACTAGGAACGATGATCTCTAACACCTCTTGTGCAACCCCCTCAATCTCATCAATAAGCCCATCGAGCAACTCTTCGATAGCATCATCGATAAGCTCAAGTAACCCAGATCCGCTATCCTCTGCAATGGAATCGCCAACCCCATCATTCTGGCCCTCTTGGTCATCCTGCTCTGTGCCCTCATCAATATCGCAATCACAATCATCCTGCACATCGATTGCAATTTCATCAGTTTCAATACTTGCAATAACCTCCGCCAAGTCTGTTCCTTCTATTTTAAACTTTACCGAGTCAGCATCGATATCATACGGCAAGTCCCACGAATAATTATCCGTATTTATTATTGGGCCCTCTACAAACTCATACGTTAAACCACCATCATAAGAAACATAGATATTCACTAAACGCACACTGGAATTACTTGACCACTGCACCTTCACATCATCACCTGCCTCCACCGTTGTAGATCCAGTCACGCCCGTAACAGTAGCATTGGAAGATCCGGAACTTGAACCTGATCCATCTTCCGAATCAACACCTCCCAGCGAAGGACTCGGTGCCGAGGTTACCGACGAAGAACCACCAGACTTTGTAGTAAAACTCCAAGAAGTCGTATCCAATATACCCGCAAAACTATTACTATTAGCATCATCAAATGCGGTAGCATCTATTTGCACATAGTATTCCGTCAACGCATTCAAAACACTGGAAGGGTCAATTGTAATCGTATCTGTACCCGTACCCGTCACTTGACCGCCTGTAACATCAATGGTCTCTACGGTGGCATCATTTGTGGAACGTTTAATGGTCACATTGCCAGACTCAATATCTACATTTTCATCAAATGTAATCACAAGATCAGATATATTTTGAATACTGGTCGCATCATCTGCCGGACTTAAAGTCGACACAGTCGGAGAGGTATAATCCCCGGTTGTAAAACTCCAGCTTGTTGTGTCCGTTATACCGGCATAGCTATTCCCTGCCGTATCATCAAAAGAATCAGTGCCAACTTGCACATAATACTCAATATTATCATCTAACGTTGCAGCTGGATTTATAGTAATCGTAGTTGTACCTGACCCTGTAACCTTGCCGTCCTGAGCATCTATAGTCTCGATAGTTGAATCATCGGACGTCTTTTTAATGACAATATCATTACTCGCTCCTGCCTCG